>JABWAU010000137.1 GCA_013360875.1 Anaerolineales bacterium | reverse complement strand
GAATGACGCACTTGGGCATGCCGCAAGCCTACAAGCTTGCCTAACTGCCTGAACTTGATGAACGGATTGTGCCTACTTTTCGATTTATGCACCAAGGCCGGAGTGAGTTATGGCGCAGAGTGGAGGCTGGAAGGAAAAAGACGTTGAGTTTGCCTCTGACGATGTAATGATACTCACAAAAGAAGAAGCGCAAATAAAAGAAACTTGGACGCGTGTAGAGCCTTGACGCGTCCCCGGTTCGCGTTGAAAAAGGACTCTTGCCTGCTTAAAATTGAATACGGTTTGACGGCATTTCCCCTTTACCGATGCGATTTGAACTGGAATTGCTCCCAAAGCAAGCGCGCTGCCGGTCTACGCCCCGATTTCCATTACGGTCTGTGAGTATAATGCTTGGGATGAGTGCCCGTCAAGCAACAATACGGATGACGATACTGCTCTCGCTGGTCGCGGGGATGACTTCCTGTTCACCTTCAATCCCGCCTCCCCTCTCCCCGACCCTTGCCCCCATCACTTCAATTCCCGAATCGATATCCACGGACACACCCTCTCCTCCAACAGAAACACCAACACCTACATCTATACCCTGCCTCACCCAACCCGGCCGCGTGGAGGAGGGTTTTCTCGACACCACATCCCCTCCGCAGGGATATTTCATCTACCTGCCTCGATGCTACGATGAAAAAACGGAACAGCGTTACCCCGTCCTATACCTCCTGCACGGACAGACCTACACCGCCGACCAGTGGATTCGTCTGGGCGCGGTAAATGCCCTCGACGCACTCATCCTCTCCGGCGAAACACAACCCTTCATCATCGTCTTCCCCGATGACCGCTACTGGAACCTCCCGCCCGGCGCGGGATTCGGTCAACGGCTTGTGGACAACCTCATCCCGCACATTGACTCCACCTACCGCACCCTGCCGGATCGAAATCACCGCGCCATCGGAGGCTTATCGCGCGGGGCGGGCTGGGCGCTGCGGCTGGGACTCACCCGCTGGGATCTGTTCAGCGTCATCGGTCTGCACTCCCTTGCCGTGCTTCAAAACGACAAGATGCAAATTGACAAATGGATCGCGGACATTCCCATCGCCTCCCGCCCCGGCATTTTCATGGACATCGGCGGGAACGACCAGGAATTGAACATGGCGCTTTTCGTGGAAGAACGTTTCAACGCAAATGAATTCCCCCACGAATGGCGTCTCTACAACGGCGCGCACACGGAAGAATACTGGCGCGCGCACGTCGAGGAATACATCGAATGGTATGCAGTACAGTGGAGATGGTAACGCGAAAAAAAAACTCTATGGACTGGGCTTTTCACCGACTTCCTCCCAACAATCGTTCAGGAAGTCGTTATCCAAAATAAGAACACGGTCGCAAATTTTCCGCAGATGATCGGAGGATGTGCTTGGGGTAGTCACGTTTTCGACATGTTTACCAAGTCTTTTCACGGCGCTCACTGCGCTTGCCATATCTCCATCACCGCTCACCAAAATGGCTGTATCATAAGCGTCCGTGTACGCCATCTCCAACATGTCAACAGCCAGCTGCACATCCAGTCCCAACTCCTTCTTAACTCCATCATGCACTATAAGTTTGCCGATATGGACATCAAAATAGGGAACGTGGTCCAGCGCGTCCAAAAAACGCTGTTGCGCAACGTATTTTTCCGGGTCATCCTTCTGTTTTGGCAGAGCCGCATAATAATAGACCCGGAACAATCTCCGATCTCCAACGATTTTCCGGGTGAATTTTTCAAAGTTTAACTTGGTTCTCAGGAAGTCCTTCTTCAGGCAGTGATAAAGGTTTCCCCCATCAATGAAAATCGCCACACGTTCTTCCATAATGTCCTCCTGAATGTTCGATAAATAAACAAGGGTTGCCGCGCAACCCTTGTGCAAAGAATAACCCAGAGTTGTTCGTGCAACAATGGGGCTCCATGCGGCTATTATACGTGATTCCGCCGCGCTGTCAATTGAAATTCCCTGGTGATTACCCACATCTCGCGCGTAGTGCGCAGTCTTTAATGCGCCTCGCCAGCGTTAGAGAACGCTTTCTACGCATTGTGGGTAATCACCAAAAATTCCACTTCGCGGATACCATAAAGAAGGTTCTATTCGGAAATGACAAAACACATCTATAATCGGTAAATCACGAAAACGTAGTAACCGCCTCGCGTCAGCCGTTCGGGTAACAAGCGACCATACCTGTCTCGGCAGGCGGCGCCGGGAAAATGGCTGCTACAGATAACTTCCGTAAAGCATTGACAATCAATCAGGAGTTTGATACATGAAAATCCTCGTCACAGGCGGCGCGGGCTACATCGGCTCGGCAATGGCAGAAACATTGCTCAAGGCGGGGTATTCCGTCGCCGTCTACGATTCGCTCGTCACGGGGTATCGCGCGGCTGTCCCTGCTGAAGCAAAATTCATCGAAGCCGACCTGTCCGACAGCCACGCGCTGGCGGAAACGCTCACGAAGGAAAAATTCGACGCGGTCATGCACTTCGCGGCGTACATCGAAGCGGGGGAAAGCATGAAGGACCCCGGTCGTTTCTATCACAACAACGTGGCGAACTCGTTTGCCCTCATGGAGACAGCCGTCCGCGCAGGGGTGAAGCGGCTTGTCCTGTCGTCCACCGCCGCGGTCTATCAATCCAGCGACGAACCGCTCACCGAAGAATCGCCCCTCGGTCCGACCAATGTGTATGGTCACACCAAACTCATGATCGAGGAGGCGCTCGATTGGTATCGCCAAATCCACGGATTGCGTTACGCCGCGCTTCGTTACTTCAACGCTGCGGGCGCAATGCCGGGACGCGGTGAAGCGCACCAGCCCGAATCGCACCTCATTCCGCGCGTCCTGCAAGTTCCGCTCGGACACGCTGAAGCGGCTTCGATCTACGGGACGGATTATCCCACACCCGATGGCACCTGTATCCGCGACTACATCCACATCACGGACCTGGTCGCCGCGCACCTGCTCGCTCTGGATGGACTTAGGGAACGCGACCGGCTGATCTACAACCTCGGGAGCGGAAACGGCTATTCGGTCCGCGAAGTGATCGAGACGGCGCGTCAGGTCACGGGACAGCGGATCCCGGTCAAGGAACTTCCGCGCCGCCCCGGCGATTCCGCGCGTCTTGTGGCTTCCTCCGAAAGGATCAAACGCGAACTCGGCTGGAAGCCCCAACACGACGACCTGCACGAGATTATTGCCAGCGCCTGGGCATGGCACAAGTGGCATCCGAATGGATATGACGGGTAACAGGTTTGGAATCGGCGGTTTGCCGCCGAAACACCCAGAAGCAATCTTCTGGATTCCAAATACGATGGGCGACAGGTTTCCCTGACGCCTTTTTGTTTTGGGAACAATTTGATAATTAAGGTCGTCTTTATTACAATAGAAAAAAGTGACAAATTTCACAATATGTGTCGCATCTGCCAACCCTGGCGGCATCAATGCTTGCCTCGAGTTCATCGAAGGGCTGCGGCACAAAACCCAGGAAAGCGAGGTGAACATGAACGTCAGACAACTCCCCCACGTGGTCATCGTCGGAGCGGGCTTTGGCGGGTTGACCGCCGCCAAAGGACTGCGGAACGCGCCCGTCCGCATTACGCTCGTGGACCGGAACAACTATCATCTCTTCCAGCCGTTGCTGTATCAGGTCGCCATCGCGGGGCTCGTCCCTTCGCAGGTTGCCTACCCTCTGCGGACGATCTTCCGCAGGCAAAAGAACCTTGCATTCCAGATGGGCGAAGTGACCTCCATTGACTTCGAAGCGCGCTATATCAAATTGAACGGTTCGGTGATCGCGTACGATTATCTCCTGCTTGCGGTGGGCGGAGAGACGAATTTCTTTGGGATGGAATCCGTGCAGCAAAACGGTTTTCAGATCAAGGACATTGAAAGCGCCGTCGCGACGCGCAACCATTTATTGAAGATGTTCGAAAAAGCCAGCCGCGAGGCGGACTCCGAAAAACGAAAAGCCATGCTCACTTTCGTGGTGGTCGGCGGCGGGCCCACCGGAGTTGAAACCTCCGGCGCGCTGGCGGAGTTGATCTCTCACGTGATGAAACGGGAATATCCCGCGCTGAATATTGGCGAGGCACGCGTCATCCTGCTCGAGGCTGGGGAGGCTCTGATCGCAAGTTATCCCGATGAGTTACGCAGGGCAACGCATCGTTTGTTGGGCAAAAAGAACGTGGAGGTCATGTTCAACGCGCGGCTGACGGATTACAACGGTCAACGCGTGCTGCTGGCGGATGGGACGGAGATCAAATCCAATACGCTGATCTGGACGGCGGGCGTGAAAGCGGCTGGGATCACGAATCGGCTTGGGGTGGAGGTGGCAGGTTCGGGTCGGGTGAGAACCGAGGCGGCGTTGCAGTTGCCGGGTCATCCCGAAGTGTACGTCCTCGGCGACGCGGCATATCTCGAGAACGGGAACGGTCAGCCGCTTCCCATGCTTTCGACGGTGGCGATCCAGCAGGGAAAATCCGTTGCGGAGAACATCCAGCGCGCCCTCAAGGGATTGGAACAAAAGCCGTTTCGTTACCGGGACCCGGGCCTGCTCGCCACCATTGGGCGGAACGCGGCGGTGGCGCGCATTTGGGGACTCTCGTTCAGCGGGTTGATCGCCTGGTTGATTTGGGTGGTCCTGCACATTTATCGCATCATCGGTTTCCGCAACCGGCTGGTGGTTTTCATCAATTGGGCGTGGGAATACTTTTTCTACGACAACCAGGTTCGGTTGATCACACGGGAATGACGCCCGGCAGTTGCGTGGCGGCGTAGGCGGCGCATAATCCTAGCCCGTTGACGAGGATGTGCAGGAGAATGGGAAGCCAGACCGAGTTCGAACGATGATACATGTAGGCGAGCAGGAATCCGAGTATGGAGGTCGGGATGAAGGCGGCGGGGTCGAGGTGCGCCGCGCCGAAGATGACCGAACTGAGAAGTGCGCCGTTCAACCACCCATACCTTTGGCGAAAGCCCTGAAAGAGGAAGCCGCGAAAGAACAGTTCCTCCACGATGGGCGCGAAGATGACGCCTACAATGATGAACCAGACGGGCGATTCGAGCGCCTCGAACAATTCCAGGACCCGGGCGCCTTGTGTATTCACACCCAACAGGACGAGTAAGACGTTATGGATCAGGATGAACAGGTAACTGACGATCAATAATCCGCATCCCAGCCCGAGCGTGTTCCAATCGAAGCGTCCAAAGCCAAGAGATTTCGGGCTGACGCGGCGATAGGCGAAGACGACGAGCAACGGGATGAGGTAGGCGAGTTGAATCAGCACCAGTCCCGCGCTCTGGGCAAGTTGACTTCCAATGCCCTGCGATGCGGCGAGAAGCAGACCCATGTCCATCAATGCCAATAGAAAGATGCCGATCCAGTGATCCACCGGCTTCCAGGGAACGGAATAAGATCGCGGTTCGGGTGTCGGGGGCGTCGGTTCGGTTTCGGGGTTCATCATTCCTTTCCACGTTCGCGGTATAGAAACCATTGACCCTTGCGGTCATCCACGTTCTTCATGGCTCTGTCGTAGTATATATCGAAGACCTGTCCCGTATCCACTTTGACACGGAAATAGAACCTGCCCACGTTCAACGATCCGCGCGTGGAGGCAACCGCGGCGTGCCCCGGGCGCATATTTTGAGCCATCCTGCCGCGCCGTTTGAAGTCGCTCCACGAGGAGAGCATTTCCGTCACGTGGTAGGTTTTTCCCTCCCAAATAAAACCGTTCGGGCAGTCGGGGGTCTTTTCGCGCGCGGGAGGCGCATCGAAGATGGGTTCGATGGGCTGGTCGAGGAAGTGGAGAGGGGTGAGTTCATTCATGGTATTTCCAATCCCAAAACCAGAAGGCGAGACCTTTGAACTCACCCCATTTTTCGAAGTGTTTCTCCACTTCCTTTGCGGTGATGGGTTTGCCTCTGTACCACTCATGCGAGACCAGTTTCAGCGCCCATGAATCTATCGGAATGAAATCGGAACGACCGAGGATCAAGAGCAGGTTTGCCGCGGCGTAGGGACCGACTCCGTTGATGGTCATCAATTCCTTGCGGAGTTCGAGGGTGGGAAGCGAGGAATGTTTGAGCGCTTCGAGATCGAATTTACCGGAAGCCACGCGGACAGCGAGTTCGTGAATGGCGGGCGCGCGGTAGCCGACGCGGATTTTCTCTTTGAGGGTTTCAGGATCGGAGGCGGCGATGGAGTCAGGGGTGGGGAAGGCTTTGGTCTCGATACGTGGCTCGCTGTCACTCGCCACTACTCGACCATTGGATAATAACGGTACGCCGAATTCGTCCACCAACTTGCGCGTCATGTTTTTGGTTGCGCCCCAGAGCGTGTTCGTGGTGAAGATCGTTTTCACCACATCTTCGAACAGGGTGGATGAGCGAAGGACGCGGCCGAGAGCCTGTTTTTTGGCGCGCGCCAGTTTCGGTTCCGCGCGTGAGGCGTTGTAGAAGTCGGAGAAATCCATGTCGAGTCCGAACATCCAGGTGACCGCGTCCGCCGCCTCCTTTTGTTCCGCTTTGTTGAGTTTGTCCGTTTCGACGTTGACGCCGTCTTTCCCGTCATTCAACTTGAGTTCAATGACGTGTCCGTTCGAGAGGCACAAGATGTAGCCGAGCGTATTGGTAGCCTCATCATACGAAAACGGCGCGAGTTGACGCCACCCGTGCGAGTGGACAACGGATGAAAAGTTGAAGGGCCTGCGCGCGGGGAGTGTGAATTTCATAATTCTCCGTGTGGTGTAAGATCGGTCCTGCCCGAACGTCTGTATCGGTGAATTGCAATCATACTCCATGAAGGTGTGAGATGATCAAACTTTACCGTGAAGAGAAAAGTCCGCAAGCCGACATCATCGAAGCCGAGTTCCGCGAGATGGTGTTGGGATATGACCGCGTGGTGATGGATGCGAACGAAGCGGCGCGATTGTTCGGCGAGGGGACGTCATTGCCCGTGATCACGAACAACGAAAAGACGGTCAGCGGAGATCAAATCCGCCCATATATCCGGGAGTTGGAACGATTGATGCAGGAGTGGCAGAGGTTCCAGGGCGATTTTTGCTACGTGGATGACGGGGAGACTTGTTGATCTGGGTTTCGCAACGGGGAATTTACCCGCGCACGAAATAGACGATCGAGACGACCACGCCGATTGCCACCACCGTCCACCTGAGCGTGGACGGTTTGATCTTTCCGGCGAGTTTTCCTCCCAGCCAGCCGCCAGCCAGCGCGCCGACCGCCATCACCAGCGCGGCAAGCCAAAGCACCTGCCCGGAGAACAGGAAATAGATCGCGGCGGCGATGTTGACCGAGAATGCCACTGCCTGTTTGAGGGCGTTTAGACGCGTGAGCGTGTCCTCGAGCGTCAAGCCCAGGGCGGAAAGCACGATCACGCTCAGACCCGCGCCGAAATATCCGCCGTAGACCGACGCCAGCGTGACGGGAAACCAGGTGATTTTTTCCAGCCGCGCACCCTGTCCCGCCGCCATGCGCCGCGTCAACCACGCTCGGACCGGGTCTTGAATCGCAAGCAATCCCGAAGCGAGCAGGATGAGGTATGGCACAAGGTCCCTGAACAGTTTTTCACCCGTTTGCAACAGAAGCCAGCCGCCGAACAGACCACCCACGACGCTGGCGGGAACGATCAGCAACAGCCTGCTCTTCTGTCCGTCCAGGTCGTTCCATTGGGCAAGTGTCCCGCCGAAGTAACCGGGGCAGAGCGCAACGGTGTTGGTCACGTTGGCAGAGACGGCCGGCACGCCGAGAAAGGTGAGCATCGGAAAGGTAATGAGCGTCCCGCCGCCTGCGAGAGCATTGACCGCGCCCGCCGCCAGCGCGGCAATGGCGATGAGGAGGAAATTGAGGGGTGTGAGCATGATGTGGTTTCCTTTGTTGCAAGTATAACGCCTGGCAACTCAATCGCCGTCATTCCGGCCATGCAAAGTCGAATGGAACGGGGGCAAGTCCCCTGACCCCAAAATCGTAATTCACTGAAATTATCATTGACCCAATCACCCGCACTACTGCGCCGTATTGCCTCCATCCACCAGCAATAAATGACCCGTCACGAAGGACGAATCCTCTGAAGCCAAAAACAACACCGCACGCGCAATCTCCTCCGGTTTCCCGAAGCGCCCCATCGGGATGTAATCGCTCGAGTCCTTGATCGCCTGCTCCAAACTCACCGGGTCGGAGTATTCGAAGTACCCCTTCTCCAGCCACCTGTCCACAAACGTATCGCCGGGGCAGACCGCGTTCACTCGGATGTTGTCGCGCGCGAAATCGAGCGCCATCGCCTTCGTCATCATCCCCACCGCGCCCTTGCTGACCACGTAAGGGAACGCGTCCCTGCCCGCCACCACCGACCAATCCGAGCCGTTGTTGACGATCACGCCTCCGCCCTGCCGCTTCATCACAGGGATCACCAGTTTGCTCATACGCCAGACCGCCGTCACGTTGACCGCCAGCGTCTCGTTCCAGACTTCATCCGTTGTCGTTTCGGCTGTCCCGCTCGTGACGATGCCGGCGTTGTTGAACAGGATGTCGACGCGCCCGAATTCGGCGAGAGTCTGC
Source organism: Anaerolineales bacterium (assembly GCA_013360875.1). GTDB lineage: Bacteria > Chloroflexota > Anaerolineae > Anaerolineales > Villigracilaceae > Defluviilinea. Next base: position 1,162 of record JABWAU010000137.1, on the reverse strand, counting down.
TCCACGACGCGGGAACAATCCTCGGCTTGGGAATGATCCGCCTGGACAAATACGCATCGGACTCCCTTTTGCCTGATCCCGTCCGACACGCGTTCACCCAATTCCGCGCGGCGTCCCGTGATGACCAGAGCCGCGCCTTCGTCTGCAAACAACAACGCGGTCGCCTTTCCGATTCCCGATGTCGCGCCGGTGATGATGGCGACCTTGCCGGTGAGTTTACCCATGTGTTCCTCCTGAAATAAATATCGCGCTGACTATGCTCTCCTTCAGGGAAGCTCAGCGCAGACGAAGCGCCTGCCCCTACTTGACAATATCATTATATTCGCAATAACATAGCCGCCATGAATTCCAACCATCACATCAAAGCCATATTTTTCGATCTCGACGGAACGCTCCGTCACAGTGTCCCTGCGGGCGGAGACGTTTTCAACGAGTACGTTATCGCGCTCGGTCTGCGCCTGAACGAGGAGGATCGTTTGCGCGCCGCGCGCTGGGAGCATCTCTACTGGGCGAACTCCCCCGACCTGCGCGACGACCTGCTCGCGCATTCCGCCGATACCGAAAATTTCTGGGTCGAATACAGCCGACGGCGGCTCGTTGCGCTGGGCGCCTCTCCCGAGCAGGCTCTCGAACTCGCGCCCAAAGCCTCCGCGCACATGGGCGAGGTGTACCAGCCTAATAGCATTGTCCCCGAGGACGTTCGCAGGGCGCTTCCAAAATTGAAACAGGCGGGTTACTTCCTGGCGGTGCTTTCGAACCGCGACAAGCCTTTTCACGAAACGCTGGCGGAACACGACCTCGGCGAATTCTTTTCCTTTTCGCTCGCGGGCGGGGAGGTGGATTCGTACAAACCCGATCCTGGTCTCTTCATACACGCCCTGGAACGCGCCGGATTGACCGCGCGGGAGGCTGTGTACGTGGGCGACAACTACTTCGCGGACGTGGTCGGCTCACGTCGCGCGGGACTGACGCCCGTCCTCTACGACCCGATCGGCATCTTCCCCAAAGCCGATTGCCTCACGATCAAATCGTTCGACGAGTTGAAATCCATCGTCGAAGTTATATAATCAGTACTTCACGAAAACAGGGCGTAATTTGCGCCCTCTGGCGCAAATACGGCGGTAGAGACCGCCTAATACGCGCTTTCGTGATCTACTGATAA
>JABWAU010000136.1 GCA_013360875.1 Anaerolineales bacterium | reverse complement strand
CTTGCCGACATGCCCTCCATAGAAGTCGCAAACCTCCAAAAGACATTCCAGACCAAACGCAAAGCCGAGGGTCTGGGTGGCTCGATGCGGTCGCTGGTCAAGCCACAATACAGTTCCATCGAAGCCGTGCGCGGTCTCTCGTTCCAGATGGAAGCGGGCGAACTGCTCGGCTTTATCGGTCCCAACGGCGCGGGCAAATCCACCACCATCAAAATGCTCACGGGCATCCTGCATCCCACAGGCGGCGATGCAAAAGTGCTTGGTTTCGTTCCATGGAAGGAACGGCAGAAACTCGCTTATCACATCGGCACGGTCTTCGGTCAGCGCCCGCAACTCTGGTATCACCTCCCCGCCATTGACACGTTCCGTCTCTTCGGAAAGATCTTCGAGATCGAAGACAATGAGACAAAAAAGCGGATCGGCTTTCTCGCTGAAGCCTTCGAGATCAAAGACCTGCTGGAGACCCCCGTCCGCAAACTCTCGCTCGGACAACGGATGCGCTGTGAAGTCGCCGCCTCGCTCCTTCACCGCCCGAAGTTGATCCTGCTCGATGAGCCTTCCATCGGCCTGGACGTGGTCGCCAAACAACGTATCCGCGATGCCATTCGTGAGATGGCGCGGCTCGAAAACGTGGGCGTCCTGCTCACCTCCCATGACGCGGGCGACCTCGAAGCCTTGTGCAAGCGCGTCATCATCATCAACCACGGACAGATCGTCTACGAGGACAAGGTCTCGAACCTCAAACGCAAATACCTCACCTCCAAACTCGTGGAGGTGCGTTACGCCGACCAGATATCCAAGTCCTTTGCGGTGGACGGCGCGGAGGTATTGAAGGTCGGCGCGTACGGCGTAAAACTGCGCTTCGACACGCGTACAACACCCGTTGAAAAGATACTATCCCACCTGACGGGCGCGGGAAGCGTCGTTGACATCACCATCTCCGACCCGCCGCTCGAAGAGGTGATCGCGAAGATCTATCAAACGCAGGACTCGCGCTGAGCGACATGGCACCGATGGTCGAGTAATGCCAAGCACATATCGAGACCATCAGCGCCACTCCGCTTACAAAGTCCCGATGCTGTTTCAGGAGCGCGAGAGGTAAGGAGTTACCATGCCCAACTATCGCGTAACAGCAGGCGCATTGAGAATTCGTTCCGGTCCCGGTACGAACCATTCCACCATCGGCATGTTGTATCGGAATAACATCGTCGAGGGAGGGGAGATCGTGAACGAGTGGGTCCGCGTCAGGACACAGGACAACGTGACGGGCTGGAGTCATCGAGGCTACCTGGAATTGCTGGTGGAAACCCCGCCGCCCTCCGAGGGCGGGGAAAAGTATCGGGTGGACGCGACCAGCCTCAATTTACGTCAGGGACCCGGGACGAATTACGCGGTGATCGGTTCGCTGAAGAAAAGCGAAATGGTGGACGGACTCGCCGTCTCCCCCGATGGAGGATGGGGGCAGGTGCGGAAGTCCACCGGAGTCATCGGCTGGGCATCGCTCAAATACATGACCCCCATCCCCAAGCCGCCGCCCGCCAGTTCGACGGACGTCATCCTGCTCGTCACGGTGGATACCCTGAACGTGCGCTCCGGTCCCGGTACGGGATATTCGATCGTTGGAAAGGTCAATCGAGGAAACAGGCTGGTGTTTTTGAGCGCGACGCCGGATTGGAAGTGGGTCAACGTGAAGACGCCGGAGGACAAGACGGGCTGGTGTTCTGCGAAATATCTGATGGAACTGAACGATCTGCTCGCCTCGCCCGAAGATTATCCAGCCACCGGCTTCCACCGCGCGCTGACCGACGACCTGTCCATGCGGGAGGGAGCGGATAATCATTATCCCGCGGTGGCGGAACTGGCGTTCAATCACGTCGTCATCGTGGATGAAATTTCAACCGACGGAAAATGGAAACATTGCGAGAATGCCTGGGGCGAATCGGGCTGGTATCCCATCGAGAGGCTCGCGCCGCTGGGAGAGGTTGCCATTCAAAAAGGCGATGAGGAGTTTCCGTGGCTGCCGGCCGCGTTTGCGGAGTTCGGCACGCGCGAGGTGCCGGGCGCGCAACACAACCCACGCATCGTGGAATACCTGATGAGCACGGACCTGGCACAGAAATATTCCTCCCTGCCCGACGAAACGGACTGGTGCGCGGCGTTCGTCAACTGGTGCATCGAAAAGGTCCGGCTGCCCTCGATGAATTCCGCGCTCGTCAATCCGTGGCGGAGTTGGGGGGCAGCCAGTCCCCTTCCACCCAGGAGAGGCGCAGTGACCACGTTCCTGTGGGACGACGGCTGGGCGCACGTTTCGTTCCTGTTGGGGGAGATCGGCAATTACGTTGTCTGTCTCGGCGGCAACCAAAGCGACGCGGTATGGATCTCGGTGTATCACAAGAAGTACGTGACGAGTTATCGGATATATCAGGTTTGAGGAGGGATCATGGAAAACACCGGCGGCACCAACAAAACACTGATCTGGATCGCAGCGGGATGCCTCGCGTTGGTCGTGTGCATCCTGGCGGTGATCCTGTTCGGTTTCAGCGGTTTATACTGGCTCGGTTCGCAGACCGCGGAGGAAGTGACCGTGCTTATGGATATTCCAGTGGAGATACGGGCAGGGAGCAATGTCATCTTGAACCTCACAGTCAAAAATGTCAGCGACAAAAACGTCGAACTGGTGGGCATAGATTTCAGCATGAATTATCTCGACGGCATTGTCCTCGAAAACACGATCCCGCCGTATACGCAGACCTACCAATACGATTCGCTGGGCGGCGGCGAAACCTTCCAGACGTATACGTTCAATCAGCCCCTCGCCTCAGGAGAGGTGCTCACCATTATTTTCAACGGCAAAGCCATACGGAGCGGGGATTTCAGCGGGAGCGTGGCGGTGTGCGTCAACTCGATTTTCAATTGCGTGACGAATGTGGCAAGGACGATAGTCAAATAGGCGCCGTCGCCGAATGACGGGGTCGGATTCCAACATAAGGGCGGCATTAAATCCGCTTTGCGGATATAATGCCGCCTGTCCCCTGCTCGCAACGAGCCTCGAAAAACCAAATGAATAGAGAGAATTCTTTTATGACACCTTTTCCCATTGCCCCGAAAAGACCTCATCCCATCACGCAACACGGCGAAACGCGCGTGGACGATTATTTCTGGCTCCGTCAACGCGAGGACCCGGAGGTGATGAATTACCTGCTTGCCGAAATGAAGTATCTGGAAGAAGCGATGGGTCACACAAGACCCCTGCAGGACGCGCTCTTCTTCGAGATGAGGGAAAGGATTCAGGAAACCGATTCAACCGTCCCCGCAAAGAGAGGCGGGTATTGGTATTATCAAAGGACGGAGGCGGGCAGGCAGTATCCCATCTTCTGCCGCAAAAAGGTTTCGCCGGAAAGTCCCGAGGAAATATTGCTCGATCAGAACGCACTGGCGGCGGGAAAGGTCTTTTGCAGCCTCAGCGCGTTCGCGGTCAGTCCCGACGGGAACAAACTCGCCTATTCGGTGGATTACGGCGGCGACGAAACGTACACGATCCACATCAAGGACCTGACGACGAACGAGGCATTTCCCGAAACGATCCCCAACGCCCACGGAAGCGTGTATTTTCACACGGGCGTCGAATGGGCGAACGACAACGAGACAATCTTTTACGCAACGCTGGACGAAGCAAAACGCCCGTTCAAGTTGTATCGTCACAGGATCGGGACGGATCCCGCGCAGGATGTTCTGGTCTATTCCGAGGAGGACGAGACCTACTTTTTGATGTTCCACAAGACGCGCGACAACCGATACATCCTCATTGATCTCCACAGCACGCTGACCACCGAAACGCGTTACCTTTCCGCCGATCGTCCCGAAGACGAACCGAAAGTCCTATCGCCGCGCACGCATGGGATCGAATACTACGCCGCCCATCACAAGGGTTATTTCTTCATCATCACGAACGAGAACGCGAAGAACTTCAAACTGGTCAAAGCGCCGGTGGAAAGGTCGAACCGCGAACACTGGGAGGAGGTTCTCCCCCATCGCCCGGACGTGATGCTCACGTGGCTGGACACCTTCGAGAACCATCTCGTGGTATACGAACGCAAGGGCGGATTGCAGCAGATCCGCATCAGCGATGCGGGCGCGGCGGGCAACGCCAGGTACGCGACATTCCCCGAACCTGCGTATCATTTCGAGCCGGAATCAAACTACGAATTCGACACGGACAAACTGCGGATCAAATATTCGTCCCTCGTCACGCCTCATTCGATCATTAACATCCATCTGGACAGCGGCGAATGGGAATTGATAAAGGAGGAGCAGGTCATCGGCTACGACAAATCGCAATACGTTTGCGACATGATTTACGCGACCGCGCCGGACGGAAAACAGATTCCGATTTCCATCTCGTATAAAAAAGGCTTGCAATTGGACGGGAACAACCCGACGCTCCTGCATGGATACGGCGCCTACGGCGCGACCCTCGAAGCGGAATTCGCCTCCAGCCGCGTCAGCCTCCTGGACCGTGGGTTTGTGTACGCCATCGGACACATCCGCGGTTCCTCGACTTTGGGACGCGAATGGTACGAGGACGGCAAGGTACTCAAAAAGAAGAACTCCTTCACCGACTTCATCGCCTGCGCCGAACACCTCATCAAGGAGGGATACACGTCGAAGGATAAACTTGCCGTCATGGGCGTCTCGGCAGGCGGATTGCTCGTCACTGCCAGCATGGTGATGCGACCAGACCTGTTCAAAGCCGTCATCGCCAAAGTTCCGTTCGTGGATGTGGTCAACTCTATGAGCGATCCGACCATTCCACTCACGACACACGAGTACGATGAATGGGGCGACCCCGCGATCAAGGAACACTACGAATACATGATGTCCTATTCGCCCTACGACAACGTCAAAGCGACGGAATATCCCAACGTTCTCTTGACGGCGGGCTTCAACGATCCGCGCGTGGCGTATTGGGAGCCAGCCAAATTCGCCGCCAGATTGCGTGAACTCAAAACGGACAATAACTTATTATTGTTGAAAACCAACTTCCACGCGGGCCACGCGGGTTCCTCGGGGAGGTATGACTTTCTCAAAGAGACCGCTTTCGAGTATGCGTTTTTGATTGACAGATTGAACCGTCCACAACCGCCATCTTGAATTTTTCGGCAAAGGGAATATAATTTCGACAAACCTTATCGGTAATGAGAGGTATAAAATGGAACGATACCTTATCGAGTCGCCCCACACCACCGAGGACTGCGACCGGGCAGTGAAGGAAATCCATGCCGCCGGATACCTGCATTGGTTCGAATGGGGGTGCGAAGACGGGAATCATTCCGCGTGGGCAATCGTCGAAGCGGAAAGTCTCGAACACGCCAAACAGATCGTCCCGTGGATGTTCCGCGGTAAAGCCAGGTTCATCAAACTCACCAAGTACGAGATCGCGGATAAACTTCACCACGAGAAAGACGGTTGATATCGTCATTGCGACGACGAAGCAATCCCCATCACCGTGCGGGAGATTGCTTCGTCGCTGGTCTTGATACCTTCGTACTCCACCAGCGGCTCGCAAGGACGGGATCTGGTGATGGAGGTTTGAATGAAGTCCTTGCGCGATTCGCCCGTACGCATTCATCTGCTGGGGCGGTTTGAGATCACGCACGGGGGGAAACAATTGCGCGCCGAGGAGTGGACTCGCCGCAAAGCCGCGGCGTTGTTGAAATATCTTGCCGTCCACAAACGGCTCGTCAAGGATCAGGCAATTGACCTCTTTTGGGGTGAGAGCGATCCTGCAACGGGGGCGAATAATCTCTATCGAACAATTCACGAGTTACGTCAAACTTTGAATAAATCTCTTGGCGCGCAGGCAGACAAATCCACCTTCGATTTCGAAGACGGCGTGCTTTCGCTCCATGATGCGGTGTGGGTGGATGCAGCGGAGTTCGAGTGGTTGTGTTCAATTCACGCCAAGACTCAAGCGGAACAAATCGAATCTCTCGAACAGGCAATTGCTCTTTATCAGGGCGATCTGCTTCCAGACGACCTTTACGACGAGTGGACGATTACTCTGCGCGAATCGCTTCGCCGCCAATACCGCGATGCCAGTCTCGCGCTGGCGGCGTTCCATCGCGATGCCCGTCAGTATGATCGTATTTTTCCATTGCTCACGCCTCTGCTCGCGCATGACAAGGCGGATGAACCTGTCCACCGCGAGTTGATGCGCGCCTACGCGCTGGCGGGCCGCCGTCACGACGCGCTGCGTCAGTATCAGGCGTGCGTGGATGCGCTCGCCTCCGAACTGGACCTCACTCCCGAACCCGAAACCGCCGCGCTCTATACCCAGATCCTCAACGGCAAACTCGCGCCGCTGCCGACCCCGACGCTAATAACTCGGGAACGAATCGGATTTGTTTCAACACATCTTCAACCTAGTGATGTTCTCGTGGGGCGCGAATCCGAATTTGAAAGATTACGTGCCTGGCAAGAGTCGGTTCAACAAGGTCGAGGAAAAACGATTTTGATTTCGGGCGATACAGGGGTCGGCAAAACATTATTGGCGGGCGAATTATTGTGCATATCTGCGGGTGCGGGGATGAAAACGCTCATCGGCGCGGCGCACGAACAGGAGGGACACTTGCCGTATCAGCCGTTCATCGAGGCGTTTGATCGCTTTCTGTCCGAGACGGGACGCGCGGCGAACGAAAATCCGATCACGCATTTCAAAGATGGTTCGGGCGATTCGCAGCGCGATCAATGGGCGCTGTTCAACTCTGCCGCGAATTTTCTGACGGATGAGTCAAAACAGTCGCCGCTTCTTTTGCTGGTGGATGATCTTCACGCCGCGGATGAAGCCAGCCTGCGCCTGTTCCATTACCTTGCGCGCCACACGCGCACATCGCCCATTATTTTGCTTGCCACGTATCGAACGGATCTGGCGACATCGGTCACAACTCCGTTTGGCTCGCTGTTGAATTCCCTTTACCGCGAACATCTCAGCGAGACGTTGACATTGAGTCCGCTGTCAGCGGAGGCCACGGCTCGGCTGGTGAATCAGGTTTTGGGTGGCGAAGCGGATGCGTCGCTCATCGCTGCGGTTCACGAAATCGCCGAGGGCAATCCATTCTTCACACAGGAGATCACGCGCGCCTTGTCCAAGCCGAATCAGTTGGAGGAACGCGACGGTCAATGGATTCTCATGCCCGCGACCGAACTGCGCGCGCCGACCGATTTGGGAGAATTGTTGCGCGAACGAGTTGCGCGTCTTGGATCGCAGGTCGAATTAGCATTGACCTGCGCGGCAGTGGCGGGGCGCGAGTTCGATTTCGAGACACTGCGCTTCATGACCTCCCTTTCGGACGGCGACCTGCTCGACGCGCTGGATGACGCGCTGGCGGCGCACCTGCTGGAAGAGACCGCGACGGGGTATCGCTTCCGCCACGCGTTGATCCGCCGCACGCTGTATGACTCGTTGAGCCGCGCCCGCCGCGCCCGATTGCACAGCCGCGCGGGCGAAGCCATTGAAGCGGCTTTTGCCTTACGCGCGCAAGGACTCGCTTCCAAGATCGAAGACCTTGCATATCACTTTAATCTGAGCGACCGCCGCGACCGCGCGCTCGAGTATCTGATTCAGGCGGGACAGAAGGCAGCGGATCTTTTCGCCTTTGAAGTTGCCGTAAAGCATTTCGAGCAGGCGCTGGCGTTGATGGACGCGCTCGGAGTCAACGATCCCGCGCGGCGCTGGATGATCTTGGAATCGCTTGGCTGGTGGCATGATACGCTGGCGAACACACCGCGCACGGTGGAGTATTTCGAGCGCGCCATCGCGCTGCCCGCGCGCGACGGCTGGAAGTCCGCGCCCCATGACCGAGTCCGTTTGCGCTGCGGCGTGGCGAAAGCGCTGATCACAGCGGGGAACACAGACGCGGCAGAATCACATTTGCGTCAGGCGCTCGCGGAAGTGGACGAGCAGGCGAACGCTTCCGAGGTTCCGTATCTTTTCTATACCCTCGCGCAACTCCACTGGCACAAAGGGGAATACGAGCAGGCGTTTGAATATGCACAGAAGAGCCTGCATGTCGCCGAGCGCCTCAATAAACCCAATGCGATTGCGCGCGCCTTCGAGATGCTGGCGCTGGCTTGTCACTCGCTGGGCGAATGGCAGAAGGGACTGCTCTTCGAGGAGCAGCGCGCCGTGCTGGCGGGACCAGCCCTGGATGTGTCCGACGCGTTCGACGTCCATCTCTGACTGTGGGAGTATCACCTGTATGGTGATAAGGGCTATGAGGAAGTCAAGCAGACGGTCTCCACCACGCTGGCGCAGGCACAGCGGATGGGCGCGCCGCGCGCCGTCGCGCTGTGCCAGTGCTTCAATGGCGCCCTGGAGTTTCAGGCGGGTCACTGGAAGGAAGCGGAGGCGGTGCTGCGGCAATCTGTGAAGTTGTACCGCGAACTCGGGGCGGCGTCGGGCGAGGCGGTGGCGTTACAGCGGCTGGGCACACTGCTGACGGCGCGTGGTCAACTCGATGAAGCGATGGCAGTACTCGAGGAGGGAGTCACCGTTGCCGAACGGGCGATCATGCGCGCCCACTGCCTGACGCGCCTGTACGCCTCGATGACGCGCAACCGCCTCATGGCAAACGACTTCGACGCCGCCGATCATTATCTCGCGCTGGGGCTTGCGATGAGCGAGCGCCACGGTCATTGCGCGACCTGTCACGCCCTGCTCTATCCCGCCGCGGTGAGCCTGCACATCGCGCGCCGGTCGCTCCCCTCCGCCGAGGCGTTTTGCCGCCAACTGGAGGACGCCGCGCAGAAATACGGCAGCCAGGCATGGATCGCCATGGCGCGCCAGGCGCGCGGCGAACTGGCGTCTGCGCAGAACGATTTCGAAACCGCGCTGAAATGCTACGAGGAAGCAAGTCAGTCATTCAGAGCAAGCGGCAACGAATACGAAGCCGCGCGCTGTCTCGCGGCGATGGCGGAGATTCGCCGTAAGAGGAATTCGCCTGGAGATGTGAAGATTGCAAAGAGCGAGGCGGTGGAGGCGGAGATGATTTTGGAGAGGTTGAGGGAGGGGTGATAATTATGCAATTGAAATAAATGTAAGACAAATAAATATTGACTTACTTTTCTGCTTTTGGTATAATCTTTTATAGATTTATGAAAGGAGAGCAAGTAATGGAAACCGTTGCCACTTCAAAGGGGCAGGTTGTCATTCCTTCCAAGATCCGAAAGCAATTGGGGATCAAGGATGGAACATATCTTCAAATTGACGTGAACGCCGCGACAAGGCAGATCATCCTCACCCCCGTCACGCGCGAGTACATCCGATCCCTGCGCGGAAGATACAAAGGAAAGGGATTGATGAAGGCTTTGATGGAGGAGAAGAAACGCGAAAGGGAGTTGTAACATGGCAAAAAAGGCAAAAGCATACGTGTTGGATGCGTGGTCGGTGGTGGCTTATCTCGAGGATGAGCCTTCAGGCGAACAAGTTGAGGAATTGATTGCAGCCGCGCACGAAGAACAGATTCCCATTTATATGAGCGTTGTCAACGTAGGTGAAGTCTGGTACACAATGGCAAGGAAAATCTCCGAAGAGGAAGCCGATGCCGGCATGAAAATTCTCCGTGATTTACGCATCCAATTCGAGAACGCCGATTGGACATTAGCGCAGGAGGCAGCGCGCTTCAAATCAAAAAACAAAATGTCTTACGCAGATGCTTTTGCCGCGGCACTGGCGAAGGTCAAGAAGGCGGAGTTGGTGACGGGGGATAAGGAGTTCAAGCCGTTAGAGGGTGAGATAAAGATTGCGTGGGTGTGAGACCATGTTGCACTGTG
>JABWAU010000135.1 GCA_013360875.1 Anaerolineales bacterium | reverse complement strand
CGGTTTATCCAACAACATATCCTCGCGCAATGCGTCCAGATAACGGCGCATCATTTGTTCGATTTTATCCCAGCGCGCGCGGATGATCTCGCGGTCGTCACCGTCAACAGGGGGAAGCGGATCTGAGGGCTGGACGCCTTGCAATTCACTGAACCATACTTCGTCCACGTCCATGAGGTGAACGATCTGATCTCGAACGGAACCATGGGAGTAGCCCACATGTTGGGTGAATTGTTCGAGGGATAATTGAGCGACATAACCCCATAGTTTGCGGTTTTCCGCGAAGTGGTAACCGTACAAATGGCGAAAGGCATCCGCGTTCATGAGGAACCCCTCAGGAACGCCAGCGTTCGTTCCCATGCCAGGACCGCTGCTGCATGGTTGTAGGCGTCGGCGCGGTCGGGCTCAAAGAACCAGTGACCAGCGCCGGGGTAGCGATGAAACGTGACCGGGCGTCCTGCGCGCTTGAGAGATTCCTCCAATTCGTCCACGTTGGATTGCGGCTCGTACGGATCGTTCTCGGCAAAATGACCGAGGTAAGCGGCTCTCGATTTAGCGTAATCAGCGGGTCCCGTCCCGTAAAAGAGGACGACGGAGTGGATGCGTTCAGGATCGGCGGCGGCGAGGTCGAGCGCATAATAGGCGCCCAGGGAAAAACCGATCACTGCAAGTCCGCGGTTGGTTTGTTCGGCGTGCTCGCTAAGAAAACGAACCGCCTCCGCGATCTCGGTTTTGGCTTGCAGGTGGTTGGCGTCGAGCGCGCTGCCGAGCGCTTCCGCAGCGGGGATGGTGTCCGCGACCCTGCCGTGATAAAGGTCGGGGGCGAACGCCACAAAACCGGATTCGGCAAGTTTCCCGCAGAAATTTTTGATTGTGTCGTTCAACCCCCACCAGGCATGAAGGACCAATACACCGGGTCCCTTGCCGCTGGGCGGGACGGCGAGAAAGCCCTGAGGTTGAGGATGTGTCATGCGGATTCCTTTCTCACACTTACGCTATTTCCAACTCAACGGCGGGATGTTTTGATTGAGACGGAAGAGATTGTCGGGATCGTATTTTGTCTTGACCTGACGCAGCTTGTCCCACGTTGCTCCCGGATACGCGGCGCGGACGGACGCCTCGCTTTCATCGCCGACGAAGTTTACGTACATCCCTTTGTCGCTTTGCTGCAACGAGGAAAAGAATTCGGCGACCCATTCCTCGTGGACTTCTTTCTCTTCAGGCTTTTCGTACAGTGCGGCAAGGTTCGCCATGATCTTCGATTGACGATGGGCGAACGCGGTCGCATCGGCTGGGATGCGCGCCATCGCGCCTCCCAATACCCGTAACTGGGTCACTGCCATCGAGCTGCTCGAACGCTGAATCCGATCCAGGATCAACTCTGCATCAGCGCGGGTGACATGGTCGAGGAACATCGTCCGCGCCGCGGCGACGGGATGATAGCCGCCTTCCTCGGGTGGATAGATTTCGGGATAACTCATCGGCTTGACCATGTCGGCAAGCCGCGCGGCTAGTTTGCGGAAGGGGGCGAAAACCTGCTCGCCTTTGGCTGGGTCGCCGGCGTACACCATGATTGCCCATACAACCATTTTCCCGTGATGTTCGGGGGATAAGAACGGCAGCGGGGGCGCGGGCATGATGTTCAGGATGCCGGATAATTCGTCGGGCGCGGAATCAGCCTCCCCGATGATAGAGGCGATGATGTCCGCTGTGGCGGGGAGGATCAACATCCCGCCGTACACCTGACTCACGTCATGCAATCGGAATTTGAATCGCGTGGCAACGCCGAAGTTGCCGCCTCCGCCGCGAATCGCCCAGAACAAATCGGGGTACGATTTCTCGTCCACGTGCAGGAGCTGACCGTCTGCGGTCACCACTTCGGCGGCGAGCAGGGAATCGATTGTCAAGCCGTATTTGCGAACCAGATAACCGACTCCGCCGCCGAGTGTGATGCCGCCAAGCCCAACCGAGCCGGTGTCGCCGAAGCCGGTGGCAAGCCCGTATTGATTTGCGGCAAGCGTGTATTCGGCGGCGGTCAAGCCTGTCTGCGCCCAAGCGGTGCGTTCGTCGGGATTGATTTGTAAATCCTTCATATCTGAAAGATCGAGCACAATTCCGCCCTCGGTGGTGCTGTGACCGGCGCCGCTGTGACCTCCACTGCGAATCGCCAGTTCAAAACCATAATCGCCTGCTAATTTTACGAGACGCGACACGTCGCCCGCATCCGCCACACGGACGATTGCCGCCGGGCGGCGGTCAATATTCCCGGCGAAAACTTTCCGTGCGGATTCGTAGCGGGGATCGTCTGAGGCGATGACTCTGCCATTGAAAAGCGCGCGCAGGTCCGAGGTCGAGGGGGAGGCGGAGGAGGCGTTCAGTTTGGCTGGTCGGTTTTTGGTTGTCATGGAAATTCTCCTCATTAAAACGATAGTTCGCCGTTAAAGTATTGGGTGGGTAAAAGCCAGGCTTTCACCCACCCATGAGCATATTCCGCATTTTAGAACATTTATTCTATTTGGTCAAGACTAAAATTATCCAAATTCGGGTTGTAGCGGGATCGGTCTTCAACTCACCGCCTTCTTGACAAGCGCGGCGATCTTTGCCTCTTCCGCGGGAGTCAACTTAATCAACGCAAACGAGGCGGGCCACATGTTGCCCTCGTCGAGGTGCGCGTCGGGCTGGAAGCCGAACGTGGCATACCTCACATTGAATTTGCTCGCGGCTTGAAAGAAGCAAATAACCTTGCCGTCCTTGTCCGCATAGGCGGGCATGCCATACCAGGTTTTTGGCATGAGGTGCGGCGCGGCGGCTGTGACGATCTCATGGACGCGCTTCGCCATGGAGCGGTCTGGTTCCTTCATCGCGTTAATCGCCGCAAGGATGGCTTTTTCGCCTTCCTCCCTGTTCCTGCTCGCGCGCGCTTCCGCTTTCATTTCTTTGGCGCGCTCCTTCATCGCCGCTTTTTCTTCCTCGGTCCATCCTTTGGACTTTTGAGTATCTTTTTTGGGGCTCATGGAAATCTCCTTATCTGACCTGGGGTACTTTTCTAACCTTGCGTCGAAACGAATTTAGTTATATAATAAAGATACTTTATAATAAAGATAATGTCAAGGGTATCACTATGACAAAATCCACAAAGACAGAATTGAAGAATCGAGCCTTGGCAGCAGTCAGGGAATATAACATTCATTTGACGCAGTTCCGAAACGCCATGAGCGAATGGGCGGGACTCAACGCAACCGACATGGAATGTCTCAGGCTGCTGTTCCAAAAGGGCATCGCCACCCCCACGGAACTTGCCAGGCATACGGGTCTCACTTCCGGCGCGACGACCGCCATGCTGGACCGGCTGGAAAAGGCAGGGTTGATCGAACGCCGACCCAATCCCAATGACCGCCGCGGGACTCTGATTGCCCCCGAGAAATCGAGCGCAGAAAAAATGGCGTCATGGTTTGAGTCGGCGAGGCAGGCGCAGGACAGGTTGATCTCCAGTTACTCGGAAAGTGAGCTGGAGATCATTGCCGATGTTTTCGAACGGTTTGCAAAACTATGGGACGACGAACGCAGGAAGGTGCAAAAGGAATAACCGCATCATGTGCCTGCACGCTCGTAATTCACAATGATGACGCTCTTCGATGTGACCGTATTTTCCGTCACTTTGAATGCTGCCAGAACCGCGCCATTGGAAAACAACCGTTTTCCACTGCCCAACGTTATCGGATATACCATCAGCCACAACGCATCGACCAGATCATGCTTGATAAGCGTTTGAATGAGATTACTGCTTCCCCAAACGTGCAAATCCGGTCCCGGCTGCACTTTGATTTTGGCGACCTGCTCTGCAATATCTCCGCTTAAAAACACGGATGGCTGCCATTGGCTGGACGTTCTGGTATTCGAGGCAACGTACTTGGTCGCCGTGTTGACGCCCCGCCATACATCCGCATGTTGCGGCCAGTACGGTTCCCAAATTTCAAAGGTCGTGCGCCCCACCAACAGATCAAACCGACTATTCATCTGCTTTCTCAGAGAAGTTCCAAGAACCTCATCGGAATATGGCGCTATCCACCCGCCATGCGCGAAACCGCCGCTGGTGTCTTCCTCTGGTCCGCCCGGGGCTTGTATGACACCATCAAGGGAAATATGTTCAAGCACAACAACTTTTCTCATGATCAGGCTCCCTCATACGCCTTTTGCAGGTCAGCGACGACGATCTTCTGCATTTTCAACATTGCCTGCATCACACGTCCCGACTTCTGCGGGTCGGGATCGCCCATCAACTCGCCCAGCTGTTTCGGGATGATCTGCCACGACAAGCCGAACTTGTCCTTGAGCCAGCCGCACATGGATTCCTCGCCGCCGTCGGCAGTGAGGGCATTCCAGAAATAATCCACCTCGGCTTGATCCTCGCAGTTGACGTAGAACGAAACCGCCTCGTTGAACTTTAACTGTGGACCCGCGTTCAGCCCCATGAACTCCTGTCCGTCCAGTTCGAAGGAAACAGTAAACGCCTTTCCATCCGGTCCGCGCGAGATTCCAAGCACTTTCGAATTCTTGAAGAGCGAGACGTAGAAGTTCATCGCCTCCTCCGCCTGCGTATCGAACCATAAGAACGGGGTGATCTTTTTCATTTCTAAAATTCTCCTTTGGATATCTGTCATTGCGAGCTTTGGGAGGCAATCTCCTCGTTACCCGTCGGATTTTGCTCTCTTCAGATTCGCCTTCATGTGCAGTTTGACAACTTTCTCGATCAACTTCAACGGCAGAGGTTCATCGAGCGGAAATTTCAACGTGCCTTTGCCGTCCGCATACGGCGCGATCTGACGCTCGAACGCCTCACTCCCCGCCGGGATCGGGTACAGCGACACATGCCTTTTCCACCCCGCGAAATAGACCAGGTTCCTGCCGTTCAGTTCGAACGCCGCGATCTGGTAACTGATCTTCTCCTTCGCTTCGGGCGCAAGTTTTTTGATCGTTTCCCTTATCGTTTGCAGCCGCTCCTGTGACTGCGGCGGGCAGGCGGCAATGTACTCATCAACGGAATTAAAGCCCTTTTTACTCATGTGCCTGTCTCCTTCTTCCTGTTCAAATAACGGTCGCGTGATTTCTTATCGAGGTGTTCCGTTGCGTAACGCAATGTCACGCGCGGCATGGTTGCGGCATGTTCATCGAGGAATTGCAGTAATCGTTTACGGTCTTTGTCCCCTGCAAAACGGAGCGCCCATCCGTTAGCCTTGTGGATTAAATCCTCTTCGTCGTGGAGCAGGATTTCGGCGAGTTTGAACGCATCTTCCACGTCGCCTTTGCCGATGAAGTGAAGCGTGCTGACGATAGCAGTTCGCCGCTCGGGCATCTTCTTTGACTTCGCCAGTTTATACAAAACCCTGCGCGGCTTGTCAAAGAGATAACTGCCAACCACCCAGGGGGCGGAGCGATCCACCAGGTCCCAGGTGTTGATGCGATCGTGGCGGCGGATGTAGAGATCGAACAATTCCTTTCTTCGCTCCCCGGTCGTCTTTTTACTGCGCGCCTGAAAGTCCATGATGCTGACCGCGCCGACGCGCATCTCGTGGATCGGACTGTCGAGCATGGTCTCGACTTCATCCAACTCCATGTTCATGAACTCTTTGGCAAGCGCAAAGACCTGTCCCATGCGGACACCCAGAACGATATCCTCCTCATCGGATGCAAGATGGCTGTGGGATTTGGCAACCGCGGGGAAACGGAGCGCTTTCAACCTTTTGAGAAATTCACCTGCGCTGATGTTTTTGGCGTTCATGGATCATTCCTTTTCCATCATTTCCAGCAGTTTAGTGGTCGTGTTCCAGTTGCGATTGGTCATGAACTGATAAACGGGGAGCGCGATGATCCTCGTCAACCGGCTTTGCGTCGCCTTGCTGATGAGGCGCGAGAAATACAGGACGTGTTCACCCGCGTACGCGGCGTCCACGCCTTCCTTTGTGCTGACACTCTTCATCGCCTCTTTTGGAGTGAGCGGCTCTCTCAGAAAGATCACATCGTAGCGGAATTTATCGGGTTCCCCCCCAAATCCGCGCGGGGCGTTGCGGACGGTCTTCCTGAGTTCCTCGTGCGTGACGGTCACGAGGCGGGATGGATAATCGAATCGTTTGGACAGTTCCTTCTCGATGCGGTCCGTCAACTTCGCCTTGTCCTTTTCAGCGGATTTGAACAGCACATTTCCACTCTGGATGTAGGTGACCACATCGAAAAAACCCAGCGACTCGAAACAAGCCTTCAAATCCGCCATCTTGATGATGTTCTTTCCGCCGACGTTGATTCCGCGCAGCAAAGCGAGATAGCGGTTAACCGTCATTGCGTTCTCCTGAACATTCGATAATACCGTTCACTTCTCATCCATGGATGAGCGAAGAGTCCGGCCGATAAAGGCTTCGATGGATGCCGGTTCGCGCTTCAACAACCATCTTAACACATTTGGATTTCCCGCCAATCCCCACCGATCGTAATATTCGAACATCCTGACCAAATTCTCCATCGCATTTTCGCTCGATCCTCCCGCGCGCAATCTCCACTCTCCAATCTCCTGCTTCTCCGCCCTCACATCCCTCCCCAACACCCGCCTGAAAATCTCCGCCACCTTCGCATGGGATGTGGGATTCGTCCCCGCCAGTTCATAGATCGCGTTGGCGTGACCTGATTCGGTCAACACGATGCGGGCGGCTTCGGCAAGGTCCTCCAGATCAAGGAAACTGAATTTCGCCTCGACGGAATACGGTACGCGCAAAATACCTTCTTCAACGATGTTCCTCCACCCCGCCAGCAGATTTTGCATGTACGGCCCAGGCTGAAGGATGGTAAACGGCAGCCCCGACTCAAAGAGCATCTCTTCCACGCGCAGTTTTTGCCAGTGATGTTTCATCTTCTCCGTTTGCGGATGCAGGACGGAGTGATAAACAAAATGCTCGACGCCAGCCTTGCGTGCTTCCTCAATAACCAACCTGCCAATTGTTTCTTCATCAGGATGAATGTTGGGGCAGATGTGGTACAGACTCCGCACGCCTCGCATCGCGGACCGAAGAGCTGATCCATCACCCAAATCGCCAACGATGACCTTTTCTGCTCCCAAAGATTTGAGGACTGAAACCTGTTCCTCTCGATGGACGAACGCGCAAACACTCTCTGTTTTCGAGATTGTCTTGACCAAAACCCTGCCTGTTTTTCCGCCAGCGCCTGTGATAAGGATCATGGAAATATTGTATCAAGACCTTAAGCTTAGTGGGTTTCTCAAATTCAAAGTGAAGGAAAAAGCCGATGTGTAGAATCAACCATCGGCTTAGAGTGAAGCGGGTGGTCTCGGTACGTCCCGCGAAAACCATGCGGGACTACTCGACCACCGAATTTATCCAATTACTATTTACTATTCACCAATTCCCAAAGTCGATTCGAATTCAGCGGGATTTCCAAAATCTCAAAATCCACATCATGCAAGGCATCCTCCAGCGCCTGCGCGAACA
This sequence comes from Anaerolineales bacterium, assembly GCA_013360875.1. Classification (GTDB taxonomy): domain Bacteria; phylum Chloroflexota; class Anaerolineae; order Anaerolineales; family Villigracilaceae; genus Defluviilinea. The sequence continues at coordinate 2,408 of JABWAU010000135.1, read as the reverse complement.
GCGGACCGACGGGAATCGCGCCCGCCTCTCCCGCGCCTTTCACGCCCATCGGGTTGAGCGGCGAAAGCGTCTCGCCGTGCGCGGTTTCGATGCGCGGCACATCCAAGCTCGTGGGCAGGTGATAATCCATGAACGTGCCGTTGAGCAGTTGCCCATTTTCATCGTAGGCAAGCCGCTCGTAAAACGCATTGCCGATGCCCTGCGCCACGCCGCCGTGAATCTGCCCGTCGAGAATCAGCGGATTGATGACCCTGCCGCAATCATGCACGACGAGATATTTTTGGATTTTGATTTGCATGGTTTCGGGATCCACTTCGAGAATCATGGCGTGGACGCCGCTCGCGGTTGCGCCTCTTTCTGGACCGAAATAATTGGTCGCTTCCAACCCGGGCTCTGTCCCCGGCTTGACCGCGCCGCGCAGAGGATTCGCCTTGTTCGCCAGTTCGCCCAATGAAATGGACAGGCGCGGCATATCCGCCACGCGCACTTCGCCGCCAGCGAGTTCGAGTTCGTCTTCGGGCGCGTGGAGATGTTCGGAAGCAAGTTTGAGAATCTTTTTGCGCACGACCTTCGCGGCTTCGTTGATGGCGTTGCCCGCCACCACCGCGCCGCGGCTGGCGAACGTGCCCGCGCCCCAATAGAACTGGTCGGTATCGCCTGTCACCACGTCAATCTTATCCACGCTGACGCCGAGCTGCTCCGCGACGATCTGCGCGTAACTCGTGAAGTGACCCTGTCCCTGCGTGCCGACTCCCGTCACGACCGAGACGCGCCCGCTTCCCATCACCTGTACTTTTGCTCCTTCGTAGGGACCGATTCCCGTCCCTTCGACATACGCGACGATTCCAATGCCGACGTGTTTGCCTTCCGCGCGCAGTTTCGGTTGAATCTCGTTGACGAACTTGTGATACCCGATCCGTTCAAGCGCATCATCGAGCAACGGTTCGTAATTGCCGCTATCGTACACGATGGGCGCAAAATCCTGATAGATGATTTCGTTGTTATACGGGAATTGATTCGGCTGGATGAAATTTCGTCTGCGAATTTCGGCGCGGTCAATTTTTAATTCCTTCGCGGCGATGTCAAGCAGACGTTCGATAACAAACACGCCATGTTGCCGCCCTGCGCCGCGGTACGGTGTGACGATGGTCTTGTTGGTGAAAACCGCGGTGAACTCGGTGTAATAATTTTCGATGTCGTACAACCCAAGCACGTTGGCTTGCGAGTTGAGCGGCACGGTCAGACCATACGGAGCATACGCGCCCGTGTCGTGGAGAAAGACGTCATGCACGCCGAGGATGCGGCCGTCCTTATCGAACGCCGCCTCCGCATCGTGGATTTGTCCGCGCTCGTGAGTGGTCGCGACAAAATTTTCGGCGCGGTCTTCGATCCATTTGACAGGACGATTCAACTTCATCGCCGCCCACGGGACGAGCACTTCCTCCTGATAGAACATCATGATCTTCGGACCGAATCCGCCGCCAATGAACGGCGCAATGACTCGGACCTGCCGTTCCGACAGCCCAAGCATTCCCGCCAATCCGTTTCGGATCACGACTGGAGCCTGCGTGGTGTCCCAGACGGTTAATCTACCCGCGCGCCTGTCCCACTCCGCGACAATGCCGCGGTTCTCCATCGCCGCGGCGCATCCGTGGTCATATTTGAATCTGCGCTTGATAACGAGCGCGGCGTCTTTCTTGATTGACTCGTAATCCCCTTTCGTCTGCACCACATGTGCCGCGACGTTCGTGCCAATCTCTTCATGAATGATGGCGCTGTCAGGTCCCAGTGCCTTCTCAAGGTCAACAACTGCATCCAATGGTTCATAATCCACTTGAATATCAGCCAGCGCATCCTCGGCGATGTAGCGACTCTCCGCCACGACCATTACAATCGGCTCCCCTGCGAATTTGACCTTGTCTTTGGCAAGCGGAACCTGAGTCTTTTCATTGAAGACGATATCTTTCACAGGCGGCGGCGAAACCAGCAGCGGACCCGGCTTCCAGTAATCGCCCAAATCGTTCGCGGTGTAGACGGCAATCACGCCCTTGCGCTGTAACGCCTGCGAAACGTCAATGCTTTTTATCCGCGCATGAGCATACGGGCTCCGCAGAAACGCCGCGTGGAGCATGTTCGGCAAATCCACATCGTCCACGTAGAGCGCTTGTCCCGTCAGCAGACGCGGGTCCTCGTTGCGCTTAATCCGTTCGCCGAAATATCGAGTGGTCATAACTATTATCCTCGGTGGTCGAGTAGTCCCGCTGGTCTTCGCGGGACGTATCGAGACCACCACTTTACAAGTAATATTTTGTTTGCAAGTTACTGTTGGTCTCGGTACGGCGGATGAACGCCGCCTACTCGACCAACGGGTTGTTTTTGTAATTGGTGGTCGAGTAGCCCCGTGTTCG
>JABWAU010000134.1 GCA_013360875.1 Anaerolineales bacterium | reverse complement strand
GCAAGTATCAGAAACAACAGTCCATTGTGTTGCCGAAGTTATAACCATGAACTTCTCAAACCGTGTTTCCCACCTCGAAGCCGAAGGCGCGTATGCCGTGCTGGCGCGCGCGCAGGAGTTGGAACGTCAGGGGCGCGAGATTTTGCATCTCGAACTGGGTCAACCCGATTTTTTCACGCCTGAGCACATCAAAGAGAAAGGCATGCAGGCAATCCGCGAGAATCGAACGCGCTACACGCCGCCTGCCGGGGTGCATCGTTTCCGCGAGTTGATTGCGGAAACGGCGGGCAGGCAGCGCGGGGTGCCCATCACAGCGGAGATGGTGGTGGTGGGACCCGGCTCGAAGGTTGGGTTGTTCTTCCCAACGTTGGCATTGGTCGAGCCGGGCGATGAGGTCATTTATCCCGACCCGGGCTTTCCCACCTATTCCGCCATGATTGGCGTTGCAGGCGGCACGGGTGTACCAATTCCGCTTGAGGAAGAAAATCAGTTTTCGTTCGATCTGGATGTCTTCGACCGCAAGATTTCCGACAAGACCAAACTCATCATCCTGAACTCGCCTGCTAACCCTACCGGCGGCGTCATTCCGCTTGCTGACCTGAAGCACATCGCCGAGAAAGCGGAGAAACACAACGCCTGGATTCTGGCGGACGAAATCTACACGCGCCTCGTCTATGACAGGATGGGCGCCGCGCCGAGCATCGCTTCGCTCTCAGGGATGCTGGATCGGACCGTCATTGCCGACGGATTCTCGAAGACCTATTCCATGACCGGCTGGCGGCTGGGTTATGTCATTGCGCCGCCCAAACTGGCTGAACGGCTGGAACTGCTGGTCACGCATTCGACCGGTTCAACGGCGGAGTTTACGCAATACGCCGGCATGGAAGCCCTGAACGGTCCGCAGGATTTTGTCCAGGAGATGGTGGCTGAATATCAAAAGCGGCGCGACCGCATGGTTGAGTTGTTGAACGCCATCCCCGGCGTCCACGCACAGAAGCCGCAGGGCGCGTTCTACGTCTTCCCGAATGTCAAATCGTTTGGAATTTCAGAGCGGGAAATCCAATTGCGATTGCTCGAAGAGGAGGGTGTGGCTGTGTTGGCAGGGACAGATTTCGGTCCCGGCGGAAGCGGGTATCTGCGGTTGTGCTACGCCACGTCCATGAAGGTCATCGAACGGGCGCTGGAGAAGATGACGCGCTTCTTTGCAAGGCTGTAAAACGTAGCGCGAGATTCAAGTCGCAATAACACAAGACCGAGGCTCAGCACCTCGGTCTTGTTGTTCAGCCGTTGTTGTTTTCGCCGTATGCTTTGGCGTCTGCCATGGCTTTTGGGACGTTGACGAAGGGCAGGACGATCAGGCCGGCGATGAAGTAGAAGATGAGGGCGAGGATGCCGTAGCGCAGGCTTCCGAACATCTGGTTGGCAAGCCCGAAGATAAGCGGTCCCGTCCAGGATGTGCCGCGTTCGCTGACCTCATAGAAGGAATAGAATTCCGCCTCTTTGCCTTTGGGAATCATCTGCGCAAAGAGGCTGCGGCTGATGGCTTGCGAACCACCCATCACCATCGCGATGAATATCCCAAGGATGAAAAATTCGATAACGCGTGATTCACCCTTGAGACCGCTGTAAGCATAAATCACAACCCCAGCCCAAATGATTAGACTGACGACGATGGATTGTTTTGAGCCAATCCATTTTGCCAGTTTGCCCCACAAGAGCGCGCCAAAGAATGCGACAAACTGTATCATGAGAATGACCGCAATCAAGGTGTCTTGAGGAAGTTCGACACCTCCTCGCGCAAGGGGCGCTGCCGCAAACGTGGACGATACGGCAATCACGGTTTGAATGCCGTCATTGTAGAGGAAGTAGGCGACAAGGTATTTGATGGTTTCGGGGAAGTGTTTGACTTCGCGAAAGGTCTTGCCGAGTTGTTTGAAGCCGATGCTGACGTACGTCTCTCCGGGTGGTAGCGCGCGGGCCGCGTGGCGCGGTCTCAGCCGAGACCAGGTGAAGAAGGAGAAACCCAACCACCAAATGCCCGCCGAGGCGAGATTAATGCGCACTGCCAGGTCGCCGGGGACGCCCAGGTTTTCGCTGAAGATGAAGAAAGCCAGGTTGAGGGCGAGGAGGATGCCGCCCCCGAGATACCCCATTGCCCAGCCGTAGGATGAGGCGCGGTCGCGTTCTTCTTCGCTGGCAATATCGGGCAGGTAGGCGTTGTAGAAGACTATTGCGGCGCCAAAGGCAAGGTTGGCAATGATGAACAGAATGCCGCCAAGCCACCACAGGCTTCCCGTTACGAGGAACATCAGGATTGTTGCGATTGCGCCGGTGAAGGCAAAAATCTGCATCATGCGTTTGCGCAGGTGGGAATAGTCTGCGATGGCGCCGAGGATGGGCAGGAAGAGCACCTGCAAACCAACCGAAAACGAAACGCAGTAGGGGAAGAAGGAATCCGGCGCAATGGGAATGCCGAGAAACCGCGCCATTCCATCGGGATATGCCTCTGCCGCTTTCGCTGCCAATGATGCAATGTAGGGTCCAAAAAATACCGTTCCCACTGTTGTGCTGAAGGCGGAGTTTGCCCAGTCGTACATTGCCCAGCCAAAAATCTCGCGTCTGTCGTTGACCATTGCCTGCGGTGTTGTCATGGTGCCCTCCGGGGAAGAGTTTTGGCGATTCTATCAGTCAAACCCCGATTTGTCCCTGTTGGTTGCGCGAATTCTGGAATGTGATAGAATCAGGGCGTACAAGGCGTCAGGGAAAAGGTCAAAATTCAAGGCAAAAATCCCTTGCATATATCAAGCCCTTCATATATAATCACCGTTTGCTATCCCGCCAACTCAGCGGGATGTCTTCGTGTGTAATCCTCTTCCTGTACGGTCTCTCGGACTTGAATTGCATCTGTTACCCGGCAAGAACAAAGTTCAGAGATGGGAAAAGGTACTCGTAACGGCGCACATACCCAAGGTCAGGAGCGAACCGAATGTCTGCCACTTTACCGAAAAAGAGTTATGCGCGTATCCCCGTCAACATCAATCTCCCCAATCTGATCGAAGTCCAACTGGATTCTTTCGAGCGCCTCAAGAAGGAAGGGCTTGGCGACCTGTTCCATGAAGTCTCGCCCATCGAATCCTATAACAAGGGAATGAAGTTGTATTTTCCCAGCCGCGGATCCGAGTCCAAGCAGTGGGGTTTGAAGTATTGGTTTGGCGAACCGAAGCACAGCATCGAAGAGTGTGTGGAACGCGACCTAACCTATGCCAGCCCGTTGTACGTCTCTGTATTGCTGGCGGGTCCCGATGTTCCCGAACCGATCAAACAGGATATCTTCCTCGGCGACTTTCCCGAGATGACCGACAAAGGCACCTTCATTATCAACGGAACGGAGCGTGTCGTCGTCTCGCAGTTGATCCGCTCTCCCGGCGTGTACTTCGAAGCCCCGACGGATCGCGCGACGGGACGCCTGCTCGCCATGTCCAAACTGATTCCTGACCGAGGCGCGTGGATGGAGTTCGAGACACGCAAGTCGGATTACATCATTTTGAAGTTCAACCGCAAGCGCACCGTGCCGATCACGGTCTTCCTGCGTGCGCTCGCCGCAGTGGACGACGGCACAAAGGATTCTCCGCTCGTGACCGGCTCGGACGAGGAGTTGTTATCTCTCTTCAGAGACGTTGACAACAACCCCGAGCGTTTGTTCATCGCGTCCACGTTCAAACAGGAGCCCGAGTGGGAACTGACCGGCGGTCAATCCATTGCCGAAGCCGCGCTGATCGAATTCTTCAAGAAGATGCGTCCCGGCGATCCCGCCACCATCGAAAATGCGCGCCAGTTCCTTGAAGAGCAGTTGTTCGACCAGCGCCATTACGACCTCGAACGCGTGGGTCGTTACAAACTCAACCAGAAACTCGACCTGAACATTCCCATCCCTCACCGCACGGTCACCAAGAACGACGTGGTCCGACTCATCCGCCGCATGATCCAGATCAATAACGGGATCGAACCGCCCGACGACATTGACCACCTCGGGAACCGTCGCGTCAAGACGGTGGGGGAGTTGATCCAAAACAAATTGCGGATCGGCCTCCGACGCATGGAGCGCGTGATCAAAGAGCGCATGTCCATCCGCGACCAGGAACAGTTATCGCCTGTGACGCTGGTCAACATCCGCCCGGTGGTCGCGGCGTTGCGCGAGTTCTTCGGGTCATCCCAACTCTCGCAGTTCATGGATCAAACCAACCCGCTGGCGGAGTTGCGTCACAAACGTACATTGTCCGCGTTGGGACCGGGCGGTCTGAGACGCGAGCGCGCGGGTTTCGATGTGCGCGATGTCCATCACTCGCACTACGGACGTATATGCCCGATCGAGACGCCTGAAGGCCCGAACATTGGTCTGATTGGCCGTTTGGCTTCCTTTGCCCGTGTCAATGAATATGGATTCATCGAGACGCCCTACCGTAAGGTCTTCCGGGTCATGGAAGCGGACGATGAACGTCTCGAGGGGCGCACCCTGCGCGAGAATGTCGTTGACCCGAAAACCGAGGAAGTGTTATTCAAGGCTGGGGAGAAGATTGACACCAAAATGGCGAAGAGGATCGCCAAGATCGGCAAACCGGTTGCCATCAAACCCTTTGTATCGGATCAGTTCGATTATTTGTCTGCCGACGCCGAGGACAAGTATGTGATCGCACAGGCGAACGCGCCATTGACCGAAGACAAGGAATTCGTGCGGGAGCGCGTATCCTCGCGGTATCACTCCGGTTTTATCTTCTCCACCCCGGACCAGGTGGATTACATGGACGTTGCACCGCATCAGGTGGTGGGCATCAGCGCGGCGTTGATCCCGTTCCTCGAACACGACGACGCCAACCGGGCATTGATGGGTTCGAACATGCAGGCGCAGGCTGTTCCGCTTATCCGTCCCGAGATCCCGCTCGTTTCCACCGGCATGGAGTACCACGCTGCGCTGGATTCTGGTCAGGTGGTGGTGGCGGAGGCGAACGGCGAGGTCATTTCAGTAACCGGCAACTCGATCACAGTCAAGGAAAGAGGCGGCGTCCGAGTTTATCAATTGCGAAAATATCAGCGCTCCAATCAAAGCACCTGCATTGACCAGCGTCCGGCCGTGGTCAAGGGACAAGTTATCAAAAAAGGCGATATCATCGCCGATTCGTCCTCGACGGAGAATGGCCAACTGGCGCTTGGACAGAACGTCGTCGTTGCATTCGTTTCGTGGGAAGGCGGCAACTTCGAAGACGCCATCCTGATCTCCGAGCGGTTGGTACAGGAGGACCGCTTTACCTCCGTCCACATCGAGAAATATGAGGTCGAAGCCCGCGATACCAAACTTGGTCCCGAGGAGATCACGCGTGACATCCCGAACGTCGGCGACGACGCGATCAAAGACCTAGACGAGAATGGGATCATCCGCATTGGCGCGGAGGTGGGTCCTAATGATATTCTCGTCGGGAAGATCACTCCGAAGGGCGAGAAAGAACTGACACCCGAAGAGCGGCTTCTGCGCGCCATCTTTGGCGAGAAGTCGCGGGACGTGAAGGATACATCCCTGCGCATGCCGCACGGCGAGCGCGGCAAGGTGGTGGATGTCAAGGTATTTACGCGTGAAGAAAACTCCGATCTTTCCGCCGGTGTGGATATGATGGTGCGCGTCTCGGTCGCGCAACGCCGCAAGTTGACGGCTGGCGACAAGATGGCGGGACGTCATGGGAATAAAGGCGTCGTTTCGAAGGTTGTGCCGGTCGAAGACATGCCCTTCCTCGAAGACGGCACTCCCGTGGACATCATCCTGAATCCGCTCGGCGTTCCGGGGCGCATGAACATCGGTCAGGTTTTGGAGGTTCACCTTGGTTGGGCGGCGAAGCGGCTCGGCTATCGCGCCGTCACGCCGGTGTTTGACGGCGCGTCGGAATACGAGATCGAAGCGGAACTCGCCCGCGCCTGGATTGTAGACCAAGCCTGGCGCGAGGCGGCCGCGACCGCCTGGGAGTGGATTAAGGGACAGGAATATGACGCAGAATCCATTCAGGATGACGACGAAGTTCGAAGTTTGTATCTCGCGGAGTGGTTGGGAGAACGCGACTATGATCCTTATGATTTGAAGGATACGGATTATGCGCGCATGTCCACAGCCACGGAATGGCTGCGCGATCGCGGCTATGATCCTGATACGATTTTCTATCCTGAAGACATCAACCCACGCGAACGGGAGGGATATGATACGGCGGCGATCAACGCCTGTTTGCGCCTGTGGATCGAGAGCGAGGGACATAGCAGCCGCGTCGCGGAGGCGCGTCTGATGGAGGTTGCACAGGAGATCATGTATGCGACCGGTCATCCCATACCGACATTGGGCAAGCAGAGCTTGCGCGACGGCAAGACAGGCATCCCATACGATCAATCCGTTACGGTCGGCGTGATGACCATCCTCAAGCTGCATCACCTCGTCGAGGATAAAGTGCACGCGCGTTCAACGGGCCCGTATAGTCTGGTAACGCAACAACCGTTGGGCGGTAAGGCGCAGTTTGGCGGGCAACGGTTCGGCGAAATGGAAGTGTGGGCGCTTGAAGCGTATGGCGCGGCGTACACTCTGCAGGAAATGTTGACGGTCAAGTCGGACGACGTGCAGGGACGCGTCAACACCTACGAGGCCATCGTCAAGGGCGAGCCAATCGAGGAGCCGAGCATCCCCGCTTCGTTCCGCGTGCTGGTCAAGGAATTGCAGTCGCTCGGTCTGGCTGTTGAAGCGGTAAATGAAAGCGGCGAAGTCATCCGGTTTGGCAAGGATGAGGAGAAACAGCATCCGCCCCGAATGGATACCGGCTTGCTCGGCATCGGCGAGAAGTTCACGGGCAAACAACGGTAATCTTGACGCTCAACGAGCGGCGTGATAAAATCACCAGCCGTTGCCAATAAAACAAGCGGCTATTTCCCCTGCTACAAAGCATGGCACTATGAATGAGGCCATCAGTACGTTTATGGATGGCCTCATTTCTTGCAAGTAAACATTAAATATCTGTGAAACAGGAAATCGGAGGCTGAACGTGCCGACAATCAACCAAATGGTCCGCAAGGGTCGCAAGAACAAAAAACTCAAAAGCAAGGCTCCTGCTTTGCAATATACGCTGAATTCATACAAGCAGCGCCGTGTGCGTCAGGCGAAGGGCGCTCCGCAGAAACGCGGCGTTTGCACGGTCGTGCGCACGATGACGCCCAAGAAGCCAAACTCGGCTTTACGGAAAATTGCTCGCGTGCGCCTGACCAACGGCATCGAGGTGACAGCGTATATTCCGGGCGAAGGGCATCAATTACAGGAGCACTCGGTGGTCCTGGTGCGCGGCGGTCGCGTGAAGGATCTCCCCGGCGTCCGCTATCATATCGTGCGCGGATCGCTCGATACCACTGGCGTGGCCAATCGGAAACAGGGCCGTTCGAAATACGGCGCGAAGCGTCCGAAATAGTTGATGGAGAAATGACAGAATGCGTAGAGCGAAACCTGAAAAGCGGGAAATAAATCCCGATGTCCGTTATAACAGCGTGAACCTGCAAATTTTGATGCAGCACGTTCTCAAACGCGGGAAGAAAAGCCTTGCCGCGCGGCTGGTCTATGACGCCTTGGATCTTATCGCTGAGCGCACGGGTAAGAACGGGCTGGACGTGTTCGATACGGCGCTCAAGAACGTTTCCCCAGTCATGGAGGTACGCCCCCGTCGTGTGGGTGGAGCGACTTATCAGGTCCCCATGGAAGTGCCTTCAGCGCGACGCCTTACCCTGGCGATTCGCTGGATCTTGTCCGCGACCCGCGAGCGCGCCGGAAAATCCTTTTCAGACAAACTGGCTTCTGAATTGATTGACGCATCGAACGAGACCGGCGCCGCGATCCGCAAACGGGACGAGACCCACAAGATGGCGGAAGCCAACCGCGCATTCTCGCATTATCGCGTCTAATTATATTTTTGTTAATGAAGCAGGATCCCCCAAAGCATGGCGCGCGAATATCCGCTTGAGAAATATCGAAATTTTGGGATCATAGCCCACATTGACGCCGGTAAGACGACTACTACCGAGCGTATCATGTTCTATACCGGCAAAACCCATCGCATCGGTTCCGTGGATGACGGCACCACCGTCACCGATTGGATGGTGCAGGAGCGTGAGCGTGGTATTACCATCGTTTCCGCCGCCGTTTCGGCGGAATGGAAGGGATACCAAGTGAACATCATTGATACGCCGGGTCACATTGATTTCACCGCAGAGGTTCAACGTTCGCTGCGCGTTCTTGATGGCGGGGTTGTCGTCTTCGATGCGGTGCAGGGTGTCGAGCCCCAATCGGAAACCGTCTGGCGTCAGGCGGACCGGTACGGCGTTCCCCGCATCTGTTTTGTGAACAAAATGGATCGCGTCGGCGCTTCCTACGAACGGACAATCGCCACGATCATTGACAGGCTTGGCGCCAACCCGATCCCGATGCAGGTTCCCATCGGTTTCGAATCTGCGTTCAAAGGGGTTGTAGATCTGTTGACAATGACCGCCTGGGTCTGGGAGGACGATTTGGGCAGGGAACCCAAAGCCATCGAAATCCCGGCCGATTTGAAAGAACAGGCGGAGGAAGCCCGCGCTAAAATGGTCGAAAAGATCGCCGAACTCGACGACGATCTGACCGTGAAATTTTTGGAGGCGCAGGAAATAAGCGTTGATGAGTTGAAAGCCGCCCTTCGAAAAGGCGTCATTGCGAACAAGGCTACGCCGGTCTTCTGTGGTTCGTCACTTAAAAATAAAGGCGTTCAGATTTTATTGGATGCGGTGATTGATTACCTGCCTTCGCCGGCGGATATTCCATCCATCAAGGCATCCGAGCCAGGAAACCCCGATAACGTTTTCGAACTCCCCGCGCGGGACGACTCTCCGTTGAGCGCGCTCGTTTTCAAGATCGTGACCGATCCCTACGTGGGCAGGCTGGCGTATATCCGCGTTTATTCCGGGGTGTTGAGTCAGGGACAATCCGTTCAAAACAGCACCAAGGGGAGAAAAGAGCGCATCGGTCGCTTGATCCGTATGCACGCCGACCGGCGCGAGGACATTACAGAAATTCGTGCCGGAGATATTGGCGCGGTGCTTGGTTTCAAGGAAAGTTTTACCGGCGACACCCTCTGCGACAGTAAATCGCTTGTCCTCGAAAGCATTTCGTTCCCGGAGCCCGTGATCTCGATTGCTATCGAACCGAAAAGCACGAGCGATCAGGAGAAGATGGGCGAAGCCCTCCGAAAACTGGCTGAGGAAGATCCAACTTTCCGCGTCCGTTCCGATGAAAACACGGGTCAAACGATCATCTCCGGCATGGGCGAACTTCATTTGGATATCATCGTTGACCGCCTTCTGCGCGAGTTCAAAGTGCAGGCGAATGTTGGCGCTCCGCGCGTCTCCTATCGCGAATCGATCACCAAGCCGGTGCCAGAGGTGAATTACAAGTACGCCAAGCAATCGGGCGGCAAGGGACAATACGGTCACGTTGTGTTTTCCCTGGAGCCGGGCGAGCGCGGCAGCGGCATCGTTTTCGAGAACAAGATCGTCGGCGGCGCGATACCCAAGGAATACATCCCCGCGATCGAAAAAGGCTTCAAGGAAGCGGCGGAAAACGGCGTTCTGGCTGGATATCCGGTGGTGGATTTGAAGATCACCCTGTTCGACGGTTCCTACCATGAGGTCGACTCCAGCGAAATGGCGTTCAAATTGGCTGCCTCCATTGGCTTCAAGGAAGGTGTGCAGAAGGGAAACCCCATTTTGCTCGAGCCGATGATGAAGGTGGAGGTCGTTGTTCCTGAAGAATATCTGGGCGACGTCATGGGACAGATCAACAGTCGCCGCGGTTTGATCCAGGGCATGGACGTTCGTCCCGGTAACGCGCAGGCGATTCGCGCCATGGGGGCGACGTGACGCTGGAGGGCAACTCCAAGCTGGCGCTGGGATTCAGCGCCAGTGCCATGTTTCGCACCGCGCGGCTGGGTTGGGGCATTCTCTATCG
>JABWAU010000133.1 GCA_013360875.1 Anaerolineales bacterium | reverse complement strand
CGAAACGGACGGCTGTTTCGTGGACGGAATCTCCGCCGCGACAGGCTGTTACGTCGGCAGGCGCACCCTCCGCATCGAAGACTACGGCAAGACCGCCGCGATCTTCATCGACTCGCTCACGGAGGGAGCCGTCCGCATCGCGCCGCGGCAGGGAGTCCGCGAACTGGCATGGGACTACGCCCCGTCCGCCCGCAACCGCTGGGAAGCGCAACTCATCGGTTACCAGCACATCCCCGACGATCTCCTGCTCGACTGGCAGTGGGTGGAATTAACTGTCCCTGTAAAAAAGATCATCGGAGGCGCGGGCAGGCGCGTCGTCTGCGAAGGATGCGGAGAGGAGATCATCAATCAAAGGGAAGTCGGGCATGAAGGAAGCATCCTTTGTAAGCCCTGCGCGGGGGAGTCGTATTTTCGTTTCATCGTGCGGACTTTGCAACCGCAAATTTCACAGGCTGAGAATGAAAGGAGTTTCAAATGAACAGCAAACGGTTGTTGATCGGTGGGTTGCTTTTCCTCGCCCTTCTGTTGAGCGCCTGTGGCGGGAACGGGAACGGCGCATCCACCAATATTACGCTGAAAATGACAGATTTCAGTTTCACGCCAAACACGTTCACCGTGCCAGCAGGCAAGGAAATAACCGTTCAGGTGAGCAACGAAGGCGTGGTCGAGCACGAGTTTGTCATCATGAAGTTTGGCGCCGAGGTGACGTCCCCCTTCGATGATGACGACGAAGCCAACATCTATTGGGAGATCGAATTGGAACCAGGCGAAAGTGAAACGGTGACCTTCACCGCCCCATCTGAAGCTGGCAAATACCAGATTTCCTGCGGCACCCCTGGACATCATGAGGCAGGGATGACAGGCACATTGACGGTCGTGAAGTAGACCGACCGCCTGCGGGAAACACATTTCCGTATTGCTGAAAACAAGGTGAATTGCAAAGTGCGATCAGTTCTCCACACCTGAACACTATGCTAATCACAGACGCGCTGCTCGGCGAACACGGCGTATTCCACCTCATGATCGGGTACATCGAACAAGCGCTGCCTTCGTTCGATGATGTCTCCAACCTCCAAAATCGCATCGCCCTCTTTGCGTTCGCACTCGAATCTCATGCACGACTCGAAGATGAACTGCTCTTCGTCGCTCTCGAACCCCATCTCGGCACACAAAGCGGACCTCTCGTGGTCATGCGCATGGAACACTCTCAAATCACAGACCTGCTTGGGCAAATCGAATCAGCCGCGAGCGTAGAGGCAGGACGCGCTCTCGCCGCGCAGATGATCGTAGTCGTACGCTCTCATTTCCAAAAGGAGGAGCAGGTTCTTTTCCGCATGGCGCGGCAATTTTGGGGCGAAGAGGAACTCTCCGCCCTCGGCGCGCAATGGGCGCAGAGGCGTACGCCATTGATTCACTTGGATTGAAGGAGACACAAATATATGGAAACCTGGCTTACACACTGGGAACCCGACAACGCAGAATTTTGGGAGACGACAGGCAAAAGAATCGCCTGGCGCACGCTGTTCATCACAACAGTTGGCTTGACCTTTTCGTTCGCCACCTGGTTCATGATGAGCGCCATCGTGGTGCGGATTCCGCAAATCGGATTCAAGTTCGATACCATGCAGTTATTCTGGTTGGCGGCAATGCCAGGCTTGGCGGGCGGGACGCTTCGCATCGTCAACATGTTTTTGATCCCCATTTACGGCACGCGGCACGTCATCACCGTTACCACTCTGTTGAAATTGATTCCCTGCATTGGCATCGGTCTGGCGGTGATGAATCCCAATACCCCCTTCTGGGTATTCATGGCGCTTGCATTTACCGCGGGCTTTGGCGGCGGCGACTTTTCCTCCTACATGCCAAGCACGCGCTTCTTCTTCCCCAAAAACATGCAAGGCACCGCGCTCGGCGTGCAGGCGGGCATCGGCAACTTCGGCGTCAGCCTTGCGCAATTCATCACGCCGTGGATCATCGGCTTTGCGTCATTCGGCGCATCGCAAACTCTGACCATCGGCGATACCACCAAAACTGTCTGGCTTCAAAACGCTGCGTTCTGGTACGCGCCGTTTCTGGTGATCGGTGGCGTGATTGCGTGGGTCAATTTAAGGAGCGTTCCAATCAAAGCCTCCTTCAAAGAACAACTGGATATTTTCGGAATCAAACACACGTGGTTTTGCACGATCACTTATATGATGACCTTTGGTTCCTTCTCTGGACTTGCCGCCTCGTTCCCGCTCCTGATCAAAAACCTTTACGGCTCTTTCGACGGGGCGCCTGATCCTCTGACCTATGCCTTTCTCGGACCCCTGGTCGGCTCGCTCGCGCGGACGTTGTTCGGACCCATCGCGGACAAATTCGGCGGCGCAATCCTGACTCACATCACGGGCATCGTCCTCACCCTCACCTCGCTGGCGATGATCTTCATGGGGTTGCTGACTCCCACCTCGCTCGACCAATTCCCGTTGTTCGTCGCGCTCATGCTCCTGCTTTTCTTCGTCGCGGGCATCGGCAACGCCTCCACCTTCCGCCAGTTCCCCATCATCTTCGCGGACAATCCGCGCCAGGGCGCGGGCGTCATCGGCTGGACGGCGGCAGTCGCGGCGTATGGTCCCTTCATCTTTTCGACGCTGATCGGTTCATCCATTACCAACACAGGTTCGCCCGTAATTTTCTTTTACGGCATGGTTGCCTTCTTTATCATCGCCACCGCCATCAACTGGTGGTATTACACGCGCAAGGGATGTGAGAAACCGTCGTAAGAAAAGTACCGCAAAATTCATTTTGCGTAGCGCCTGCGCAAGATAAATCTTGCGGTACTGGACAGTGAGTAAAAATGACCGATCAAAAATCGCAATACAACGGCAAAACCAGCGTCCTCGTCCTCTCCTCCATCGGCTTCACCATCATGTTCGCCGTGTGGCTGATGTTCGGCGTGCTGGGCATCCCCATCCGCGAAGAGTTCGGCTTGACCGACGTGCAGTTGTCGTGGCTGGCGGCAATCGCCATTTTGAACGGCTCGCTCTGGCGGCTCATCTTCGGCATCCTTGCCGACCGCTTCGGCGGGAAAATCGTCTTCACGTTGCTGGTCGCCGCGGCGATCATCCCATCGTACATGGTCAGCCGCGCCGACGCGTACATCGAGTTGATGGTCTGGGCGTTCTTCGTCGGCATTGCGGGCAACGCCTTCTCGGTGGGCATCGCGTGGAATTCGGCGTGGTATCCGCGCGAGCAGAAAGGCTTCGCGCTGGGAGTCTTCGGGGCGGGAAATGTCGGGGCATCGGTGACCAAGCTCATCGGTCCCGCGTTGATCGCCGCCGTCCCCGCTGCGGGACTCGTTGGCGGATTCGTCCCTGGCGGCTGGCGCTTCGTCCCGTTCCTGTACAGCGTCCTGTTGACGATCATGGCGCTGGCGATGTGGCTGTTCACGCCGCGCCACGACCACAAACCTGGCGCGTCCCGCTCGCTCAAGGAATTGCTCGCGCCGATGAAGCGCATCCGCGTGTGGCGCTTCAGTTTGTATTACGTCGTCGTGTTCGGCGCGTACGTGGCGCTCTCGGTCTGGCTGCCGAAATATTACGTGGACGTATACGGGATGGAGTTGAAGTACGCGGCATTACTGACCGCGCTGTTCATCTTCCCCGCGAGTCTCCTGCGACCCATCGGCGGTTATCTTTCGGACAAGTTCGGCGCGCGGCGCATGATGTATTGGGTCTTCGGCGTCATGCTCGTTTCCACGTTTTTGCTGTCGCTGCCAGACGGACATTTTATGGTGCACGTCCCGACGCGCTTTGATCCCGATGGCGAGACCGAGATGTTCCGCTTTTTGATGAGTCCGTTTTGGTTCACGGTCTTGATCTTCATCGTGGGCGTGTGCATGGGAGTCGGCAAGGCGGCGGTCTACAAATACATCCCCGAATATTTTCCGCATGATGTCGGCGCAGTCGGCGGACTCGTCGGCATGCTCGGCGCGCTCGGCGGATTCTTCCTCCCGCCCATGTTTGCCGCCGTTTACGAATGGACATGGCTCCCACAATCCATATTCTTTGTTTTGTTCCTCGTCACGGGAATCAGTTTTGCTTGGCTGCATTGGACGGTCATCCATTTGCTGCAACAAGCCTCGCCCGCCTTGGAACAGCAGCTGGACTTCAAAGACGCGCTGCCCGCGGCGATGCAGGACAACTGATCGCCGCGCGTTCGCAATGAGACATGAGACTCTTTTCTCTTCGCATTTTCTCTCCTCTGACATTTCTGGTTTTCCTTGCGATGGGATGCCAATGGATGTCAAGAACTCCACCGTCGGAAAATGGGCTTGGCGCCACCGCGGGAGCATCTACAACCGCGATACCTGTACCCATTTTCCGCGACGACTTCAACGGTCAACTCAATCCCGCCTGGAAGTGGCAAAATGAAGATGCGTCGCACTACAAAATGAACGGAGACGGTTGGTTGGAGATCACAGGAGGAAACGAAAGCATCCTGGCGGGAGGACAACAAACAAACCTTTTGTGGATCACCCTGCCAGAAGAGGAGATCGAAATTTCCATCCACTTGAGGTCGCAACCTTTATTCGATTTTCAACGGGCGGGTCTTCTTCTCCATCGCGATTCGGAAAATTATGTATCTCTCACTCGTGGCCACTGTACGCAATGCCTCCTGGGCGGGAATGGAATTTTTCTGGAGTACAGTCTCAATGGTCAACGTGGAAAATATACAACCCCCTTCAACGGCAGTGACTTGTACCTGATGCTTGTCGTTGAGCAGGAAATCGTCAGCGCTTTCCATGCCGTCGAAGCGGGTGAATGGCAGCACATCGCCAGCCTTGAAAATGATATCCGCTTTGAGCGCGCCGCCTTGAGCGTGACCAACGATACGGCCTGGAATGAAGGCTACGATGTTGTGGGAATGTTCGATTACTTAGAGATTCGGCTCCCAACACCAATCGTGCCAACGCCGACCCCAAACGGCTTCCAACAGGCGGGGATTTTCAGGGGGCAGCAACGCATACTGTGACAAAAGTTACATATTTTTCATGCCTGATTTGTCAATAATGATAAATCCGTATTGACCGAAAACAGTCAGCCCGGAGCGTCAATTTCATCGCCATTTGAAGGGTGGCGATACACAGCAGAGATCATATTTTGAAGATCATTTTTGCCAAAGGAGAATTGCAATGAATCTC
The DNA here is from genome assembly GCA_013360875.1 of Anaerolineales bacterium. Classification (GTDB taxonomy): domain Bacteria; phylum Chloroflexota; class Anaerolineae; order Anaerolineales; family Villigracilaceae; genus Defluviilinea. Next base: position 4,864 of record JABWAU010000133.1, on the reverse strand, counting down.
AAATCCATCTGGGCTGTTCTTGAAGATATATACGACATCCTCGGCGGCTATGGTTTCGCGGCGATGGACAAAGCCGCGGCGGAGATGGAACTCAAGCCTGATTGGTCAACCTGGCTTTTTTCCATCTGGCTCTTCGGTTCGGAGCCCATCACGATCGCGAATTTCATGCGGATTTTTCCGTATGGGCTGGCGTCTCATAACGAGGAACGCTTTGCTTCTGCAGTTCAACATGGCTACTTGGTTTCCGACGGAAAAAACGGATATACCCCCACCGAGTTTGGCATGAAAGCGGCTCACAAAGTTTGGCGCGAAGCGGGCGATTCACTCGCGCGCTTATATTCGCTGCCCGAGACGCGCATGGATACGTTCCTCGATGGTCTGGCGCGCCTCTGCGAATCTGCCATATCCACGCCAGAACCGCCGCTCCACTATCTCATGTCTCAGAAGCGAAAGAATTATCATCGCTTTGAAGTGTCGTATCCGCTGGAAAGATTCATTGTTCTGTTCGGCGAATTATCCGCCTACCGCGACGACATGTACGTTGCAACGTGGAGCGCGCATGGGGTTCAAGGTCACGCGTGGGAAGTTCTTGATTGCCTTTCGCAAAACGACACGCTCTCTTTCGACGATCTCCACGATAAACTCAGCAGGCGCGTTCCCATGCGCGAAGTCCACGCGGCGGATGTGCAGGAACTCGGGCGGCGCGGGTGGGTGGACGACGCTTCGGGGAAGATTCAAATCACATCGGCGGGCAAACAGGTACGGGTGGAGGTCGAAGCGGAGACAGAACGTCTCTTCTTCGCGCCGTGGTCGTGTCTCAATGAATCCGAGTTGGAAGAATTGGCGAGTCTCGCAAGTCAATTGTGGGATGGGTTGAAGAATCATTGAACCAAAGCGTCGGAACGCTTATTGATAAAAAGGAGAATCTGGTGAAAACGTTGCACATTTTTTTGTTGTCTGCCTTGATTGCGTCCCTTTCCGCCTGCAACCTGCCACAGGACAATGCAACCGCAGTCCCTCCGCCTCCCAATACGAACCCGCCGCCGACGCGCGTTCCGCCCACCAATACGCCGCCGCCTGCCGAGCATCACATTGCAATTCGCGTGGTCAATGGGGTGGGCGAATTCTACAATCGAGCGACAGGTCAAAAGTTTGTCCCGCGCGGCATGAATTACATTCGGCTGGCTCCGCAAACGAAAATGGACGGGTCTCCCACGTTTGGGCATTCGTTGTTCGACCCAGGGCAATATAACTCCCTGCGGGTTTCGGGGGATCTAACAAAGATGCACGACGATGGGTATAACGTGGCGCGCGTGTTTCTCAGCCCGGATACGATGGGCTCTACGAGCGGGGGTTTTTCTCAGCAGTACATAAAGAACATCGTCGAGTTTTTGCAATTCGCAGAGACAAATCAAATCTACGTCATGTTCACGCTGGATTGGCTCCCTGGCGGAAAATGGGGCGAGATCTTGAACGCAGATTGCTGTGAGACCTTCGCATTGATGAACGCCAACTTTCTCCCGCCAGCGGGGTTGAGGGCAAACAAAATCTTCTTTCAAGACTTCGCAAGGGAATTGATCAAACAGGGCGCGCCGACAGAATATATCTTCTCGTATCAATTACGCAATGAAATGTTCTACGATATGGATCAACCGCCGCTTTCCTTTTCATACGGGACGGTGACAACCGCCAATGGGAAGACGTACGACATGTCCAGCCCAAACGACAAAATTAAGATGATGGAAGAGAACAATGTCTTCTGGCTGGATACCGTGCGCGCCGCCATCCTCGAAGTAGACCCAACCGCGCTGGTCAGCGTGGGATTTTTCCATCCGCAGTTGCCGAACCCCTCGCGCGTGGGCGACCCGCGTTACGTGGTCAGCGCGCCCGCCCTCTGGCAGTCGCAGATTGATTTCGTTGACTTGCACGCCTACCCTGGCTTCGAGTTAAACCTGAAACAGCATGTCGAAAACTTTGGCATCAACGGCATGCAGCAAAAACCCATCATCATGGGCGAATTCGGCGGCGAGATTGCCCGCTTCTCCTCCATATTTTCGGCGGCGCAAACGTTCGTCAACTGGCAGGTTGAATCTTGCAAATACGGCTTCGACGGCTGGATCTTCTGGACATGGGACTTGACCGAACAGTCTGATTTTTTCAATGCCCTGATGCAGGATGGCGCAATCAACGGTGTGCTTGCGCCTGTGGTCAGACCCGATCCGTGTGTGCCGTGACGACAGGCTGTTCATAAGCAATTTGAAAGGAAGAACAAAATGGATGTATCAGAATTGACAACCCTCACCCACCTGCTCTCCCTCGCCCTGCGTCTCGAAGGCGAAGGGCAATACAACCTCGCCAAGATCGCCCGCGCCAAAGCGGATTCCATCAGCCGCCGCGCCGCGTGGGAATTGAACCTGCCAAGCGATAAAGAGACTCTCGTCCGCGACATCGAACGCCTCGCCGCCTCGTTGGATGACGCCGACTTACAGACCGCCTTCCGCGCAGGCGTCTCCGCCCTGACCTCGGAACGGGCGCCGCTCATCCAAGAGATTCCACACCCCTACGTCTGCCGCACCTGCGGACATTTGACTCTCGGCGGCGTTCCCGAAAAATGTCCTGACTGCGGCGCGTGGGGCGGATCGTTCCAATGGTTCCCGCCCGTCTATTGGCTCGAAGCGTACGATCCCGCCGAAGCGTTGGAGCGATTGCGAAAGACCCCGCTCGAAGTCGCCGCGCTGCTCGAAGGCTTGACCGAAGAAGCGCTGACGCGCCTCCCCGCTGATGGCGGCTGGGCGATTCGCAACACCGTCATGCACTTGCGCGACGCGCAAAACGTCATCGCCGCCCGCATTGACCTGTTCCTCGCGGAGGAAAATCCCGTGCTGGAGATGAAGCAAGTCTGGACGTGGGCGCGTGACGAAAACGAACGCCCGCCCACCACGCGCGAGATATTCGACGCGTATCACACCTCCCGCCGCGAAATGCTCGCCAAACTGGAGTCGCTCCCGCTCGCCGATTGGTGGCGCACGCGACGACACGAAGAGTTTGGGGTTGTATCCATCAAACAGCAAGCCAGTTACTTCGCCGCGCACGAGTTGACGCATTTGCCGCAGATTGAGTCATTACGGAAACGGGAAATGAATGGCTATTAACTGTTTCGTTCAAGATAGAGATAATATATGCATTGTTGCCTGTCTAAAAATCCCTGCTCGAAACCATTATCAACTTATTTCTAAACCGTTACCAATAATTGTTAAATTAAAAAGGAGATAGATGATATGAAAACCAAATTCGGATTATTGATTTCTTTTGCTCTTCTCTCCATCTTACTGATGGGCTGTGTGGCAGAAATAGCCGCATCTGCCCCAACACCGACGCCAACCCCAACGAAACAAATAAAACCAACATTCACGCCTACCGCCACCAAGCCGCCTGAGGTTCCGCCGACGGAAACGCCCACGCCTCCGCCTCTACCATCCACATTCGACATGATGATGTCTCTGGTCAACGGCACTTGCGGAGGCGGCGCGACGTATTCATATACGTTCAATATTGAGGGAACCACTCTGGACCTTGTCCAAACCGATGCAGGCATCACAACATCAGGAACTTATGATCCATTAACTGGCGCATTCAGCACGTCTGCGGATGTGGGACCTGGCTCGGAGACCTACGATGGAGTGATCTCATATGATGGAACTACGATCACGGTGACGGGCAGTTACGCCTGGGTTCCTGATAGTGGAGTTGGTTGCACTGCAGAAATTACGGGCACTACAACACCCTAAAGATACTCACGCTGGTGGTTGACTATTGGTGGCGCACGGGACGACATGAAGAGTTTGGGGTTGTCTCCATCAAACAGCAGGTCAGTTATTTCGCCGCGCACGAATTGACGCATCTTCCACAGATCGCGCGGCTGAGAAAATCCCAATGGAGCAGACATGAATAACCTCCCCAACCCCGACCTCATCTACGACCTCTTCGGCGGAATCTTCAAGCCGCAGTTCATCCGCATCGCCCTGCAACTCGACGTGTTCACGCCGCTCGCAGAGAGTCCATCCACCGCCGAGCAAATCGCGCAAGCCTGCGGCTGCGATTCAACGGGCATGAAGAATCTGCTCGATTATCTCTGCGCGCTGCAACTCCTCACGCGCGAAGGCAGCCGCTATGCCCTCACCCTCGACGCCGCGACCTTCCTCGTGCGCGGGCGCAAAGCCTACGCGGGCAGCATGCTCCTCGATTACACCGACCCCGCCATGTACGCCAGCATCGCGCAATCCATCCGCACGGGCAAACCAAACTGGCTCAACGAAAACTTCGTGCAGGACGCCTGGCTCGAAAGTTACAGCCAGACACGCGTCCCCAAAAGTTTGGAGATGTGGGGAGCCGCTGGCGTCTCGACCGACAAACCGCTTCATCTCCTCGACCTCGCTTCGGGTTGCGCCATCAAAAGTTTTGCCCTCGCCCAAGCCTCTCCGCACGTCCGCGTCACCTGCCTCGACTCCGCCGACGTGCTGGATGTCGCCCGCGACCTCGCCGCCCGCATGGATATTTCCTCCCGCGTGACTTTCCTCCCCGCCGATATTTTGACCGCCGACTTCGGCGACTCTCTCTTTGACCTGGGGCTGGTCGGGCAAATCACGCATTACCTCACCCCCAACCAAAACCGCGACCTCTTCTGCCGCATCCACGCCGCGCTGACGGATGACGGAACTCTCGTCATAGACTGCCCCATGTCGCAAGAAACTCCCACCGAATCCTCCGCCTTCCTCAGCCTCTTCCTCTGGGCAAACAGCGGCGGGGCGGCGCACTCGTTTGAAACCTATCGCGGCTGGCTGGATGAAACCGGCTTTCAAACCGT
>JABWAU010000132.1 GCA_013360875.1 Anaerolineales bacterium | reverse complement strand
AGCGCTTGGGCGAGGCTGAGCGCGGCATTGGCTATCTTGAATTGACTTTCGAATCCGGTTCGCATCTGCAATACCCGACGGATGTCCAAAAGTTGATGCGGAGCATGGATCGGACACCCGTCTGCGGCTGGATGCTCGATCTGCGCCGTGTCCCGGGTGGCGATGTCTGGTCGTACATTGCGGCGGTCGATCCGGTTCTCGGTGAAGGTGATTTGGGCGGGTTTCAATACAGCGACGGACGGCAGGAAGCGTGGACCTATCGCAACGGTGAGGTATTCTGGAATAATGAATACCGTTACGAGAGCGAGATCGATGGCTCGGTCTACGAACCGAAACGAGTTACCCCCGTGGCGCTACTGGTCAGCCCCGCAACACAGGCGGCAGGCGAGTTGATGCTGGTCGCATTTCAAGGACGCGCGGACGTTCGTTCCTTCGGCGAGCCCACCCGCGGACTGCCCACGCTGATCACCCATACCGATTTGAGCGACGGCTCTGCACTATTTGTGAGCGGCGCAAATTCATTCGATCGCAATGGGACGATTTACAATAGTCCCATAACACCAGATATGTTGGTGGAAACCGACTGGTCGAAATTCGGCACAGAACAAGACCCGGTCATGCTTGCTGCAATGGAATGGCTGCATTCCCAAGCCGCGTGTTTGCCCTAGCATATTTGGATGGTTAACTGAGTTTTATCAAAGGCAAATCATGGAGCGAGCGCCTACTGCATCAAACATCAACACCCATCTGAAAACGCCCTGGCTGCTTCCAGCGCGCCTCCTCTGGCTGACAGGCTCGCTTATTGCTCTGGGGCTGTTCTTTGCGGGTCTGCCCCTGCATACGCGGGAAATCCACGAGTTGTATCGCGGCGACATTCAAGCATGGCTGACTCAAAATCAAAACGGGGAGGTGCTCCTGTCACTGCATACACCTTCCACCGCGGCGCATGCGGGCATTCTGGAGGGGGATATTCTACTGGCGGTGGATGGGGTGGAGATCATCTCAGCAGAGCAGGCAGATGCGCTCTTGACCGGGGAGATCGGAACACCCGTCACCGTCAGCGTGCGGACCGGCAATTTTCCGGCGCGGCAGGTCACAGTCACGCGCGGAAGCTGGGCGGGGGGCATTCTTCTCGAGTACGGCTTATCCAGTCAATTTGCGGTCATCTTCGCGCTGGCAAGTGAACTTCTTTTGGCTGTGCTGTGTGTCGGCATTGCAGTTGTGATCGTCCGCCATCGTTCGGATGACTGGATGGCATTATTATCCTCCCTCCTGATGATCGTACTCCTGACCGGCTTGTCCCTGCCCGTAGTGGCTCTTGCGAACAGCCTGTTCAGCGGGTCCTACCCATACTGGATGGATACCTGGATCGCGTTCGCCTTTGGTTTGCTGATCCTCTTCTTTTACTTGTTCCCCACCGGACGCTTCGCCTCGAACCTGACCCTTGGGCTGGCTCTCGTACTTGGACTTTGGCTGACGCTGGGGCTTTTTGAGCGTTCACTGTTGATCTGGTATCTGCCACGCGTGCTGTACATATCAGCCGCCGTATTCTGGATCACCACCGGAGGGGTCGCCCTGATACACCGCTATCAGCTTGGAGACCCATTTCAACGCCAGCAAATCCGCTGGATCGTTTGGGGCGCGATTGCCAGCGTTGTGGGGCTGATGCTTCAAGTCTTTCCCCCTGTTTTCAAACTGAATGCCACAGCGCGTGTCATCCATGATTTTCTACTGTACCCGCTGGGACAATTAATGAAAGCCTGTCTCCCCCTTTCCATCGCCTTTGCCATCCTGCGTTACCGCCTGTGGAATATCGAACTCATACTCAACCGCGTGCTCGTGTATGGTTCGCTCTCCGTGCTGACGATGCTTGGCTATCTGGGAACGATCTTTGTACTGCACGTGTTATTCACCGGGCTTTCCAACCCCGTGATTTCGTTCCTCTCAGCAGGAGTGGTGGCGATTCTGTTCGAGCCTCTACGGCAAAGATTACAGCGTGCGGTCAACCGCTGGATGTATGGGGAGCGTGATGATCCCTACGCCGTTCTTTCACGGTTGGTCGGGACTCTCGAACAGACACCCTCGACCAACGAGGTGCTGCCAGCCATCGCCAAGACCATCGCTCATTCGCTCAAGATCCCATACGTGGCGATCTGGCTGGATCAGGGCGGCACGGAAATATTGACTGCTGCCTCTGGTTCGAAGACGACCGACCTGGTTTCGTTCCCGCTGGCGTATCAAGGGGAGACGATTGGCAGGCTCGAAGTCGCACGCCGCGCACCGAGTGAAGCATTCTCCGAGGCGGATCTGCGACTGATCGAAAACATCGCACAGCAGGCGGGGGCGGCCGCGCAGACAGTCCGCTTGCATGCCGAGTTAGTCCGTTCGCGGGCGCAGATCGTCAACGAGCGCGAAGATGAGCGCCTGCGCATCCGCCGCGACCTGCACGATGAACTGGGTCCCATGCTCGCCGCCCAGGGGTTGAAACTATCCGCGGCGCGACAGGTGATTCGCACAAAGCCTGAAACAGCAGAGGGTCTTGTGGATGATGTCATCCGTCAAAGCCAACAAACCGTTGCAAATGTCCGCCGGCTGGTGCATGGTCTGCGCCCGCCGGTGCTCGATCAGCTTGGTTTGGTGGAGGCAATTCGCGACTTGGCGCGAACGCATGGAGGCGGTCTGGCGCTTGAGGTCTCAACTCCGCCCGAGGGGCTGCCCCGTCTGTCCGCCGCGGTGGAGGTCAATGCCTATCGCATCCTTCTCGAAGCCTGGAACAACGCAGTCAGACATGCGCATGCAAGTCGCTGCCTCGTAAAATTCTTGGTTGAACAGAATTTGCTGGTTGTTTCAATTCAGGACGATGGCATTGGCATGCCAAAGGAGTACCGGGCGGGTGTAGGATTGCGTTCCGTGCGGGCACGCGCGGAGGAGATCGGTGGCAGCCTCCGGATTGATGATGTCCAACCGCATGGAACCCGTATCACCGCCCGGCTGCCGTTACCTGCTTTCGAAGGGAACACCAAATGACGAAAATTAAATTGATCATTGTAGATGACCACAAACTATTCCGGGAGGGCATCAAGGCTCTACTGGCTGTCACCGACGATATTGAGATCGTTGGAGAAGCGGAAGATGGAGCCACCGCTCTGAAAAGGATTCGGGAACTTGAGCCGGATGTCGTTCTGATGGATATTAACATGCCGGGCTTGAATGGCATTCAGGTGACCGAGCAAATCCTGGCACAGCACCCGCAGACCCGCATCATTATGCTGACCATGCTGGAGGATGACGCCTCGATCTTCCATGCAATGCGGGCGGGTGTGAGGGGTTATCTCTTGAAGGGTGCCGAACCAGAGGAGGTGTTGAGCGTCATCCGGGCGGTGGCGGAGGGGCAGGCATTGTTCGGTCCAGCAATCGCCACACGCCTGATGCAGTACTTCAAGGAGTTGAGCGCCAAACCGGCCGTGTCAGATTCGCCCTTTCCTGAATTGACCGACCGTGAATTGGAACTTCTGCGCCTGATCTCACAAGGACTCAACAACCAGGAAATCGCGCAAAAACTCGTGCTTAGCCCCAAGACGGTTCGCAATCACATTACCAATATTTTCAGCAAATTGCAGGTGGCAGACCGGGCTCAAGCTATTGTTCGTGCACGAGAAGCGGGGTTGAATTAGCAATTTTCTGCTTTATAACCGCAATCGGATCAGCCCAGAGCGGCATATATCATGTATACGGGTACAAATTTCGCCCCGCTTCACTAAAAATCACAGCATAACCACCAGATATGGGATGAAACACCAAAACAAAGACTGACTTCTCCCTATTGCAAATTACTCGTTTACGGGTATTCGACCCAAATCTCATAAACGATCATGCCCACTCCCCTGCTTGTTATTGCCGAGGAGTGGGTTTTTGACTGCAATGAGTCGCCTTATCGAATTCATCTTTGGTGAAGTCTTTGAGCGTTACTTGCAAGCCAGGGCGACCTGAACGACTGCCTGAGGGTTCGGCGCGTTTGTTGCCCACACAATATTTTCCAAATCTCGATACACATGAATCACTTGTAGTTCTTTTTCTTCTGCCAAATGACGACAATCAGTTTCCTACTCCAACAGAATGGACTTCTCGTCCCATGTTTCGGACGAGGTGCGAAGGTAGATCACTGCTCTGCGAGACATTCCGTACCCGCGGTGAATAATCTGAATCTTCCAGGTCAAGCATGCAGAAAATATAGAAAGGAAAGAGCCAGTGTGTCGCCAGGAGATCCCGGTCATTCAGGCAATGAATTCCTGCGCGTGTAGTGTTACGCCATCGCAATCTTTCCTGATCATTTGAAGTGGTGCTTAACATTACAACGCAAGGTTGGGCGGACGTTACACCTGCCCTGGCGGGCGGTGCCAGGGGAGAACGTCCGCCTACGCCGAAGCGTAACCGACGCTCTCTAGCGCCGGACTTTGCGCTGTAATATTAAGATGCCAACAAAAAGATATTTACGAATGGATATTGACATTTATCTACTTTTAGCAGACAAATGCCATATTTCTACAAATCCTTCGAATCTTCCCTAAAAATCTAAATAATCTTACGAATTGCTAAAGAAAACCATCGCAAAACTCTCTAGCCCCATCCGTTCTTTGATAATAAAGTAGGGACAATCCTTATCAAAAGCGGTTGGTCAATGCACATCTACTGTCTCGGACTCAATCATACAACCACCTCCGTTGCTCTCCGTGAAAAGTTATCGCTCAGCGAAGAGGTTGTTCGTTCCGCACTCTCCCGCCTTGCATGTGGGCATCTTGCCTCCTCTCTTGCAGAACTGATCATCCTTTCCACCTGCAATCGTACAGAACTGTATACCGTTTCCAGCCAGGCTGGTTTTGCTGAACTGGAGATGTTTTTATCGGAGGTGAGCGGCGTTCCCGCCTCCGTTTTTCGCCCGCATTTGTATAGGTATCGAGATGTAGAGGTTGCCTGCCATCTCTTCGACGTTGCGGCGGGACTCGACTCGCTCGTCATCGGCGAGCCGCAGATTCTCGGTCAGGTCACGCGCGCGCTTGAATTGGCGCGCGGGCAAAACATGGCGGGACCCATCCTCAACCGTCTCTTTCAAGCCGCCATTCACGCAGGCAAACGCGCCCGCACCGAAACACACATCAGCCGCAACCCCGCCTCAGTTTCTTCGCTTGCCGCCTCGCTGGCAGAACGGGTCGTCCATCCCATTGCTGAAGCGCAGGTGGTCATCCTCGGCGCAGGCGAAATGGCAGAACTGGCGGTGGAAGCGCTGCGCAAACGCGGCGCGCAAAAAATCCTCGTCGTCAACCGCACTCTCGAACGCGCCCGCGCCCTTGCCAATCGTTGGGACGCGCAAGCCGCCACCTTCGAGCGCCTCACCGAAGCCCTCCTCTCCGCCGACATTCTCATCGCCTCCACAGGCGCGCCGCATCTCCTCCTGACCGAAGATATGCTGCGCCAGGCGATGACCTCCCGCCCGCATCGTCCCCTCGCCCTGATTGACATCGCCGTCCCGCGCGACATTGATCCCGCCGCGGCAGACGTCCCAAACGTCAAACTCTACGACATTGACCACCTCCACGCCCAACTGGAAGATTCCCTTTCCGAACGTCTGGCAGAAGCGCCCAAGGTGCGCGCCCTTCTCGAAGAAGAACTCGCCGAATTTGCCCGCTACCTGCATTCGCTGGACATGCTCCCTATCATTGCCGAAATCCGCCAGCGCGCCGAAGCGATTCGTCAGGCTGAATTGGAGAAAACCCTGCGCCGCCTGCCCAACCTGACCGAAGGCGAGCGCGCCCGCATCGAAGCCATGACCCAGGCGCTGGTCAAGCAAATTCTACATGCGCCCACCCAACGTCTGCGCGCCGAGGCGCCCTGTCCACATGCGCCCGAATATGCCACCGTCGCCCGCACCCTATTCGATTTGCAAAACGAAGGCTTGTGCGGATTCTCAGGTCAAGCCTGCCCCATCTCGAATTCCGCTGATTAGGAAACATGAAACTAACTTTCGCCACCCGCCCATCTGCTCTTGCCCGCTGGCAAACCCAGTGGGTCATCAACGCGCTAAAAAATATTCATCCAAACTTGGAATGCGAAGAAAAGGTCATCACCACGCAGGGCGACAAAATTCTCGATAAGCCCCTGCCCGAAATCGGCGGCAAGGGTCTCTTCACGCAGGAACTTGAGTCGGAATTGCTTTCGGGCGCGGTGCATTGCGCGGTTCACTCGCTCAAAGACCTGCCCGTCGAAAACCCCGCAGGCTTGACCATCGGCTGCATCCCTGCCCGCGCCGAAGTGCGCGACGCCCTGATCTCGGCGCGCGGCGACGCCCTGCTCACTTTGCCCAGCGGTTCACTTGTCGGGACCTCCAGCCTGCGCCGCGCCGCCCAGGTCCTTTCCCTCCGCCCCGACCTGCGCATTGCCCCGCTGCGCGGCAACGTGGATACCCGCGTGCGCAAAGCCCTCGAGGGGCAATACGACGCCATCGTACTTGCAGGCGCAGGGTTGACTCGCCTGGGTTTGGAAAGCCACGTCGCCGAATGGCTGCCGCTCGACGCCATGCTCCCCGCGCCAGGGCAGGGCGCGCTCGCCGTGCAATGCCGCGCCGACGATGCGACCACGCTCGAACTCCTCGCCGCGCTGGAGGATGAATCCACGCGCAAAGCGGTCACTGCCGAGCGGGCGTTCTTGCAGGGGTTAGGCGGCGGGTGCGCGGTACCTGTTGCGGCGTATGCGAAGGTTGAAGATCAAAGGTCGAAGGTCATCAGTGTGACGGGTCTGGTGATTTCGGAAGATGGAAAGAAAATTGTGAAAGTGAAAGGCGAAGGAAACGACGCGCTGGAATTGGGCAAAGCGCTCGCCCAGCAAGCCATTCATAACGGCGCAGATGAAATCCTTAAACTGATTACTGCCCACTGATAACTGAATACTGACAACTGATAACCATGAAAATTCTCCTCACCCGCCCCCGCGCCCAATCCGCTGAGTTTGCAGACCAACTGCGCTCAGCAGGCTTCGAGCCGATTCTCTTCCCCGTCATTGAAATTTGCCCTGTTGAACCCAATGACGCTCTCATGCAGGCGATGGCGCATCTCGACAAGTATGCGTGGGTGGTGTTTACGTCGGTCAACGCGGTGGAAGTCGTTGCAAAGAATGAAGCGATGAAACAGTCTTCTGACGTCAAGGGGTTGCTTCGCTTTGCTCGCAATGATATTGCGCCAAAAATTGCCGCCATCGGTCCCAAAACCGCCGTCGCTTTGCGCGCACACGGCGTCGAACCCGACTTCGTCCCTCAGGAATACATTGCCGAAGCGATTCTGCCTGGGCTGGGAGAGGTGAATGGCAAGTGGATTCTGCTGCCCCGCGCCGAAATCGCCCGTCCCGACCTGCCCGAAGCGATTGCGAAAGCAGGCGGCATTCCGCATGAAATTATTGTTTATCGAACATTGCCCGCAACCGTTGACCCCGACGGTTTGAATGCCCTCAAAAGCGGCGTGGACGTGGTCACTTTCACCAGCGCGTCCACCGTGGAAAACTTCGCCGCTCTCTGCAAACAACATGGACTCAACCCGTTGAAACTGCCGAACAATCCGCTGCTTGCCTGCATTGGACCCATCACCGCACAAGCCGCGCGGGAGGCAGGCTTTGAGAATGTTGTTGTTGCAAAAGAATACACCACCGATGGATTGCTCGAGGAAGTACACAGATATACACGTACACACGTAAACAAGTAGACAGACAACATGTAATACCTGCGTACCTGTATACGTGTGTACACCTTACGGAGGCGCCATGACTATGCTTGAACTCGAACGAACAAAATCAATTACCAATTACCAATCACTAATCACCCGCCCGCGAAGATTACGCGCCACCCCCGCCCTGCGCGCCCTCGTCCGCGAGACGGAACTCAACGCCCGCGACTTCATCTACCCGCTCTTCGTGCGGCACGGCAGCGGACGGACGGAAATCCGCTCGATGCCTGGCGTGTATCAACTTTCGGTGGAGGAAGCGGTTCGGGAGGCGGAAGCCGCCATGAGGTCGGGAGTGAACGCCGTTATCCTGTTCGGAATCCCCGCGGCGAAAGACCCCATCGGGCTGGAGAATTTCGCCGAGGATGGAATCATCCAGCAGGCGATTCGCGCCATCAAACGCGAAATCCCTGAGATGCTGGTGGTTACCGACGTCTGCCTGTGCGAATACACCGACCATGGTCACTGCGGCGTCTTGAACACGGGCGAGCATTTTCATGCAGGGCTGCCCGAAGGCTATGTGTTGAACGATGAAACGCTGGACGTGCTCGCCAAAGTCGCCGTTTCGCACGCCGAATGCGGCGCGGATGTTGTCGCTCCCAGCGGCATGATGGACGGGATGGTGGCGGCGATTCGCGCGGGGCTGGACGAAGCGGGGTTCGAGAACATCCCGATTTTGTCGTATGCCGTGAAGTACGCCTCGTCGTTTTACGGTCCGTTCCGCGAGGCGGCGGAAGGTGCGCCGAAGTTCGGTGACAGGAAATCGCATCAGATGGATCCCGCCAATGTGCGCGAGGCGCTGCGCGAAGCCGCGTTGGATGTGGAAGAAGGCGCGGATATGCTGATGGTCAAACCCGCGCTGGCGTATCTGGATGTGATTCGCGTCGTCAAAGACGCCTTCCCCGAACTGCCGATGGCGGCATATAACGTCAGCGGCGAATACGCCATGATTAAAGCCGCCGCCGCCAACGGTTGGATTGACGAAGCGAAGGTCACACTCGAAACGCTGACCGCCATCAAGCGCGCAGGCGCCGACGTCATCATCACCTATCACGCCCTGGAGGCGGCGGGGTGGCTCAAATGAGTCAAAGGTTACAGGTCAAAGGTCATTCGACTTTCGACTTTTGACCCAAAAGGAGACAAAATGACTTTAGCAAACCTTTCCGAACGTGCAGCAGCAGAACGTACGTATCAAAACGAGCGCATGACGCACGTGGATTTCGACCTGGCGCCCTTCACAATCGCCTGGGAGGTGACCCGCGCCTGCGCCTATGCCTGTGTTCACTGCCGCGCCGACGCGCAACATCACCGCGACCCGCGCGAACTTTCCACTGCTGAAGCCAAAGCGCTTATCGAGCGCCTGGCCGCCTTCGGCAACAACCCCATCCTCATTTTCACAGGCGGCGACCCGATGATGCGCCCCGACCTGTTCGAGTTGATTGCTTATGCCGCCGCGCGCGGACTGCGCTGTTCGCTCACGCCAACGGCGACTGCGCTCCCGACGAAAGAACGCCTTGAAAAGGCCCGCGACGCGGGAATCAAACGAGTGGCGCTCTCTCTTGACGCGCCCCGCCCCGAAATCCACGACGACTTCCGCAAGGTCAAAGGCTCCTGGCAGCGCACGATGGACACGCTTCACCGCGCGCACGATGTTGGGCTGAGCGTGCAGGTCAACACCACAGTGGCGAAGCACAACGTGGACATTCTGCACGAGATAGCGCCGTTCATTCAGGAAGTCGGCGCGGTGCAGTGGTCGGTTTTCTTTCTGGTGCCTACAGGGCGCGCCATGGCAGAGCAGATGATTTCCGCCGAACAGCACGAAAAGATTTTCAACTGGCTCTACGACCTCTCGCAGACCGCGCCCTTCGACGTCAAAGCCACCGCCGCGCCGATGTACCGCCGTGTGGCAATCGAACGCAAACGCGCCGAACTAGGCAGCGATGCGCCCGTCACCTTCCAGAGCGCAGGTTTCCAGTATGCCGATGGACTGAACCGCCCGACCAAAGGCGTGAACGACGGCAACGGCTTCCTGTTCATCTCACACATCGGCGAAATTCAGCCAAGCGGATTTCTCCCCGTCACGGCGGGCATGGTGCGCGAGCATGACGTGGTGGACGTGTATCGCAATTCGCCCATTTTTAAAAGCCTGCGCGACCCATCCAAATTGAAGGGCGTGTGCGGCGCGTGCAAATACAACGACGTGTGCGGCGGTCAGCGCGGGCGCGCCTACGGCGTCACGGGCGATTATTTGGAAAGCGACCCTGCCTGCGTTTTAGTAAGTGGCAATTCGTAAATAGTAATTGGAGATTATTCGATGACGCTCGCCCAGCCCGCCAATCAACAATTACCAATTACCAATGACCAATCACCCTTCCTGCGCGCCTGCCGCCGCCTC
>JABWAU010000131.1 GCA_013360875.1 Anaerolineales bacterium | reverse complement strand
GCCCTTCGGAGGAATCATGTCCTTGATCAACCCGTCCGGCGTAAGTTCGAGGATCATGTCCGGGACCGCTTCGAGCAGGATGCGATTGCGCGATTCGCTCTCCTTCAGCGCGTCCATCGTTTGTCTTTGCGCGGTCGTGTCGTAGAACATCGAGAGGACGTGTTCCTCCTCCCCGATGTGGATGAGTTCATAAAAACTGATCATGTGTTTCCATTCCCCGTTTTTCGACCGGAAAGAATCTTCGGGGTTGTAAAGCGTCCCCGTGCGTTTCAGTTTTTCGACGAACGCGCTTCTTTCTTCGAGGGTATTCCACAATCCCAGGTCAACGGTCGTCCTGCCCAGCGCCGTCTCCGGGTCCAGTTCCATCAGGTCCCAATAGGCGTAGTTGGCTTCCAACAGGCAGCCCTCCTCGAGGGTCGTGATGCAAATGGCGACCGGGCTGGAATGAAAGATCTTCCTGAATTTTTCCTCGTTCTCGCGCAGCGCGTTTTGCGTCAGTTGCCTTTCCGTCAATTCCCTCCGCGCTTCCTCGTATAAACGCGCGTTCTGGATTGCCAGCGAAACGAGGGAGGCGAAGCGTTCGAGCAATGAAACCTGTTCGGGATCGAACCGCCTTCCGTTCTTCTCGCACAACAAAGCCAGAACGCCGATAATCTCCTCCCCGTTTCTGAGCGGCAGGCCGATGACGGCGCGAATCTGGCTGGGAATCTTCGGGTCGCGGTGTTCCCAGCGGGAATAATCGCTTACGAATTGCGTTTCCCCCGTCGCCCACACACGCCCCGTGATGTCCTCGTCCTTGCAAGTGAGATGTCCCTCGTAGGGAGCGGGAATGCCCAGTCCAAGTTCCAATCGCAGGGCGGAACCGTCCGGGACGACGAGTTCGATCAGGGCATGTTGGGTATCCACCAGTTCGCACGCCCGCGCCAGGATGGATTCGAGCAGGGGGCGAAGTTCGAGGCGATTGATAATACCCAGCGTGGTTTCGTGAAGCGCGTTCAGATACCTCGCCTGTTGCTGGAGAAGGGCTTCTGTTTGTGCGCGCCTGCGGATCTCCGAATCGCCTGCAGAGAGCGATCTCCGCAGAATCTTGATGATGAAAAAAAGAACCAGCCACGCCAGGGAAAAATCGAGCGTCAGGTTGAGCGCGGAGGCGTAGGCGTCCCTGACGCCTTCAAGCCCTTTGGAGGAAGCGGCTTCGAAATAACTGATCCCCCACACGGCAAGGATGCTGACGAGCAGGTAGAAAAACGCCTCCGCCGTCCCAAGCAAAAGACCGGAAGCCAGCGTGATGGTCAGGTATCCAATGATCTGGCTTTCCCACGATTCATGCGAGGTCCATGCGAGGTAGGTCAAGCCTGCCCATGCAAGAAAGATCAACACGCGCGCGGTCGGGCGGAAATGTCCCCGATGGATCGCCAGCCTGCTGAAAACAAACGCCAGGATCAGAAACCCCATGTAGACGTGGGTCTTGCTCAAAAGGCTCTCGCCGCTGGCGGTATGTATGCCGATGAAGATCAGCAGAACAGGAATACCCCAGGAGGTCGCCGCGTGAAGGATCAACCCTGTGCGGGCGTCCTCTTCGTTGGTTGTTTTGGGAGGGGAAAACAATCGTTTGATCCACTGACCTGCCATTTCACCTCATGCAGGCGGCATTATAAAGCAGGTCATCGTTCTTCAAAGTTACAATGTTGTTAGAGACGCAAAGCGAAGGTTTCCTCCCCCCGAACGTCACGGGGTGCAGGTGGCTTTGAAGTTCGCGCCGCCGCTTCGGTCGTTTGGGATCAGAACGTGCAGGTTCACCCAGTAATCGTTTGCGCCCGAAACGCTCACGACTCCGCGCACCTCCTTGTCGCCCGCCAATTCGAACAATAGCATCTCCTCCGGGGAGACGTACCCATTGCTCGCCTCCCACCGCCATGTGACGATGGTCGGACCGTTGGCGGTGATCTGCCCGATCACGGTGAACGTCTGCGGGAAGGCGTTGCACCCCACGTTCATCGCCACCGGGTCAACCCGGACCCGGATATTGGTCACCCCGATTTCGGGCGGACCCACCACCGGGAGCGATTCTACGTTCCCCGTCACGACGACGAAATCCGCCGAGAGCCAGCAATTGGTGGATGGGTCGCTGGGGTTCTTCACGTACCACCACGTTGCGTCCGCGTTCTTTCCGATCACCTCCGCCTGCCTGCCCGAGATCAATGCGCCAACGATGGCGTAGGAGATCTCCGGCCCGAAGCGGCAGTTGACTGGTTGGTCCCTGGGCGCCGCGAGGATCAGGCTGGAGGTGGGCGTGGGCACGCGCGTGGGCGTATCAATGGCAAGGAGGGTTTCGATGGGGATAAGCGTCGGCGTGGAAAAGGCTGTTGTGGGCGAAGCAGGCATCGGCGTGGAATGAGGCGTGGCGGTCGGCTCCAGCGCGGTCAGGTTGCAGGATGTCAGGATCGAGACAAGAACCAAAATCCAAAGGCGGCGTTTCATTTGTCCTCCTTGGTTTCATCTTAATCACGAGGACTGCGATTCGCAATAGTCCTTTGGGTCAAACGAGGCGTTTGAAATTATGATATAATTTTAGAACATTTATTCGGTTTAACGAAAGGAGTCTGTGATGAGTAAAAAGGTGATGGTCTTCGTTGGGACGAGTAAGGGCGGCTTTATCTTCGAGAGCGATAAGAAACGCAAGAAGTGGCAGATGAGCGACATTCAATTCAAAGGCTGGAACGTAATGCACGTGCAGTTGGACCCGCGCGATAACCGCCTGCACGCGGCAACGAGTCATTTCGTCTACGGTCCGACCACCCACCATTCGGACGATTTCGGAAAGACGTGGACACAGGCAAAGGTCTCGCCGATGCTTTCGCGTCCGTCGAAGTCGGGCAGGCCCGCCAGCACAGTGGAGGAGGCATTTCGTTCCGAAGGCGGCGAGAGCATCCAAGACAAGCCGGAGAAAATGCACAAGGTCTGGAACATCAAGCCCGGGCGGAAGGAGGAGCCGAATGTGTTATATGCCGGGGCGCAGCCCGCTTCGTTATTCGTCTCCAAAGACCGCGGCGAGACGTGGGAACTGAACGAGGCTTTGTACGATCATCCTCAACGCGGAGAGTGGAATCCCGGAGCGGGAGGGTTATGCCTGCATACGATTCTTTTGGACCCAACCAACTTGAATCGCATGTACATCGCGGTTTCGGCGGCGGGTTGTTATCGCACCGACGACGGCGGGCAGACGTGGAAGCCGCACAACAAGAACGTGCGCGCAGACTTCATGCCGAACATATTCCCGGAATTCGGTCAGTGCGTGCATAAGATGGCGATGCACCCATCCACTCCGAATGTGATTTATCAGCAGAATCATTGCGGCGAATATCGAAGCGACAACGCCGGGGAGGACTGGATTGACCTGGGCGAGGGAAAACTGCCTACGCGATTCGGTTTCCCCATTGCGGTGCATCCTACCGACCCGCGCACGATTTACGTCGTGCTGGAGGAAAGCCAGGAGTACCACATGAGCGTGGACGGTCAGTTGGCGGTCTGGCGGAGCCGCGACGCGGGCGACTCGTGGCAACGACTCACGAACGGCTTGCCCGAACGCGCCCGCGTGAATGTCCTGCGCGAGGCGATGGGAACGGACTCGTTCGAAGAGGCCGGCATTTACTTCGGGACGAATACGGGTCAGTTGTTCTACACGCGCGATTCGGGAGAGAGTTGGGACCTGCTGGCAGATTTTCTGCCGCCGATCCAATCGGTCGAAGCCGCGGTGGTGTAGGACAAGATTAATCTTGTCCTACGTTTATGGCAACAAACACACAGGGATGGAATCGCTCAATCCATCCGGATTTTGTGTCGCCCCATTTTCATCGTAGATTTTCACGAACTGGATTTCGGGGAATTGTTTGAGGTTGAGAATCAACAGGTCTGCGATGGTGTAGGTTTGCCCGGCGCGGTCACAGGTTCCCTTGAGGTAGAGGTGGGCAACGCCATCGCGCACTTCGAGCCTGTCGTAACCGGTGAAGCCGTTGTAGAGCGCGATCCAGCCGTAGGACGTTCGTTCTTGCGCGCCGGGACCCTTGAAGTATTCATCCAATACGGTGCCGAATAGGTTGTTCGTGCGCGCCCAGCGGACTCCCGTCCGTTCGTAGGGAGGGATGTTATTTTCATAGGCAAACCTGCCCACAAAATACACGTTGATCAACTTCCATTGCGGCGTGGAGGTGGGTCTGCGCGTGTTGGTGGGGAGCGGCGTCCGTGAGGGGGTGCGCGTGAGCGTCGGCGTCCGCGTGGGCGACGGAGTACGGGTGGGAGTCAACGTGCGGGTGGGGGTTGGAGTGGGGGTCTTGTAATCGTACAGGCAGGAGGGTTCCGAGTCGACCCGACCGGCGGGGGCTTGAGTGAAGCCGTTCTCATCGTAGACTTTGACGAACTGCACCTCGAGGAATTGTTTGAGGTTCAGGTTGATGAGGTCGGCGACGTTGAAGTCTTTTCCTTCGGAGGCGCAAACGCCTTTGAGATAAACATGCGCGACGCCGTCACGCAACTCGAAGTTGCTGTAACCGGTGAACCCGTTATTGACCGCGATCCAGCCATAGGAATACAGTTCGGTCGCGCCGGGTCCCTTGAAATAAGCGTCAAGCACGGCGGTGTACTTTGCATCGGAGCGCACGTAGCGCGAGCCCGCCTGTTCGATGGGCGGCAGGTTCGCGTTGTAACGCGAACGGCTGGCAAAATAGAGTTTGACCAGATAGTAATTCGGCGTGACGGTGGGACGACGCGTGTTGGTCGCGGTGCGCGTCGGCGTAACGGAAGGCGTGCGCGTGCCGGTGGGAGTGTTCGTCGCTGTCCTTGTGATCGTCGGCGTGCGGGTGGCTGTTGGCGTACGGGTGATCGTCGGCGTGAAGGTGGGGGTGGGCGTGCGCGTGATTGTCGGCGTCCGCGTAACGGTTGGCGTTGGCGTTTTGGTCGGAGTGAACGTGGTCGTGGCAGTCGGGGTGAGGGTGGGAGTCGTCGAGGGCGTGACAGTTACAGGTCCGGAGGGAGTCGGAGTTGGGTCCCCTTGAAAGACGAATCGAACCGCGTCCGCGCCGAGGTCCAAATCCGCAATACCAACGGATTCATCCTGAGTCCGGTTCGAGAGTTCTATGTATTCGCTTCCCGCGCCCGTGAAGTTGTATCTGCCGACGTAGACCCATCCATCGCTGACGTAGTATGGGTTCGGGAAGACAGCCTGGTTGAGGACGACCTGGTCGCTCCTGCCCGCGTGACGGATGGTATAGATCGCGCCCTGACTCGTGGCTTTGATGGCGGGAATTCGGACGTAGACCGAGTAGACGCCCGCGCGCGAACCCTGTGGAAACGCCCATTGACCCGAACACGTGGCGGAGGTGTTGCGCGGCTTGACGTAACTCATGCTCCCGTTCTGTGCGCTTCCCGCGCTGATCTGCGCCCAGCACCCGTCGGGCGTTTCATCGAATTCCAGGGAACCATCGTCCACGATGATGCCGCCGGAGGGTCTGGGTGGATAATCGAGCGGTTGACCGGAGGGATAGACCTGCGAGCGGTAATAGACGAGCGATGGATAGGCAACCCACAATGATTCTTTTTGCTGAGGCGCCCAGGGACTCGAGCCGCCCCCCTTCCAGCCGTACGGGTCCACCGACCTGCCGGAGGGATCGCGCACGAGGAAATGCAGGTGAGGTCCCGAAGAGTTGCCGGTCGTACCGCTGATGCCGAGCATCTCTCCGTGCGGAAGGAAGGTGCAACCCGGAGAAGAACACGCCTGCACCGCGACCGAACTCATGTGACCGTAGTATGTGTTGTACCCATTCGAGTGGCGCAGGCGGACGTAGATGCCAAGGTTGATCTTGTGGTTCTGCGGGTCCCACCAGCCCGCATACACGACCTGGTCCGCGTCCGCCGCGGCGTAAATGGGACGATATGAGATGCCGTAGTCCACGCCATCGTGTCCGTCGTAATAAATCCAGTCGGCGAGGCTGTACGACCAGTAACCTCCGCTCCCGGCGTTACAGATTCCGCTTTGAGGCGGGGGTACACCCTGCGGCGCAGGGACGGGACAATTCTTATTCGCCACGTCGCCTGTGAATGCAATGACCCTGTTGTCGTATGTGTAATTGGGGGAGGAATGATCGAAGATGGATTCCTGCGAGGCGGTGCCGGGATAGGGAGGATACAAAAAAGGCGCGACCGTCTGCGCCTCGGGCGCGTCCGATCTTTCAGCCGACGCGCCGCGCACGCCCAGCAAAACGACGCTGAACAGGAGGAGTGTGAGGGCGTGTTTGAGAGGATGGGTCACGGGTCTGGTTTTGGATTCCAGCGGCTTGCCGCTGTTTGGATTATGCCAGAGAGTCCATCAGCAAGCTGATGGACTCCAAAAATCAAGGCGTGGGAGTGGCTTGGGAGGCAGGGACAGACCGAAGCGTGGTAATGACCGTCGCCGCGTCCGCGAGACATTCATCCGCCTGTTCCTGAAACGAGACCTCGAACGCAGTGACGATCGTTCCGTCGCCGCCGGTGTAGGTCACGAATTTTCTCACTCCATTTTCGAACGCGGTTCCCACATAAAATGTCAGTTTGCCCGTGTACAATATATCCTGCTCGACGGAAACGTTGGCGGGCAGTCCGCGCCCCGAAGTGACCGAGATCACGCAATAGGGAATCCCCCGATGCCCGAGGGCGGGATAGCCGAACTGATCCTCGGTCAACGCCCAAATATCGGGATCATACAGAACGCGAAAAGAAAAGCCGGGCTGCGAATCGCCGAGGTAGGTCGGCGTGCCGTCCCAGGGGAGCAGCGAGGGCGCGTTGGGAATCTCGGTCGGCAGTTCGAGCGGAGGCAAAGAGGTTTCGGTTGGGACGACGGTCGGCGTGGAGGTGGGTTCGGGTATGAAGGTTTGAGTGGATTCGGGGGTCGGCGTGACTTCCGCGAGAAAGGATTGCGTGGGCGACCCGATCACGATGAACTCTTCGGTGATCGTGGGAGCCGCGCCACCGCACGATGAGATCACCGATGACAGGATCAAAATGAACAGAATTCTGCGAAACATCCGGACTCACTTTCGCATCCACGCGGGACAACAGGCTGATTCGGTCACAAGAGGTCTTATCTCACCCGATTCAATTTCCGCGAGGAACACGGTCATTCTACCATCTACGACCGCGTCGAACGCCAGGGTGTTCCCGTCCGGTGACCAATGCGGGGTCTCTGCGCGCCCATTCTCGAAGTGGGTGATCTGGGTCAACACTCCGCCTTCCACTTCAACGATATAAATATTGCTGATCAACGCCTCACTCGATTGATCTGCCATTTCATCCTCGGGATTCTCGCGGACGACGAACGCGATCCGCGTCCCATCCGGTGACCAGTTCGCCGCGTAGCCGTGACCGGCATCCGCATGGGCAAGAAATCTCCCCATCTGAACCCCATCCGCCCGGTCGTTCGAGGATGGGATGACCCACAACTCCCCCACAGTAAAAGGAGTCTGTGCATCAGGGACTTTGATGAAAGCGATCCGGCCTCCATCGGGAGAGAAGCGGGCAAAGGAGAGATAGTTGAACTGATCAACATACAGAAGTTCCGTGTCATGCCCATCCCGTTTTGCGAGATACATCTCACTGCCGTAGCCAAGTCCGCGTGAGAGGGTGAAGGTGAAATCGCGCGAGGCGGGTTTGGCGGAAAGGTCATACGTGAATTCATTGATCGCAAGCGCGTCCTGCGGACCGCTGACAAAGGCGCGGACGATGCGCGGGTTCGTCAGCGAGTCCGCTTTTAGGTATGCGGCGAGTCCGTCGCTTTGCCAGGCGAGAAAATGGCTGTCAGTGGAGGGAAAGGGCAGGGTGACCGCGGCAGTTTGGGTATCCAGAAAAAGAACCGATTGCCCGTTGGGACAACTCAGTTCAATCGCCAGGACCGCTCCCACCGGAGCAGGGAACGTGTCATACAGTCCGCAGTTGACGGGATATGAAAATGGGATTTCTTTTGTGACCTGAAAGTCTTCGGAGAAACCGACGAAGGCGGGAACCTCGAAACGGTAAAGGAAGAAGGCCGGTTGGGAGGATGGTTTGGCTGTGGAGGGGAGGAAGGGGATGCAAGAGGAAAGAAGGAGGAAAGGCAGTAGATAGCGGATGACAGGGAGCGAGCGTTTCGACGGCATGTGTGAATTATCCCAGCGAGAAGGTTATAATCGCCGGTAATCGTAAATCGTCAATCCCAAATCGTCAATCGCAAATTACAAATCGTAAATTGGAGAGCCATGCACATACTCGTAACCAACGACGACGGCGTACATGCGCCGGGCTTGCTCGCCCTCGCGCAGGAGATGCGCAAACTCGGCAAGGTGACCGTCTTTGCACCGGACAAGAACTGGTCGGCTTCGGGACACGTAAAGACGATGGAGCGTCCGTTGCGCGTGATGGAAACGACTCTCGCCGACGGGACGTCTGCCTTTGCTTCGGACGGCGCGCCCTCCGATTGCGTTGCCCTTCCGCTGCTCGGCTTCATCGAGGAGGACATTGACCTGGTGGTGTCGGGAATCAATCCGTACGCCAACCTCGGTCATGACGTGACGTATTCGGGGACGGTCACCGCGGCAATGGAAGCGGTCATCGCGGGCGTGAAAGGGATCGCAGTCTCGTTGAATTCGCCCGAGGGGCACAAGGGTCCGCTGGATTATTCCACAGCCGCGATCGTTGCCCGACGCGTCGCGGAAAAAGTCATGACGAACGGTCTGCCCAAAGACGTGGTGTTGAATGTGAACGTCCCATATTTGAATGAAGATGATCTCGCGGGATACATGATCACGCGGCAGGGATTGCGCGTGTACCGCGATGCGCTGGATGCGCGCATTGACCCGCGCGGCAGGCCTTATTTTTGGATCGGCGGCGAGGCGCCCACCGGCGTGTTCGAGGACGGTACGGATTTTGGCGCGTTGGAGGACGGGTACGTCTCCATCACGCCGCTTCAATTGGATTTGACGAATTACAAAGCGATGGATGGATTGAGGAAGTGGGAGTTTTGACCCCACAGTCCCGCCACAGCGGGACACCTCCCCCAAAATCCGACTGGGGTTTGTCGGATTTTGGGGGAGGGCGGGTGGGGGTCGGGAGGGAACATGGACGTTTCAAAATTCACGCCGAAGCAGTTGAATACCCTGCGGAGGGTGTTCCACGCGATGAACCCCTTCATGGTCTTCATGTTGAAGATCGGACTGGGATGGACAATGAATATCATGCCATCGGTGAGCGGGCGGATCATGGTCATCAAACACCGCGGGCGGAAATCGGGGAAGGAATATCTCACGCCCGTCAATTACGCGGTTGTGGACGGGGAAATCTATTGCACGGCGGGGTTTGGTTCCATATCCGATTGGTATAAAAACATCATGGCGAATCCAGAGATCGAAATTTGGCTGCCTGAAGGGAAAAGAAAGGCGCGCGCCGAAGATGTGTCCGATTCGTCTCGCCGTGTATTCCTGATGAGACAGGTTATCATCGGGTCGGGATTTGCCGGTCCGCTGTTTGGGGTGAATCAGAAGAAATTGAACGATCAGCAGTTGGATGCAGTTTCAAAGGAGTATCGGCTGGTTCACTTTATAATGGAACCCATCGAAAAATAAAATTGGACGCGGACGAGCGCGGATGAACGCGGAGTTTTAAGAAATGCTTAACGAACCAACCAAACTCAAGCATAGCGATATCACCGACAAAATTTTGCACGCATTTTACAAAGTGGTATACCCGCAACTGGGTTACGGGTTTCTCGAAAAGGTGTATGAGAACGCGTTAGTCAGGGCGCTGACCGCGATGGGTTTGAAGGTACAACAGCAGGTTAAGATCGCGGTGTATTTTCACGAGCAGGTCGTTGGCGAATACTTCGCTGATCTTCTGGTGGAAGATGTAGTGATAAAGCAGTTTCCCGTCTCCTGGCAGAACACGAAGCACAACTGCTAAATTAACCCAAGTTGCTACCTTGGGAAGCAGGTTGACAAAAGTCCATGAGATTCGTACAGTTACGGTATCCCAACCAAAACTGGAGAAACTCATGGACACCCAAATTATAGTAGTGTTTTGTTTATGTGACGACATGCTCAAATCCTTGCATCACTATGAAGATCGCCAATGCCAAATGAGTGACGCCGAAGTGATGACCACAGCGATCATCGCC
>JABWAU010000208.1 GCA_013360875.1 Anaerolineales bacterium | reverse complement strand
AACGACGCAAATGCATGAATCCCATCGGCTATAATCGGGCCATCGGAAACCGATCCATGGACCTGCCCCTCAACAAAATCCTGCAAGGCGACTGTGTCGCGAGCCTCGATGCGCTTCCCGAAAAGTCCATTGACCTGGTCTTTGCCGACCCCCCCTATAACCTGCAATTACAGAACGACCTGCACCGCCCGAACATGACCAAAGTGGACGCGGTGGTTGATCACTGGGATCGATTCGATTCGTTCGAAGCCTACGACAAATTCACCCGCGCCTGGCTGACCGCCTGCAAGCGCGTCCTGAAACCGACCGGTTCGATCTGGGTCATCGGCTCGTATCACAATATCTTCCGCGTCGGGACGATCATGCAGGACCTGGGATTTTGGATCCTGAACGACGTGATCTGGGTGAAAACCAACCCGATGCCCAACTTCCGCGGGGTGAGATTCACCAACGCGCATGAGACCTTGATCTGGGCAAGCACAGGCAGGGGCGCAAAGTACACCTTCAACCATCACGCCATGAAGGGACTCAACGACGAGAAGCAGATGCGCTCGGACTGGTGGCTCGTCCCCCTGGCAAGGGGGTCGGAACGGGTGAAAGATAACAACGGTAACAAGGCTCATTCCACGCAAAAACCGGAATCGCTTATCTATCGCGTCATCCTTTCTTCGACGGAACCCGGCGGCGTGGTTCTCGATCCCTTCTTTGGGAGCGGCACGACGGGAGCGATGGCGAAACTCCTGCATCGCAACTGGATCGGCTTGGAGCGCGAGGAAAAATACATAAAGGCGGCGCAGAAGCGGATCGACGCCGTCAGACCCGAAGCGTTCGATCCCGAAACCTTCGATGTCAAAGGCAGGAAGAAATCCGCGCCGAGAGTTGGGTTTGGGACCCTGCTCGAGAACGGACTGGTGAAAGCGGGGCAAAAACTTTTCTTCGCAAAAGATAAAAAACGGACCGCGATCATCAAGCCCGATGCCCGCCTGCGCACCGCGGACGGTTTCACCGGCAGCATCCACAAGGCGGGGAGTCATTACATGAAAAACGCTACATGAAAAACGCTCCCTGCAACGGCTGGGAGCATTGGTATCTGCTGGTCCGCGGAAGGCTGGTCAGTTTGGATGAGTTGCGGGAGAAGTACAGGGTGAAGATGGGGCTGTATGAGGAAGGGACGGAAAAGTAAAAGAAAAGGTTGTCTCTATCGCCCATCGATGACGGGGTATCCGTTCGCGAGGGCATGGGGATAATGGGGAGATTGGAATATGAATAAGAACATCTATGCCTTGATGTGCGTGATCAAATATTCCAAATAGCGCGATTTGACCTGCTGGCTTGCCAAGAACTGCTTGATGGGCGGGAGGCGCAGGATGACCCCGAACACCGCTGCAAGTGCGCGGTGATTCCACAACACACGGTTGTCGAATATCAGATTCTGCAGGTCGCCGCGTTCGATCGCCATCATGACCGTGCGGTGGACCGAGTTGAGCGGTGTGATGACCCGTTCCGCCCGCGGGTGAAGCGAGAGTCCCTCATGCGAACAGGTCCGCACACAGACGCCGCATCCGAGGCACAGGTCTTCATCCACCTTGGCTTTTTTCATTTTGGGGTGATGCGCATCGTTGCTGGAGACCAGCGTCATGGCTTCCACCGGGCAGGCAGTGACGCATTTCCCGCAGCCATTGCATTTGGCTTCGTCCACGCCCGGCAAAAAGTTCGAGGTATGCACCGGGTTGAGGATGCCGAATTTACGGGCGGCGATCATCGCTTCACAACAGCAGCCGCAGCAATTGCAGATGAAGTTCACGCGTTCGCGGACGTTCTCGCCGAACTGCACCAGGTTGCGTTCGTACGCCTGCTGGAGCAGGTCCATGCCTTCGCTCACATCCACCAGCCGGGCATATCCGTGACGCGTGAGCGATTGCGCCGTGCCGTTGAAGGTCATGCAGATATCCATCGGCGCATCGCAATTCCGCCCGACGTGCATCATCTTATGGCGGCAGTAGCAGACGCCGATGCCGCGATGGGACGCGGTGTGAATGACTTCCGTGGCGCGTTCATAATCCAGGACGTGCAGGGCATTCTCTTCTGAAAGCACCGGCTCATGCACGAAGACCCGCCCCAATTGGGTCTCACCCTGCACGAATAGATTGCGGATGAATTCCTCCTCCACGTTCAAATATTGGTAAAAGAGTTCGCCGAGCACCTTCTGGTCGACATCCCCCCGCAGGCGCATCATCGAGAATTCAAAGAAGCCCGCCATGGGCGGCGGCAGGGTGTAGGTGGTTTTCCCCTCCCATTCCACATCCACCAGGATCGCGCGGCTGGCAAGTTCGTCGAGCACCTTGCGGGTCTCGGTCAGACCCATGCACCAGACCCGGCTGGCTTTCTCGGCGGTGAAGGGCTTGATCGGCAGGAGCGCCACCAGCCCGGCTTCCCGCTCGCTGAACAGGATGCTCAAAATTTTGTACAATGTTTCCGATGGCGGCGCACCCTGCGGAAAACGGTTCAAGCGCTCGACCAACTCCGTGTACCCGGACTTCAAGGTGATATGTGACATGTCCGCATCTCCTTTGTGCCTACTATACGGAGATTCTCACCCTGATTCATCTGTCATTTGTCACGGAAGAAGGGCATGGAATTTTACGGTGCGGGCGGGTTGGAGGAGGGAGTGGGTGGGTATGGGAGATTGCAATCATTAATCAGATTGAGCAAAAGACGGTAAAATATTTTTGTCGCTTATTGTGAGGAGCAAAATATGAACGTTGAAAAAATCAAGCAGGCGATTTCAGAACTATCACCAGCAGAATT
>JABWAU010000130.1 GCA_013360875.1 Anaerolineales bacterium | reverse complement strand
TAGCCACTGGCGCATACAGATCGGGTGCGCCTCCGTCCAGATGCACGCTCACACCTGTCTGCGTCTCCGTCCAACCTGCGCCGTAGCGGTGCTTGCCAGCCACGCGCCCAGACACGCTCGTCAGCGCAGTTTCAAGCCAGGTGATGATGGTTTCCAGCGGATCGATTTCCATTTACTTCAACCTATACTCTGCCAAATCCTGCGCCAGTTCCGGCTTCGCTTTCTCCAGTCCGTTTGTCAGATAGTGATAACCATCGAACGAGTGATGACCCTGATGCACCGGCATGGCGTATCTCAAACCGCTCCCGACCTGGATGGTGATCCTCCTGCCGCTCACCAACGCGACAAAAATCTGCCCGCCCATCTCCGGGGTTCCCGGACCAGGCTTTACATCGTCGCCGCGCCAGCTGTAGCCGGGTTGCGCTGTATGGATGGAACGCCTCAACGTGCCATAACGCACGCCATGACCTCGCCGAAGTTCGCGCTTCGAATGCCCTTCGACGCGCAAGCCGAACTTCCCAAGCGCCTTCGCCACATTCTGCGCCACCGCCTGCGAGATCTCCCTGCCGCGCCAACTCTTCATCCGTGCCATTACGAGATCCTCTCCAACGTCGCCATCTTGTGATGCGAGTTCCGTCCGCGTCTCACGAACAACTCCGTCACCCGGAAAATGTCGCTCAAAGTCGTGCCGTCCTCCAGCGTCACCAGCGAGATCTCAGCTTTCTCCGTCAGAGAAGAAACGTCCGCTTTTGTGAACAGCTTGTAAACGCTCTGGATCACGCCTTCCTGCCGTTCGGTGCTCCATACCCGTTCGCGGCTTTCCACCAGGCGGCAGCGCACTCCTGTCACAGGCGTGCCGAACGCTTTGGCGGCGTTGTTATAAACATTCACGCTTCCCGCCGCCGCAGGCTTGATCGTGCAGGTATGGATCAACTGATTATCGAAACTCATCGCAAACCTTCAACCTGACACCTGGAACTTGACACCTGACACCGAATCATCACAACGCCTTGAACTGCAAACGTTTCATCGCCTTGCGGAACTCCGCATCCCAGTTATCGGGCGCGGTGTACGAATACTCGCCAGCGATGCTCTCGCTCTTCATCGCCGTCCGTTCCAGAGTCAGCCGCAACAGATCGATGATCACCGGGATCCTCTTGAAACGATCGTCCATCGGCTTATACGTCACTGTGCAGACCCTGCCCCAACCGGAATCAATGGGCAGTCTCTCGATCACACCGCCGTTGCCCCACACGCGGTACTCATCAGCGGTAAGCTCGGCGTCATCTTCCACAATGCTCACCACCTCATAGATCCCGGTGGGCAGGAATAACGACGGACCCTCCCCGCGCAGGGTCTTCACCACCTGTGATGGCGTATCGTCGCCATCCCACGGCGCGCCGATCCGCGCCGTGATCTGACTCTCGATTCGGTCGATGATCTCCTGCAGGTCTTCGTCGCTCAGCGGCGTATTGATCTGCTTCTTCGCGGCTTCAGCGGTTACAAGGCTCATGGTTCAATCCTTCTGCTTATCCTCCCCCAATTACTCCCGAAGGGATAATTGGGGGAGGTGTCACGCAGTGACGGAGGGGGTCGGTGGGGCTACGTCTGCGTCCCAACCTTCGTCCAGGTCGGGGCAAGCGCGGTCCCGGTATTGATGTACAGGATGCCGTTGGTCGTGTCGGTCACGAGTGCGCCCTTCTTCGCGCCTCGGTAATCAGCCGTCACGCCGGGCGTGGTCTCTGCCACTGCCACCGTCGGAGCGGTTCCGGTCAAGGCATTCTCTTCCACCGTAATCGTGTTGACCGCCAGCTTTGCCAGGTTGCCGCCGAAGGTGATCGTCACCGTGCCGATGCCGTCTGTCAGCGTGCCGTCTGCCACGGCCACACCGCCTGTGCCGATGTTTTCAAGCGCTTCGAGCGCCGCATCGATCGCCGCGATCAGGTCGTTATCAACGGCGGTCCATTCGATATCGTCGGTCACTTCGCCGTCGAATTTCAGCTTGAATGTGCCGCCGTCAGGCGTCCCGCCGATCGTCAGCGTCTGCACTTCGCTGGTGCCCGCGCCGGGTGTCCCGGCAAACTCATACGGTCCAATTCCGCCTTCGATTTGTGTCATCTTATTTCTCCTTCTTCCACTTGTTCCCCTCTCCATCGGTGTTCTTCCGATGGGGAGGGGCTAGGGGAGGGGTCGGGATACTAGATTCCCGTCACCTTGCAGAACGCCGTCAGGCGGTAGATCACCAGCGCCAGCCGTTTATCCGCGCGGATCGCCAGCTTGCCCTTGATGAAGAAATCGCTGTGGCTGTCGCTCACCTTGATGTTCGCACCGCGGCGGCGGCGGATCTCCGAATACAACTGGAAATCGCCCAGTAAACCGGTGTTCTCGGTTTCCGCCGTGGTCTGAACCACCGGCAAGCCCCAAATGCGCTCCGGTCCCGCTTCGCTCGGATTGCCCCAGATGTAGATGCCGTCCGTGGTGCGGAGCAGGCGCACATCCTGCCAGTCGTTCGGGTGCGTGATGTACGCGCTCGGCTCCGTGAACCCAACCGTGCGCACCTTGGTCATCGCCTTGTAGATCGCATCCGGCACCGGGTCCGCGCCCTTCGCCTGCGCTTGCGTTACCAGGGTGAGGAAACCGCCCAAATTCGGAGCGTTGTCGTCACCGGTCAGCAACTGGGTTTCCTCGACCAGGTCGAGCATGGTCAAGAGGCGGTTGTCGATGATCGCCCGAACGCCGTCCACGTCTTCGAGCTGGATCTCGGTCACCGGCAGGAAGTGCGCGATCTCGCGCACAGCCTTAGAGCGTTCGGTGTAAGCCAGCGCGCTTTCGCCCGCTTGCCCGCCTTCCGCGCGCGGAGCCGCGTTGTTCGTGAAGGTGGTTTCCTCCATATACACCACTGAGGCGTATTCTGTCGGGGTCTGGGGGATCAAGTCCGCAACCAGCGGGCGGCGATGGGCATACTCGACCACGCGCCCCGTGCGGATGCTCTGCGGCGCAAAGCCCGCCCCGGTTTCCATCAAGGTCTTCGCCTCGAGGAAATCGAAATCCGGCGCGCTGAAGTTGATGTCTTTCTTGCGTTCCGCTTTCTGATAAGCGTCGCTTTCGACGAACATCTGCCCGAGGGTTTTCACCTCGCGTTGCTCCTCCCGGCGACCTTTCGGTTCGCCGCCCAACGGCAGGTGATTCACGCCCTTGCCAGCCTCGCGGATTGCCGCCTGGTTCTTCTTGAACATCTCGTCCGCTTCGCGGGCGTTTTCCAGTTCAATCGCCAGCGCATCCAGCTCGCGGTTCTTCTGGCGGACTTCTTCGAGTTCCTGAATGGTGAGGTCGTAGCGCGCCTCACCGTCCACGGTCGTCGCCTTGCCTTCGTAGATCTTCGCGATCTCGGCGCGCTTGGCGTTGACCTGTTCTTGCAGTTCCTTTACGGTCTTCATGGTTGTACTCCTCTATAGGTTGAATTGAATCGTTCGAATTTCGCAAGTTCGCTGATCACGTCCGCCATCTCAGCCCGCGGCTCGGTCTCTCGCAGGATCGCCTCGATCTCCGAAACCATCTTCTGCAAACGTCCGCGCGTCGCCTCCGAAAGCGTCCGCCCTTCTTCTGCGCGGAAAGTCTTGCGGTCCTTCACGCGCTGTAAAAACTCCTCGATGGTGCTCTCCACCAGCGCGGAGTGTTGCACAAAGGTCGTGCCGCTCACCGGCAGACCCTTCACACCAGCCGTTGCGGGGTTCATGCCCCAGTTCACGTCCGAGATGTCGTACAACTCCACCTCGTTCAAAATGCGGATCGGTCTCTGCCCTTCTTCGCGCTCCTTGATCGTGTAATCATGCACGTCATACGCATAAGACATCTCGGTGATGTCGCCTTTCTCGATGGATTTGAAGACCCACTCCGAGAGCGGGATATCCTCGTAATACTCGCGCTTCACCAGCACGCCGCCGGTCGCATCCGGCGCCCATTCCAGCACCTTCGCCGGAAGTTCATCCCGCCCCACTTCGCGCACTTCCTTGATGCTGGCGATCGGGGGGTTCATCGAGTTGTGGTTCCACAGGAAGCGCACGCGGTCCCGCCCCTGCTTGAGGTATTTCTCGAACGATCCGTTGACCGACATATCCCAGCCGCTGTCCACGTTCCCATGCACGGCAAAGATGCCCGTCACCGTCCGCGTCTTGCGGTCGATTTCCTTCACGAAATACGGCAAAGTTTTATAGTCCATCGTTTTCTTCCTCCTGGTGGTCGAGTAGGCTTGCGTGTTCTTCGCAAGTCGTATCGAGACCACCGACTTCCTCGAAAAATTTCTGCGCCTCATCCTCATTGCGGATGATCGTCAACATAACCATGTCGTCGCGCCTTTGCACCGAATACAAAACATACGTATCGGGGTGCGCGAACGTCCGAAAATATGCCGGGTCGTATCTCACGCCTTCGATGATGATCGTCTCTCGACCGTTCAGCGTGTATTCACGCTCGATCCTCAACGGCGGGTCCGGCACGTAAGGCATTGATTGAACTGCGCCCATAACACTATCCTCTCGTCCCGAACGGATACGCCCAGCTCGTCGCCGCTTCTGCATCGCCGAAATATGGCGCGGCGGCTCTCGAACAATTCGGGTGTTGCAATGAATTTCGTTCGAACAATTCCAGCGTCCAGATCATCCCGTTCGCCAGATCGCAAGCCGGGGCGCTGTCCTCCGCGCCGCCATCAAGGATCTCGACCTTTGTCACGCCCGCGTCCTTATATCGCTCCGCGGTTGCCGCGTTCTGCGCGCTTCCCAATTCCGCCCGCGCCACCGTCCGCGCATAGTTTTCGTCCACGAGGATGTCGCGCAAGCCCGGCTGTGTTGCGTCGCCGCGCACCAACTCATCGATGCCCCAGCCGTGTTCGCTGGCATATTGCAGTGCCTTCTTCAAATTCTCGCGGATTTCGTCATCGATCTCCTGGATATGCTTCGTCGCCAGTTTCAAAGCCCGCGTCACCGCTGGGTCCCCCAGGTCGAACGCGATCTCCACGCCTAACGCCACGTTCCACAGGTCCCACGAAAGCTCGATCACCTCGATGTAAAACCGCTTCACCAGGTCTGCAAGCTGTTTGCGGTCCCCCGCATCCATCAAATCGTCCACGCTTGGAAGATCAGATTTCCCTTCGTGTCCCTTCGTGACCTTCGTGGTCGAATCGCTCTTCGCTCTTTCAATTACCCGGTCCGCCAACTGCGAAAAATAAGCGTCGACCGCGCCGGTCATCCGCTTCGCCGTCTGATTTCGAATGCTCAACAACTGCCGCGATACCGCGCTCCCCTTCCTTTGACTGCCGACCGTTGACCGCTGACCGCTGACCGTAGAATCCCGTTCAACTGCCCCATTCCCCCCTGCATCCACAAACTCCGTCGCCAGGCTTACGTAATACACATCATCGCCTGGCAATGGTTTTATGCTCAATTCCCGTTTCGCTTCCGCGCGCGTGATCAGTCCGCTCTTCCAAAGCTCGTTCACGCTCACGCGCTGGTCTTTCTTCAGTTCCTGCAACGCGCCCACATCGCGCACGTCGAATTTCAACGTGTAATTCGGCGGCAGATTGAACTCGTCCTTCAAGCCGTTGTACATCTCCGAAGCGAACGAACGCCACAATGCCATCAGCGTCTGCTCGGTGAACGCCTTTCGCGCCGCTGTATCGCCGTAATCGCTCCGCTTCACCCCCACATTCAAGCCCGCCACCGATGGCGGCACATGAAAGTTTGCCGCAATGCGCGTCTCAGGCACGTCTGCCAGCGTCTCGCCCGCCAGCTTGTTCAGGTCATAACCGAGTTGCGTCACCTTCATCCCGGCACTGATGAACGCGGGCTGTCCCTTCGAATGTTTCTGGATCCACTTCGCGCCCATCGCATCGATCTCTTCCTGTGTGCTGTCGTCATCCTCCTCCAGGTTCACGACCAGCGGCGGGACCGCGTTATTCTTCAGCAACGCATACACGTATGACGTCGCCTCGCTGTCCTTGTCCACATCCTTCGCGCACAGCGCGATCGCGCCGATCCCCTTCCACGGAAACTCCGGGTCGATCATCCACTTCCAATGAATGATGTCGTCCTTCGGAATGATGGTCTTCCTACCGTCTCCCGGATCGTATTCGTATGCCCGCACGAACCCTTCGCTCGTGTCAATGCCCCGGATCGGCTCCACATTCAAATCGCTGTATGGATACAGCGCGATCACCCTCCCGCCGTCGTTGCGGATCTTATGGACATAACAATTCCCGCCGATGGGGTTGTAGGTGATGGCGAACTGCAAAAACTCAGCCATGCCCATGTCCGGGTTCGGCTGTTGCAGTAACTTCATCAGCGCGTGCTTGTAATCCGGCACGAAGCGCCCCTCATCCTCATAGCCCACCAGCAAGGGCGGCTCGGGAAAGGTCAACTGAAGCGTCGTCGCGCACGCGCTCACCGCCGAATTTTTCTTGTACCCCTCCTTGACCAGCTTCTCGGGGCTGATCTCGGAAAACGCATACCGCAACCATGAGGGCGCGAAAGTGAACAACCTCGTTGCCGCCTTGCGGAATAGCTTCGTAAACCAGTTCACATCACCCTGCTCTTTCGCTTGTTTCGGATCGTTTCGAGCAGTTTGTTATACGCGCTCGAACCTGCGTCCACCTGGTCGTCGTATTTGCCGCGTGGGAACGCCGCATATTCGTCTATGAAGACTTCGTTCCATGCCGCCTGCATCAGATAGATCATCCCTCCCTGGAATGCCGATTCCAGCGGCTCCGAACGCGTCTCCTTGTCGCCGGTCAGCGGCTCGAACTTCGCCGGGAATCCCATCAGCACCCGGTTCGTTGCCTCCGCCGAATCCTTGCCCGCCGACCCCGGGTCCTGCTGATGCCAGACGTAAACCTTTCCATACGCCTTCGCATCCTCCTCCGTGACCTTCCGCATCTTCTGATCCCGTTCATAGGAGGACCACTGTCCGCGCGCCACATCCAGGATGTAGAAATAACCATCCGAGCCGTATGCCATCAACACGCCCACGGTGAAATCGCCCTTGGTCGAATTCGCCTTATCCCAGTAGCGTATGATGTACAGAATCGTCACGCCCTCCGGAAGTTTCGCGATGGTCTTGAACCACTCGCGCTTGTATTTCTGCCCGTCCTTCGCGAATGGTGACTGCTGATATAACGCCTCGAAATCGTAAACCCCAAGGTCGGCGCGGGTCGAAAGCAGAAAATCCGTGTTGTACCAACCCGGGCAAAGCGCCTCACCGGGTTTTCTGCCCAGCGGGTCCGCCATCGGCAGGTACACGCCGTCGCGCATCCTCTTCCGCTGTTCCTCCACCGTCGCCGGGTAACTATCCAAAGCCAGCCCCGGCATACACACGATCTCCCACTGGCTCGCCAGCGGGTCGCTGATCATCCTCCGCATCAAACGACCGGCAAGGTCGTCGGGATGCCAGCGTGTGTGGAAGATCACCACTGCCGCGTTCGGTCGCAGGCGCGTGCGAGCCGCGCTCTTGAACCAATCGTCCACCAGATCGCGGCGGCTTTCGCTCTCCGCTTCTTCACGGTTCTTGAGTGGATCGTCGATGATGAATAAATGCGCAGGCAGACCGGTAATGCCGCCGCCCACGCCCGCCGCCTTCACGCCGCCCCGGTACGGTCTCGCCAGGTCCCAGTTCTCGGTCGAGCGCGAATCACTGCTCAACTCCACCGGCATCATCTTGTTGCTCTTCGTGCCGAAGATCGCCTGGTATTCCGGCGCTGTGATCTGGTCGCGGATGAAACGGCTGTGCCTCGTCGCCAGGCTGTCGCCGTAAGAGGTCAAAATAATGTGACTGTCCGGCAGGATGCCCAACAGCCAGGCGGGGAAATTCCGGCTCGCGATCTGACTCTTCCCATGTTGCGGCGGCATGAAGATCATCAAACGCGGGATGCCCCGCTTGCCGCCGCTCGCAATGTACAAAGCCACCTGTTGCAGTTTCGCCGCCAGCAATTGGATATGCGGCGGCGTCTCATAGCGCGGGTCCACATACTGGCAATAAGCCAGGAAGTTTCTCCGCGCTTCCTTGCGCAGGTCTTTTTCGACGCTCGCCTGACGCGGGCTGATGGTGGCAGGGGCAAGACTCGAGAGCATTATTCGTCCTTCTCTGCATCGATCTCAACCTGTTCCTGATCAACGGTGTAAGGCTTCTCCAACGCCCTGGCGCTTTCCGCCAGTTCATTCAGCATCTCTTCGTCCATCTCATGCGCCCCGCCGT
This sequence comes from Anaerolineales bacterium, assembly GCA_013360875.1. Classification (GTDB taxonomy): domain Bacteria; phylum Chloroflexota; class Anaerolineae; order Anaerolineales; family Villigracilaceae; genus Defluviilinea. Next base: position 2,174 of record JABWAU010000130.1, on the reverse strand, counting down.
CTGCCTTGCGCTTCACCACAGCCGCGATCTGGTTCAACGGCACGTAATCGCCGGTCATTTCCAGGAATAATTTCAAATGATTGAAGAACTTGTAATCCGCCCCGGCGCGTCGCATCCCATCGATCAGGTGTTTGAACGAATCCGCGCGGTGATCCCACAACTCCGCCGATTGCAACAGGGCGATCATCGTATCGATCGCGGGATTTTTCTTCCGCCAGGTGCTGATCGCCCGGTCGCTGGCTAGGTTCAAATGCTTGCGCGCCAGCTCTTCCTGTGTCTTCGGCGTGCGTCCCTCGAGCGGCGTCGAAGCCCAGGCAATGTAACAAGCCTGCCGCCACGGCCAGCCGCCGTCCATCAACGACTCGAAGCGCTCGAACCACTCAGGTTGATTCGGCGAGCCTTTCAAGGCAACGAAAGCCGAACGCCCAGCCTCCGAACGCAGGCGGGCATCTTCGACGGGCATTCCATCGTCCACTTCTGGCAGTTCCAGCCCCAATGCCAGTTGGGAATATTCATCGCTGAGCGTAAACTTCGGTTTTGGAAGCGGCATTACAAATTCCTGTTCTTCCGTTTGCCCTCGCGGATTCCCCTCTCCTCCGCCAGTTCCTCACGCATCGCCTTTAACTCATCCGCCAGTCGTCCGATCGCCAGGTTCATCTGCTCTCGTTGCGTCGAAAGGAATTGACGGTTCGTTTCCGCCTGTTGCGCCATGAAATTGATCATTTGAGCGATCATCTCCTTGAGATATTTCAGGAAGATCACCACGACGAAAACGACCACCCCTGCGAGTGGTATCTGCAAAAGAAGATTGATCGCTTGATCGCTCATCGGCATTGCCTCATCCCTCCCCCATCCGCAAGGATGGGGGAGGGAGGGGGTTATTTCTTCGCGGCGGCGGCGGTGTGCTTGCCTTTGAGATACGACGCCACGCCGAAGGCGGTCAACAGGGCGGTCACGAAACCGAGACCGCTCACCACCACCGGGAACCAGTCCGGCGGGACCGAAGCCAATACGCCGTTGAGGAACTCGAAGATGGCGGTCACGATCGCGGCGGTGATCTGGGTCGCCTTGCCGGTCAGGTCAATGCCCCATTCCTTGACCATCGCCTTCACGCCGAAGGTGACAGCCATGCCGACGATACCGATGATCAAGTGCGCCAGGAGTTCGAAATCCTCGACCCTGGGCGGCTCCGCATCCTGCGCAAACGCCAGCGGGACGATGAACGCCGAAATGGCGATCACCAAAAGCGCAACGGACAAAATCTTTTTCATGCGAATCTCCTTTATCTATTCCTCCCCCAAAATGCGCTCTCCGCTTGTTGGGGGAGGTGCCGAAGGCGGAGGGGGTCCCTGTTCCGCTCAGGAAAAAGCAAACAAAAAAGCGCGCCGTGACCTTTCGGTCACAGCGCGCTCAACTGCTGTACGGTGTCCCCGCCAGAATCGGGGGGCTGCGGAATATTCAACTATCTAATTTTTAACAAATGTTCTAAAAAATGTCAAGCCTTTAATGAGAGAAAAATTGAACGAGCCAGGGTGAGGGGGGCACCCTGGCTCGTTCAAAGATCATTATACGGGTTTGGAATCCGTTGTCAAGCCGAACGGGTTGCGTTAGCGGCGTGTGCCGCAAAACACACAGACGGGCACGCCATCATTGTATGGATCAACAGTTTCGGTTTCGCCGCACTCGTGGCACACGTCCGACTGCACGCTTTGTTCGGCGCGCACTTCGGGATACCATGTAATCACGCCATCAGGTTCACGACGCCAGGCAATTGTATTAGGCACAACATCGTCAACGCTTGGCAAGTAATCGCATGTTTCAAAACCACATTGCGGACAACGATATGCAAGATGCACACCGTCGTTATCCACGCCCGAAAAGCCGAGCCACAAAGACACTTGATGGTGACAATTAGGGCAACCGTCTTTATCTTCCAATTCGTAGGTTACGTTTTCTTCTCTCATGTTTTTTCCTTGCGCCACGAAGCGCCGAACGGTTTGCGTTACTGGCACTTGCCCGTGCCACCACACAAACCACATTGACGAACACCAATATAATCGCAATAACTTCCAACTCCTTCGCAACGAGGGCAAGTGTCCAGTGCACGCTGTGTTGGGCGGCTACATGATTTGCAGTAATAGTAACCATCAACAACAACCATATCAGGGATGTAG
>JABWAU010000020.1 GCA_013360875.1 Anaerolineales bacterium | reverse complement strand
CTCCATTTCGCCGATGCCGGAAAGTTCGTCCGCGCCGGCCAGGGCAGGGATGGCGGCGTTGAGTCCGCGTTCGAAGGCGTTTTGGGCGTCGAGCGTATGGGCGTTCGTTGAAAACCCATAGACGTTGACGCTGAATCCGTAATAATGTCCGAGTTGAACCGTGGCGGCGGAGGAGAGTCCGAGTTCGACGCCTCCCCAGATCAATCCGGTGCGCGGCTCCAGCATCCCCAATCTCCCGCAATATACGACGCCACATCCCGGGTTGATGAGTTGTGCCAGCACCAACGGAGCCAGTGTCTCCGCGCTCTGCTGGACGATGCTGCCCGTAATGGTCATGGGCGAGGTGGCGCCACCGGTCGGGCAGGGCAGGTTGGCATGGATCACGCCATGCTTCGCCATTTCCATGATCGCTTCCGCCGCGATGTCGTGCATCGTCAGCGGGCTGACTGGCGAAAGCGAGAGCGTGAGTTCATGCGCGGGTGTGCCGACTACAGCCGCCATCTCCACTGCATACCTGACTTCATGCCCGAATTGGATGCCGGGTCCCTGCACGGGTTTGGTCGTGTACGACAGCGCGCTGCGATACATGCGCAGCGAAAGCATTTCATTGGATACGTCGGGCGGCGTAAAGAATGGGGTGACCGTATGACAATTCGGCAGCGCGTCCAGCAGGCGGATGGCGTTGCAAGCGTCTTTGTTCGTTGCGGCGTGACGCGTGCCAGTCTTCGCATCGAACACATCCCGCGCGCCGCCGAGGTTGTGAAAATACAAATTGCCCCCACCGAGTTCATTGACCTGCCCGTTGCGCCCGCGAATGAGAGGACGCTTATTCGCCTTCACAATCGAATCCAACACTAGGTCGGGAGGAAAGAAGACGCGATTATCCTTGACCGTGCATCCCGCATCTTGCAAGATTTCGAGGCTGGGCTTGTGTGTCCAAAAGACACCCGCCTCCTGCAGGACGCGAAGCGTGGCTTCGTGCATCGCTTTTATATCTTCATCGGATAAGAATTTTAATGGCGGCATAAGGCTCCTGTAGAGTCTGGTGGTCGAGTGGGCGGCGTTTGTCCGCCGTATCGAGACCACAGATTATCAGTACTTCACGAAAGCGCGTATTAGGCGGCCTCTACCGCCCGTATTTGCGTTAGAGAACGCAAATTACGCGGCGTTTTCGTGATTTACCGATTATGAATCCAACGCCTTCGCCAGAAACTCCACACGTTTTGTTTCGGCATCCAAAACATCCTCGATTTTCAGGAAGGCATGACCTTCATCTTCATACAATAGAAAATCCACATTCTTGCCCAGTTCGACAAGTTTATCACGTGTGTCAATCGAATCCGATGCGGGGCAACGCGGATCATTCCCGCCGCAGATCATTTGCACGGGCGCTTCGATCCTGTCCAAAAAGAAATACGGCGAGGCGTTGTACCAGCGCTCATAATTCTCCCCGGGATCGCCCATGTTCTCGATGTTCCAATGTTGCAGGTCTTCGCGGGAATCGTAATGAGACTTGAACCAGTTCGTAAACGGCACAACCGCCGATCCCGCGCGCCACAACCCCGGGAATTGGGTCAGGCACGTCATCGTCAAATACCCGCCGTGACTCCTTCCCGTCACCGCAATACGATGTGCAATTCCCTCACGCAACAGATATTGCGCGCCCGCGGCGACATCGCGCGTATCCACGCCACCCATGTCGAACTGCGCGGCGTATTGCCACGCGCGCCCGTAGCCGGTCGAGCCGCGATAGTTGGGGCATAGAACAACATATCCGCGACTTGCCAGATGCGCGATGATCGGGTTCCATTCCATTGAGTAATGCCAGTTCGGTCCGCCGTGGATCATCACCACGGCAGGCGCGGGCGTTTGCTTCGAGCGATACAACAACGCGGGAATGGGCGTGCCGTCCATGCCCGGATATTCAATTTCCTCCGGCATGACAAACTCTTCCCTTGATAATTCCTCCGGCAGCGAATGAGTCAATTGGATGGACTCGCCCGACTCGAGATCAATCATCCAGAGATCGGGAGGCTTACTGGGACTGCTGAACGCCGTCACCACCCGCTTCGAATCGGACGTGAACCTGATTCCAGCGTGGATGCCTTTCCCAATCCGATACTTTACCCTGTCATTTCGAAGGAGCGTTCCCTGCGACTGAGAAATCTTACCCGCCTCGATCCAATTGACCGCGCCCCTGCTCTGTGTGTAGGCAAGTTGATGTTTTTGACCGCGCTCTTGCTGGTGTGGGAGGACAATCGGCGTTTGTGAATCGTCTTCGCCCTTTGTGACCCACTCGATTTCTCTCGTAGACAGGTCATAAACTCCAACGTCGAACCACCCATACAGGTCAGAATGGAATGCCAGTTTACTCCCATCAGGAAACCATCTGGGTTCGTGTGCGTTAAGTGGATTGTCACCCTGAGCGACAGCGAAGGGTCTCTTTAGCAAAGGCGGAGATTCCTCGCTTCGCTCGGAATGACATACCTCAACGATAAATATCCCGTAGTCCTGTCCGCGCATTTCGCAACTGACCGCGAGATGCTTTCCGTCAGGCGACCACTCCACCTGCCAGGCGGGGTGACCGGTATCCAGCACGAGTTGCGGTTCTCCGCCGTCCGATGAAATGATGTACGCGCTGAAATGTCCCTTTTCGTCGCTGAGAAACGCCAGTTGGCTTCCATCCGGCGACCAGCAAAAGTTGGGTTGCAGCGCATGAGGAATATTTGGGGTCAGGTCCGTGTCTTGTTTTGTGGTGAAGTCGTAAACGACGAGATGGTAACTTTCACCCCCGTCAATATCCGAGGCATACGCGAGTTTTGTCCCATCGGGGGAGTAGCGCGGGTTGAATTTGCCGCCGGGACCGGATGTGAGTTGAACCGCTCCCTCAACCCTAGCCCCTCTCCCATTGGGAGAGGGGGACAAACTCATCTCGTAGATCTGCCAATCGCCTGTCTTGTTCCAGGCAAAGGCGAGTTTGGAGCCAACAGGCGAAATGTCGAAGAGGTGGTCAACTTGGGGGACGCGGAGGAGTTGGGCGAGGTCAAGCATGGGGGATGGAGGTACACGGAGGTAAACAGGTGGACACGCGTGTATATGTCCGCCTGTTTGCGTTTGCGGCTCATCTATGAAAATTGTGCAAAAACATTTGCGCGTAGCGGACGTTCTCTAACGTCTGTACACAAATCACACAGGAGCCGCGTTTGTACGTATCAACCAGCCACAACCGGCGAAAGATCGTGTACGGGCAACGCGTCCATTCCCGCCTTGCGCGCGAGGTCAAGGACAAAGGCGTGGAGTCGCTCCACTTTGGCGGGATCAAGTTCCGGCTTGGTATAGGAAGCGAGCAGTTCCTTGACGCGGAGTTTGGCGCGCCCGAGGGTGTCCAGTCCGCCGGATGCCTTCCAGCCGCGGATCGAGTCCCGGTCAATGACGTTGCTCGGAATATGCTGCTCCTCGCGGAACAACTTCATCGTGATCTTTTGCTTGAGGAAATCTCCGCCCTTGAAATTGATGTCGTTGTCGTAGAAGCCGGTGGCGAGCGTCTCGGTGTGGATTTTCATCCCCTGCAACATGCGCTTCGCCATGGCGATGCCTTCCGCGTCAATGACAAGTTTTTCGGGGCTTTGACAGAGGAGCGAATCCAACATGCCCGAACCGGAGATCATGTTGATGCCGCTCAACGCGCCGATCAACGCGCCCATGCCGCTTTCGAGACCGGCTTGCATGTCGAGGACTTTGGATTCGGTCGTGCCGAGGTAGGCGTGTGTGGGCAGACCGAGCCATTTGCCGACCTGCGCGTAGGAGGAATCGATCATGGCGGTTTCCATCGAACCCATCGGTGTGCCGCCCTTGCGCATGTCGAAGATGGAGGGCGCGCCGCCCCAGACGATGGGAGAGCCGGGTTTGGCAAGTTGATGGATGGTGATGCCTGAAAGACACTCTGCGGCGTGTTGTGTAACAGCCCCCAATAAAGTGACTGGAGCCGCCGCGCCTGCCAGCGGCATCGAAACGATCTCCGCTGGGATGCCCGCGCGCGCGAGGGCAATGAGATTCCCTGCGCCGAAGTTCGACCAGATCAACGGCGGCGAGGGACAGACGTCGAAGATGGCACGCGGTTTCTTGCGTAGTTGTTCGTGGCTGCCCGCAAAGATGGCAAGCATCTCGATCATCTGATGCACGGTCGTGTTGGTGAACGCGCCGGTGACGATGGGCTTTTTCGAATACAGCATGACCAGGTATAAACGATACAGGTCGTGCAGATCCTTTGGAACGTCGTCACACACCACCATCGTGGACTGCGCATCGTATTGCGGGAGTTGTTCCGCGATCTTGATGAGTTTGATGAGGTCCTGCGTTTCGGCGGTTTTGTGTTCGAGGGTGTCGGGATCGAAGATGGCGACGCCGGAAGAACCCGGGTCGAACTGCACCGTATCGCCGCCGTATTCCACTTTGGGGTTCCCATCGTAATCGTAAAGATGAAACTTCTGCGGGACGGTACTCAGCGCGTTCTTTACGATCTGTGCCGGGATTTTGACGACGAACGTCTCTTCATCCACCTGCGCGCCTGCCCCGGCAAGAAGTTGGCGCGCCTCCGCGTTCATCACCTTGATGCCCGGCTTGAGCATGAGTTGATACGCCTCCTCCACGATGCGCGGAATCAGTTCATCGGATAACAGGGTGAGTTTGGGCTGCATACCGGTAATCTCCTTTCTTTTTATGGGTGGACCACCTTGAGCGACACTTGCACCGCACGCAAGTGCAGGTGTGGCGAAGGGTCTGTGAGACTGTCGTAGAGATTCTTCGCTCTGCTCAGAATGACATGGTAAATGTGTTTTACTGTTTCTCCACCGACTCAATGATCCTCGCCATCTCCGCGCTGATCTTCGGGTCGAGCGGATCGGGTTGATGCTCCTGCAAAATTCGCCTTGCCTTCGCTAAAGCCCAATCCCTAGCATCGTCCTTCTTGGTTTCCCATTCGCTGTACGGACGGCGATCCATGAATTCGGGGCGGAAGAGTTCGCGGGCGTGTTTGCGCGTATGTTTCTGCGCGAGGTAGTGACCGCCGGGACCGACTTTGGCAATCGTTTCCAATGCAAGCGTTTCCTCGTTCACTTCGATACCCTGCATCATCTTATGGACAATCGAAAAGATCTCGCAATCCATCATCATCTCGGCGTAGGACCAGATGCGGCTCCCGTGCAGGAATCCGCAACCGAGCAGCATGTCGGACATGACCACGCTCGCCATGAAACTGGACATGGCGCCTTCCAGTCCCGCCTGCCAATTGGGTTCCTTGGCGCCGGTCGCAAACGCGCCCATCGAAAGTGGAATGTTATAGAAATCTGCCAGCACGTTGGTCGCCGCGCCGAAGAGGAAGTCCTCCGGGCCGCCGCCGGTGTAGGCACCGGATTGCAAATCAGCGGCGGTCTGCGCGGCGGCGTAGAAGACCGGCGCGCCGGGAAATGCGAGTTGAAGCAACGCCGTTCCTGCAATGACCTCCGCGTTGCCCACTGCAAGATTTCCCGCCATCGTTGCGGGACCGGTCGTCAGGCAGGATGCCATCGTCATGAATCCGGTCGGGATGCCATGCTCCGCCGCGATCAACGCCGCATCCAGGCTGCCGCCATCGTGACCGAGCGGGGAGGCGGTACATTGCATCAACGAGAGGACGGGTCGCCTCCGCAACTCATCCTTGCCGCCTGCGAGCAATGCCGCCATTTCCATCGCGGCATACGCCTCATGGATGCTGTAGATGGACTCGGTTTGCACGTGCTTGGTGGAGTTCTCCCAAATCGTCTTAATCTCATACAGACCGCGCGTCTCGGCGGGTTTGTCCTGTGCGGAGACCGGCACCCAGTGGAAGCCGACCTCCTCCGTGGCGTCGGCGACGCGGGCGATGTCTCGCACGTCGCGCAGGCTCGAGGTCCGTTTTTGACCCGTTTGGATGTCAATCACTTCCACGCCGCAGCCGTCCGTCCCGAGGAAGACGTGATTCCCATCCAGCGGACAGTCCTGCTGAGGATGGCGCGCCGCGAGCGTATACGCGGGCGGACATTTCTTCAACGCGTCTTCTATGACCTTCGGCTTGGCGCGCACGATCTTCTTTTCGCGATCCACTGTCGCGCCGTTGGTTTCCCATATCTCCAGCGCCCGCTCGGATGGAAACCGCACGCCGACGTTTTCGATGATCCACAACGTGGCATCGTGGATCTTTTGTACTTCTTCCGAGGTCAGGATTTCGAGTTTCAACTTCGGATTGGTTATTGACTTGATGTTTTTTGACATGGCGCCCTCCCGAGGCATGGAATCCAGAAGTTCTACTTCTGGAAACCTGTGGAAACTCACAAGTAGAACTTGCGGATTCCACCAATTTTCAATTCCTTTGTGGTTGAAAATTTATTCCTTCCCAACCAGTTTCTTCGCCAGTTGCACCGCGCCGACGGCGTCCTCCGATGTACCGTCCGCCTTGATCTTGTCCGCCCAATCCTTGGTGATCGGCGCGCCGCCCACCATGACCTTGATGCGCGGACGCAAACCTTCCTTGTCCAGTTCCTCGATGACCTCGCGTTGGCGCACCATCGTCGTCGTAAGCAGCGCGCTCATGCCGATGATCTGCGCGTCTATTTCGAGCGCCTTGCCGATGATTTTCTCGGCAGGTTGATCAACTCCCAGGTCAACGACCTCAAAGCCCGCCGCGCTCAACATCGTCCCGACGAGCGTCTTGCCGATCTCGTGGATGTCGCCTTCGACTGTGGCAAGCACGACGCGTCCCATCATCTCGCGCGCCTCGCCGAGTTTCAATAACTCCGGTTCCAACACAGCCACCGCGGCTTTCATCGCTTCACCCGCCATCACCAACTCAGGCAAAAACGCCTCGCCCTTGCCAAACTGGTCGCCAATGTAATTGACGCCCACCACGAAGCCCTTCGTGATCGTATCGAGCGGATGCATGTTCATTTCGATGGATTTTTGCGCGAGTTCGATTGCGAGTTCCTTCTCGCCGTCAATGATGCTCTGCGCCATCTGTTTGTAGAGTTCCTCAGACATGTTTTCTCCTTTTGGAATCAGCCAGCCTGCTGGCGAGTTACGGGAGCAAGCTCCCTGAGTCCAAATGATTTACAAACCCATTTGGATCATTTTCTGATCGAGCAATTTCTGGGGGACGCCCAGATACGTCACGATCTGTCTGCCGATGTCGCGAATATGCTCCATTGCGCGTTGTTCTGCGAGGTCCGCATCCTGCGCCTCGATTGCTTCCGCGATGGCAAGGTGTTCCTCGTATTCCTCCTTTACGCTTTGCTCCAACTCTTCAGGATGCTCGAACATTGCCTGATACAGCATCCAGTCGGGGAAGGAGTTTGCCGCCACTTTGTACACGCGTATCAATGTTGAGTTCTTTGTCGCCTCTGCCACTGTGGAATGGAAATCGCCGCTCAGTTTGCGGGAGGCGGACATATCGTCCACACGGATCAATTTTTTGGACTGACCGACGATCCGCTTCAACGCCTCGACGTGAGCCTGCTCCCGGTTAAGAGCCGCCGCGCGGCTGACGGCTTTTTCCAGCAGCAGCCGCGTGACGTAGGACTCCGCGATCGTTTCATGCGTCGGTTGTGGGACGCGCACCCCGCGATACGGGACGCGTTCGGCCAGACCCGCCGCATCGAGCAAATCCAAAGCCTCCCGCACGGGAGTCATGCTTACCCCAAGTTGTGAAGCGATGTCTTCCTGCCGGAGCCATGCGCCGGGTTTGTATTTGCCCGAGATGATCTTTTCCAGCAGGGCGTCGAAAATATCCTCTTTGAGAGGTCTCTTATGGTTGAGTTCGGTCTCTTCTGTGGGGGTGAGGTGAATGGTCATCAGCGCCTCATGGAACTGACGACATTATAAATTATATATAATTTTTAGTACAGGAGTTGAGGAGGTGTTATCTTCGATGCAATATCCTCCCCGGCGCTTTGAGTTCGCGGTCCCTGCTGCACAATTTGCCTCACGCCTTCGGGCGGCGTCACAGGATTTCTCCTGCCTCGCAAGACAACGCCGCGAAGCGTATGGCATTACGAAAAACCCGCGCAATGTCGCCAGTCAATACCTCCGATTCCCAAACGACTCGTTCAAATCGGTGAAGAGCGTTTCCGCGCGATAGGCTCTGTCTGTGACGGGGCTGAGGCGCGCCGCCATGCCCGGGGTGATGAGGCGAATCGCTTTGCGCCCGTAGAAATGTTTGTGGTACAGGATGTTCGCCCCGGCTTCGTCCCACGCCCAATCGAGATGTGCATAACGCGATGCGTCAATGGGACGCGTATAGCCGGTCAGAACCTTGCGCTGGCGGATGCTGACGTAGTGTTCGAAGTAGGTCATCACCAATTCGCGCAGGGATTTGTAAACCGGCTCGCGGAAGCCGAGATTGACGTAATTGGATTTCGCCAGCGCGCCCCAGCGTCCTTCGATACGATACAGCGCGAGGACGTGGTCATCGTCCACGCCGGGATCCGGCAAAAGGTCAATGAGAAGCGGTTTGAAGCCGATCCGCCACAGGCAGAGCGCGGCAAGGAATCCACCGTCGAGGCAGTGCGCCTGTCCGTCCAGCATGACGTTGAGGGGAGAACGGTCGCGTTCCTCTCCCTTGTAGATCAGGCTGTCCAGATAGTCCTGGATGGCGAAGGGGGTGTTCAGTTGATTGAATTTCCGGCGCAGTTTTGCGGGCAGACGCGACTCGAATTCGGCAATGAAGGACATATCCGCGCCGATTATATCCTGTCCGGTTGTCGGGTTTTCATGGTCGTGATTCCGTTCCGGTGTAGTTGTCGAGATTTGTCCCTGGAGTTGACAAAAATCCTCCGAGCCGCGTATCTTAGAACAAACATTCGGGTTATTATAACTGGCGACTGGCGCGCGCCGGTCACACTTTATCAATGGAGGCTGAAATGGATCTTGGTTCTATCAATTGGATTGCCGTCGTGGTGTGCGTCGTGTTCAGCATGGTTAGCGGGTTCGTCTGGTATCACAGAAGGGTGTTCTTTCCCGCCTGGTGGGCGGGGATTGGAAAGTCCGGTGAGCCGGGCAACCCGAATCCCATGATCTGGGTGTTGACCCTCGTTGCCGCGGCGGTCCAGGCGGTGTTCGTTTCGTTGCTTCTCTCGGTGATGGAGAGTAATACGGTTGCCGCGGGCGTTCAGGCAGGGTTCATGATCTGGCTTGGGTTCGTCGCGCCGACGAATTTGGTGAATAAACTTTTCGCGGGTCATGGGCTCAAGGTCTGGGCGATCGAGGCGGGTAATCACCTTGTCAACTTCATCGCCTTCGGTGCGATCATTGCATCCATGGGGTGAGCGGAGTTTGCGGGTCGTTGCGAGCGCGCCCGGCGGCAAAGCATGGGCGTTGGGCGCGCTCGAAGCGCCGGCACAGTTGTCCCTGTGCGGGAACGAAAAAAATTGATCCGCTTTGGGCTTGCGGATTTCTGGTCGTGTATTCCCTCTTGTGCTAGAATCAGTTTGTAAGTGCATGAGGTGTGGCGGTCTCGGCAATCAGAAGGGGATGAGTATTTCACTTCCTGGCGCCTGGGTGTCTGTGATCCCCGTAGTCATGCATCGTTCATCCGTTTCGCCGCAGGCGGTTGCTTCACTGCCCCGGCATACACCTAGGAGAAGAGTATTTCATGGAAGCGAAACTATATGTTGGAAACCTGCCGTACAGCACCGTGGATGCTGATTTGCAGAATCTGTTTTCACAGGCTGGCACTGTGAAATCTGCGCAGGTGATCAAGGATCGCGCCAGCGGGCGCTCGAAGGGCTTCGGCTTTGTCGAGATGTCCACCGCCGAGGAAGCCCAAGCCGCAATCAGCCGGTTCAATGGGCAGGATTATAATGGACGCGCCCTTACAGTGAATCTCGCCCGTCCGCGCGAGGAACGACCGGGCGGTTTTCGCGGCGGCAGAGATCGCAGGCAGGGCGGCGACCGCGAAAACAGACGCGATTACTAGATCGTTCTGTTTCTTTCAAACCATTGAGCCAAATGGGTGGCGCCAACCATTTGGCTCATATTATTTTCGGAGGTTGACATGCCCGGCGATTTCCTCGTTCGAGCTTACAGAGCTGAAGATTTCGACCCGGTAACCATTCTCTGGCGCATTGCGCGTGAAAAATCGACGCCGGAGTTCCAGAAGAGAAAAGGACATTTCTTTTATGAAGACCAGGAATACTTCCAAAACGGGATTTTGAAAAAGGACAAGGTTTGGGTGGTCGAGGAGGCGGGGCAGCCCGTGGCGTTCATGGCGATGGAAAAAGATTTCATTGACCAGTTGTACGTCCATCCCGATCATTGGCGAAAGGGGATCGGGGAAACCCTGCTGAATTTTGCGAGGCGGTTATCCCCGGAGCATTTGTGGCTGTATACTTTGCAGGTCAACGTCAATGCGCGCGCCTTTTATGAAAAGCATGGCTTTGTGGCGGAGAAGTTCGGTTTCAGCGACCCGCCGGAGGACGAGCCGGATGTGGAATATCATTGGAGGAGGAACGGGTAGCGCGTGGCGCGTGGCGCGTAAATAAGTCATGTCGAATTCGATGCGTCCTGTCTATCTTGAAGTGAATCTTTCCCAGTTGCGAAGGAATATCGAAGCCATTCGCGCCCGCGTTTCGCCCGCGAAGGTGATGCCGATGGTCAAAGCCAATGCGTATGGGCACGGCGTGGACGGCGTCGCTCCGTTCATCGAACCGTTCGTGGATTATTTCGGTGTTGCCATCCTGGAGGAGGGAATCCATTTGCGGGAAATTGGGATCACGAAACCCATCCTCGTCGCCGGGGGGACTTTGCCTGAGCAGGTTCCGTATTTTGCGGAATATGACCTGACTTTGACTGGCTCGTCCGTTGAATTGCTGGGGGTCGCTGACGAGGTCTCGCGAACAACCGGCAAACGCATCAGGACTCACCTGAAGATTGATACCGGCATGGAAAGAGTGGGGGTTCACGAATATGAGGCGGAGGCGTTGATCCAAAAATCGGCGGCGTGCAGGCATTTGGATGTGGAGGGGATTTATACGCATCTTGCCAACTCGGAATTGGCGGACCGATCCTTTTCATCCCTGCAACTCGAACGATTTCGAACGGTTCTCGATCTATACGCGAGGCTGGGTATTCCCGTCCCGCCCATTCGGCATGTATGCAATTCGGGTGGCGTGTTGAATTTGCCTGAGGCGCATTTCGATCTGGTGCGGCCGGGGATCATGTTCTACGGGGTGTATCCCGGCAAAGAGGCGGCTCGCGTGGTGGACGTGAAGCCGGCGCTCACCTGGCGTGCGCGCGTCTCTTATTCGAAGCGGACGCGGCCGGGACGTGCGGTCAGTTATGGGTCGTTGTGGCAGGCCGAGGCGGAGACGCGAATCGTCACCATCCCGTGCGGGTACGCGGATGGGTATTTCCGCCGCATGACGAACCGCGCGCAGGTGGTCATCCGGGGGAAAAAATATCCACAGGTGGGGCGCATCTGCATGGATCAGTTCATGGTGAACGTTGAGGACGACGAGGTCAATGTTGGGGACGAGGCGATCCTGCTGGGGGAGGGAATCGCTGCCGAAGACCTTGCGGAGTGGAGCGGCACGAATGAATACGAGGTGTTGACGAACATCCGCGCGCGCGTGCCGCGCGTGTTCGTCAACAAGTGATGGTAGAATGGGGCGATTTCGATTGAGGTGAAATGTGAGAATTTTAATTAAGAGGTATTGGCAGATCGTTATGATCGCCGTTGCGATCGTCGCGCTGGATCAGTGGACGAAGACGCTGGTGCGCGAAAATATTCCGCTGGGCGGCAGTTGGCTTCCCGAGTCGCTGACATGGCTCAGCCCATACATGCGCATCGTGCATTGGTACAACACGGGCGCGGCGTTCGGCATGTTCAAGGGTGGCGGCATGGTGTTCACCGTGCTTGCCTTTATCGTGATCGCGTTGATCCTTTATTATTATCCGCAGGTGGACAAGGCGGATTGGTCGTTGCGCCTCGCGATGAGCATGCAATTGGGCGGCGCGGCCGGCAACCTGATCGACCGCGTCACGATCGGTCACGTGACCGATTTCATTTCGGTCGGTTCCTTCCCAGTGTTCAATGTGGCAGACGCGAGCATCACCGTTGGCGCGGGGACGCTCCTTTTGGGGGTATGGATAATGGAACGAGCCGAGAGGAAGAAACGACAAAGCGCGGAACAGGACAATCCGCCGAACAAATCTTCGAGCGAAATGACCAGTGAATGAACGCGTCCTGAACTTCCGTTTCGATCAAAAGACTCCTGAGCGGCTCGACAAATTTCTGGTCGGGCAGTTGCAGGAGTTTTCGCGCTCGCGGATACAGCGATTGATTGCGGATGGATTTGTGGATGTGGACGGTCGCGCGGCACGGAAGGCTGGTCAGCCCCTCGAAAGCGGATCCACGGTGACGGTTCGGATTCCGCCAACCGCGCCGACGGCTTTGACTCCCGAAAAAATTTCGCTCGACATCCTCTTCGAGAACGACGACCTGCTCGTGGTCAACAAACCGGCGGGCATGGTCGTTCATCCGGCCGCGGGTCATTCGTCCGGGACGCTGGTCCATGCGGTTCTTGGATACGATCCCGACCTCGAAGGCATCGGCGGCGAGGAACGTCCCGGCGTGGTTCATCGCCTCGATAAGGAGACCTCGGGCTTGATCCTGCTTGCGAAGAACGAACGCGCCCACCGCTGGTTGCAGGATCAATTCCGTTTGCGAAAAGTTGACAAAACCTATCTTGCCCTCGTGGACGGGAAACCTCCCACACCGACCGGCCGCGTGGAGGCGTACATCGGGCGCGACCCAAAACAGCGCAAGAAAATGGCAATCGTCTCTGAGAACAAAGGGCGTGAGTCGGTTTCGGAATACAAAACGGTGGAAGAGTTCGAGAAACATACGTTGTTGGAATTTCATCCGTTGACCGGGCGGACGCACCAGATCCGCCTGCATTGCGCCTTCCTGAAATGTCCCATTGTGGGTGATGAAGTCTATGGAAGGAAAACTGCTACCATCGAGATCGGGCGTCACTTTCTGCACGCCTATCGCCTGAAGATCATTTTGCCAAACGAAAAAGAACCGAGAAGTTTCGAAGCGCCTTTGCCTGACGAGTTGGAAAGAGTTCTGAACGATTTACGAAGATGAACGCTGGCGATCCGTTGATATTGATCAGGCATTCCCTGCCTGAAATTGTGGAAAATATCCCTGCTCACGCGTGGGAACTTTCCGACGAAGGACGGTCACGCGTGGTAAGGCTTGCCGAAAAGATAAAGAAATATCAACTTGAAGTCATCGGTTCAAGCGTGGAGCCCAAAGCCAGGGAGACGGCAGAGATTCTGTGCAAATCCTTGGGAGTGGATATTGTTGTGATGGATGGGTTGCATGAGCACGAACGGAGTAGCGTCCAACTGGTTTCGAAGGAGGATTTCCAGTCTTCCGTTCGTACATTGTTCGAAAAACCCGATGAATTGATCTTCGGGAACGAGACTGCCGCTGAAGCGCTTGAGCGATTCAAAACATCGGTTGAATTGCTGATGGAATTGTATGCCGGCAAACGGATGGCGATCGTCGCTCATGGAACGGTGATTTCCCTGTTCGCTTCAGAATTGACAGGACTTGATGGTTATCAACTTTGGAACGAATTGGGCTTGCCTTCTTTTGTCGTTTTGGATCTGAATAACCGGACGTTGCTCGAAACAGTAAACTTCAGTTGAGGAGAATCCCATGGAATATATTGACCTTCGTTCCGATACTGTGACCAAACCCACGCCCGAAATGCGTGAAGCGATGGCAGAGGCTGAGGTGGGCGACGATGTTTTTCGTGACGATCCAACTGTCAACAGGCTGGAGGCGATGGCGGCGGAAAAATTAGGAAAGGAAGCCTCGATCTTTGTCCCCTCGGGGACGATGGGCAACCTGCTCGCGTTGCTTGTCCATTGTCAGAGGGGGGATGAGGTCATCGTCGGGAATCAATCCCACGTCTACTTGAACGAGGCGGGAGGCATGTCTGCGTTGGGCGGCATCCAACCCTGTCCGATCCCGAATCAAAAGGACGGAACTCTCGCGCTGGACGATATCCTCGCCTCCATCCGCACCGAAGACGTGCATCACCCCATCACGCGTTTGATCTGTCTCGAAAATACGCAAAACATCTGTGGCGGCGTCCCGTTGACTGTTGAGTACACGCGGCGGGTGGGCGAGATCGCGCGCGGGCATGCCCTTGCTTTGCACATTGACGGAGCGCGCATCTTCAACGCGGCGATCGCCCAAGACGCGGATGTGAAGGAACTGGTCGCGCCCGCCGACTCGGTGATGTTCTGTTTGAGCAAGGGGCTGGCTGCGCCCATCGGTTCGATGCTCGCGGGGACGGGGAAATTCATTGCGCGGGCGCGTCACTTGCGCAAGATGCTCGGAGGCGGAATGAGGCAGGTGGGCGTGATCGCCGCGGCTGGGATCATTTCATTGGAGAAGATGACCACCCGCCTGGGCGAGGATCACGTCCGCGCGAGGAAACTTGCCGACGGCTTGCGCCGAATTGATGGAATTGTCGTTGATGAAAATTCCCCGTACACGAACATGGTTTATTTGAACCTCGCGGATAGCGTTCCGCTGACGATGCGCCAGGTTGCCGAAAGAATGAGGAGGGAGGGCGTGTTGGTGGATGCGGATCATCCGCGCCGACTTCGCCTCGTGACGCATTACTGGATTGACGATGATGCGGTGGAAAAAAGCGTCGAGGCTTTCGCGAAGGCGCTGCGCTAGAAGAGGGGGGCTGAATACTCTGGAAATTTTCGTTTCGGCAAGCCTTGAATGTGTGAGACCTTACCGAACGAAGGTGAAAGATTTCTCGCTTCGCTCGAAATGACATCTATTCCTGAAAGAATTCCTCCCCCGGCTCGACCTGGTTCCTGCCCCGTTCTTTTGCAACGTATAACCGTTTGTCGGCAACATCAATCAGGCGATAGATTTCGTTCGCCTCGTCAGGGTACACGGCGATCCCCTGGCTGACGGTCGGTATGGGAACGGTGCGGTTATCGCGGTCTTCCACACGCAGGCTTCTCATGGTCTCGCCGATGCGCCGGGCGATCCGATGTGCCTGCCTGCCGGTCGCTCCGGGCAGGGAAATGATGAACTCCTCGCCGCCCCACCTGCCGACGGCATCCGCCTGTTTGATGTTGCGCTGGATCGCCGAACAAAGCGAATTCAAAATGCGGTCTCCCACCAGGTGACCATACGTGTCGTTGTATTGCTTGAAATAATCAATGTCGAGCATGATCAGGCTGAGGGGCGTTTGTGTTCTCGACGCCTCCTCCGCCTGTTCCGCAAGCAACTTGAGGAAATATCCGTGGTTGTAGACGCCGGTCATGCTGTCGAGCCGCGCCTGCCTTTCGACTTGCGCGTGGCGGATGGTATTGTCCAACGCCAGGGTGACGTGCTGGCCGAGGCTGATGAGCAGTTCGAGGTCGGCGCGGTCGAACGCATTGGCGGCATAGGACGCCAGCGCGAGGACGCCGGTCACGTTTTCGGCTTTGAGTGGCACTCCGATCCAGGAAAGACTCGTCCGATCCCTTCCGATGATGAAACGTTCGACGCCGTCCAACTCCACCTCCTCCCTCAAGTCCGGCAGGAACAATACCTTTTGATTTCGGATCACCCAGCCGGAAAGCGTCCCCTCGAAAGGGACGCGCATCCCGTTGAAGTATTCTCCATCGTCGAAGAATAGTTCGAGTTGAATCTTCCCATCCTTGACGATGCCGATGAAATAGGTGTCGGCTCCGAGCGTATCCTGAATGGTCTTGTCCAGGAGCGCGAAGGTCTGCTTCGTATCGAGAGTTTGCATGATCTCGCGGCTGACCTGGTTGATGATCTCCAGCCTGTGGATGTGCTGGTGGGCGGTATTCTTGATCCGTATGATGACTTCCGCGACGATTACGGAAACGACAAACGGCGTCGTGTAATCGAGAATCCCTTCCGCCGTCCTGAGTTGGGAAAGTTCCGCCGGCAGGCTGACCGCCATGATTAGAAACAACGTCAGATAGGCGTACATCCGTCCCGAGATCATCGTCATCACCACAACGCTGAAGAGGACCAGGATGTGCGTGATCTCATTCAAGCGCTCGGAGAGCAGATAGGTCAAGATGCCGATCCCAATGCCCGCCAGAACCGAGTTGATGACCCGATACGTCCCATGCCTGAACGCGGAGCGGAGGAGGAGGATGTGAACGGTGGCAATGTAGGCGATCCCCAGCCCTCCGTAGAACGCTAGCGGGAGATTCGGCGCCGGGCGCCTCGAAACGGCTTCCATAATCAAACCCGTCAGGATGACGAGCGTGGCAATCGTGAGCGGTGAAATGAAACGCCTGACCTCCTGCGGGGCGAACGTGGCGGCCGGCTTGCTGGCTTTCATGAAAACCTGCCCCCTTCGACGAAATCCCGATAGGGAAGTTGCGATAGGGCTTCCACGATCCTGCTGTCGAACAAGGTCTCGGACTGTTCCCGTAAATACTGCAACGCCTCTTCCGGCGTCGCCCGCTTTCTGTAACTGCGGTTGCTGGTCAGCGCGTCGAACACATCCACCACGGCGAAGATGCGCGCGTGGATGGGAATCTCCTCCCCCTTTATGCCGAGCGGATAACCGCTCCCGTCCCAGCGTTCGTGATGATAACGCACCACCGACATGCTTTCCTGGAGGAATGGGATGCGCTCCACGATCCGCGCGCCGATCTCGGGATGCAGGCGCATGATCTTCCATTCGTCGTCGGTCAGCGTGCCGGGTTTATGCAGGATGGAATCGCTGATGCCGATCTTGCCGATGTCGTGGAGCAATGCGCCTCTCTCCAGCGCTTTGAGTTGCTCGCCGTTCAACCCGATCCTTTCCCCCAACAAACAAGCCAGGCGGCTGACGCGCATGCTGTGACCTTCCGTTTCACGATCGCGCGCGTCCAACGCGGACATCAATGCCTTGAGGGTCTGATCGTAGGTCGCCTCCAATTCCTCGTACGCGGCTTCGATCTCCCTCGCCTGCCTGCGGGACTCGGCGAGCAGGTTCACGCGTTCGAGCGAAACCGCCGCCTGATTCACCAGCAACTGAATGTTCGAGAAATTCTTGCCGCGGCTTTCCGGGATTTCCATCCACAATGCACCAAGCCCCCGCGACCGCATCATCAGCGGATAACAGACCAGCACGCCTTGATTTTTGGAAACGAACACGCTCTGACCCATCTGGATTGACTGCTGGATGGTGTCCATGGGATGGCGGCGGCGCGTATGAAAACCGCTGCCGTCCAGTTCGACCTCCACCTGAATATCGCCGTTGGGCGCCATGAGAATGATCCCCGATTCGGTTGCGCTCGCGGCTCTGTGCGCGGCGCGCAGGATCGTCTCCGCTGCCTTTCTGTCCTCCTCCGCCATCAGCACGTCCTTGCTTAACTGCAAAAGCATGGAGGTGATGTTGAGCGTATCCCGCAATTCCTGATACAACCACGAACTTTCCACGGAAGCCGCCGCCTGCGACCCGAGCAGGTCCGCCAGCGACTCGTCCCTTTCAGAAAAGAAGATGCCGTCCTGTTTGCCGAATGCCAGAATCGTCCCAATGCTCAGACGATGCAATCGGATGGGTATCGCCAGCACGCTCCGCAGGTTGGAACTGTCGATATCCAGGTTGGTGCGATTCGTATATTTCCTCAGGTCGCGCACACGAAACGGCTTTGCCGCGTTCAGCGCGGCTTGCAAAAGCGGCTCCCCGGCGGGGTTGTTGCTCAGAGATTTCAACAAACGCGGCGCCTCTCCGGCGTGGGCAACGCGGGAAAAAGACCCCTGCTGGTCGAGCAGGGTGACAAAAACAAAGCGCGCCCCGAATGTTTTTCGGGCGAGGAGGGCGATCTCCTGCACAGCGGCTTGCGGATCGAGCAATGTGGTGAGCGAAATGCCAGACTGGATGAGTTCGGTCAACCGCTGGTTGTAGTTGGCGCGTTCCCAGGCGCGCGTCAATTCAGCCGCCGCCCCTTCGATGCTGGAAACATCCGTGTTGTTGAAGGCGTAGGTCTGGTCGGAGCGCGCCTCCAACGCGCCCTTGACGGATCCCTGTGATATCAAGGGGACGATGACCAGCGAGCGGGTGTTTTCGTTGTTGACCGGGATGAAATCCGAATCGAGGGCGGTATCGTTCACGATGACGGTCTTCTTCAAACGGACGACGCGCTCGTGCAAGCCCCTGCCCGCGCCAAGCAACAGTCCGGGCGGAACGAGGTGGGTCAGGGGTCCGCTCGAAGCCAGCGTGACAAATTCCCCGTTATCCGCCTCGTAGGTCATCAGGGAAACGACCGTGCATTTCACGGCCCGTTCCAGGGTGTTGACCACAAGTTGCGCGGCAACGGGCGGGTCGAGTTCGTCGTGGAGCTGCTGGCACAACTCGACCAGGTGGGTGAGCTGCGCGGCGCGTTGTTTTTCCGCATTCAGTTTCTGGTTTGCGATTTCCGCCAGTTCCTTCAGGGTTTCCGCGTTTTGAGAAAGGTCGGCCGGGCGGGAGGCTTCCCTTTCCTTTTCCCGCTCCATGACCACGCCGGTAAGCGAGGGCGACGCCGTGTTCGCGATGATGCCGTACACTGTCAGAGCGGTGATCAGGCTCGTAAGGAGGAATCCGCCCAGGTGTACGACCGAATCGGAGGAGGTCGAGAGAAGGAAAAAGCCGATGACGATGATCGCCTGGTTCAGGATGAAATGCGCGTTGCCGCGCCATCCCACGTCGAGAGATCGAATCGTGGAAAGAATCCAAATGGTGGCGATTGCAAAAAACGTCACGCCAATTGTGACGCTTCCCCAATCGGGCAGGCTCATTTGGGGGATCAGGCTGGCAGGCAGGATCAACAAACCCTGGGCAACGACGGATATTGCCCCGGCGGCGATCAACTGGGCTTTATGGGACCGGTTCGGTTTTAAAGTTGACATACGTCACGGCGATATATTCTAACCTGCATGACCGCCCGGTTCAAATTCAGTTACTTACAACGTTGCAAGTTGTTATCTGATATTTCTCTGCCGCTAAGAGAGTGGCTGAAAACAAAATCAGTGAGGCTGGTGTGTACCTGTCATTTCGAGCGCCAGCGAGAAATCCTTTGCCCACCGAGCCAGGATTTCTCCTTGCGGAGTTTACCCTGAGCGGCGAAGCCGTGCCGAAGGGCTCGTCGAAATGACATCTGGCAGGGTTTTTCAGACACTTTCTAAAGGTCTCTATACCCTTCACAACCCCCCAATTTAACAGAATTCCCGTTTAGCCAACCAATTTGAAACCAAAGGAAACCTTTAGGGTCTTTTCCGAAAGTTTTCAGACGCTCTCTTAGGGTTTTTACGAGAGGTTTGTGCGGTAGCAAATCTGATATAATTTTTCGCGAACGACTGCATTGGGGGGCAGTGATCCTTATCCTTGCCGAAAAGAAGAACCCGATATGGAACCTTATGTGACCCTGCAACAAATTGACGAAGCCGCGCACGCGGTGCGTTCTCGCTCGTCCTACAAACCGCGCATTGGACTCATCCTCGGCTCGGGGCTTAACGCCCTGGCTGATTCCGTCCAAAAAGCCGATTTCATCCCCTACGCCGACCTGCCCCACTGGCCCCGTTCGACCGTTCATGGACATGCCGGTCGGCTGGTCATTGGCGAACTGGAAGGACAATCCGTTTTTGTCATGCAAGGGCGCGTCCATTTTTACGAGGGATACAGCATGTCGCAAGTGACGCTGCCGGTGCGCGTGATGATCCGGCTCGGCATCGAGATGATGTTTGTCACCAACGCGGCGGGCGGCATCAACCCGAATTTCTCCCCCGGCGACGTGATGCTGATTACGGACAACCTGAACCTGATTGGCATGGCTGGCGCCAACCCGCTCATGGGACCGAACATTGACGAACTCGGTCCCCGCTTCCCGGATATGAGCCGCGCCTACGATCCTGAGTTGATGGACATCGCTCGAAAGGTCGCCGCGAAAAACGGGATCGCATTGCGCGAGGGTGTGTATTGCGGGTTGAGCGGTCCCTCCTTCGAGAGTCCCGCCGACTTGCGTTTCCTGCGCCTGGCGGGCGCGGATGCGGTCGGCATGTCCACGGTGCCGGAGGTGATTGTGGCGCGGCACGGCGGTTTGCGGACGCTCGGTTTTTCCGGTATCAGCAACAAAGCCAACCTCGACGGCTCGACGATCACGACGCACGACGAGGTCATCGAGGCTGGCAGGGTCATCACCCCAAAACTCGAAACCATCCTGCGCGGCGTGCTGCGCTCGCTCTAACCGGTCCCTTCTCATGGGCGCGATCTATCGTTCCCTTGCGGCGTACGGACCGCTGATCTACATCCTTCTGGCGATCATGGCGTTGTACGTCTTTCGCCGGATGTGGCGTTCGTGGCGGGAATGGCGCGATGCCGTGTTTTCCCTTGAACGTGAATTTGCGTTACGCAGGCTGGGCCAGGCGACCGCGTTCGGGTTACTCGTGCTTTTGCTGTTCTTCGGCGAATTCTATATCAGTGTGTTCGTCGTTCCATCCCTGCCCGCGCCCGACGTGATGACCACTCCCACCCTCGACCTTCTCGCCACCTCTATCGAAACAACCCCGGCAAACGGAGCGGCGTCGCCCGGCGCTCCATCCATTCAGACCGGCATGAGCGGATGTGTGGAGAACCAGATCATGCTCACCGCGCCGCTGCCCGGCGAGGAGGTCAGCGGAACCGTGACCTTGACCGGCACAGCCGACATTCCCAATTTTGGGTTTTACAAGTACGAAATTGCCCCGGTGGGAACCGGCGCCTTTGTGACCATCTCCGCCGGGGCGCAGCCGGTGAGGGATGGCGAACTCGGAAAATGGGACACCGCCGCGCTCACCAATGGCGATTATTTTCTACAACTGGTCATCATTGACAACGTTGGCCGGACGATGGAACCCTGTATCATCGCCGTGCGCGTGGCAAACCAGTGACGGAGAACAAATGGCTTCCTTTGTGATCAGACCCGCCGCCTCGAGCGACCTGCCGCGCCTGACGGGAATGGATCATTCCTGTTCGAGCGATTACGTCTGGCAGTTGGAGTTGCGAAACGAGACAAAGCGCGTGACAGCCGCGTTCCACGAAGTGCGCCTGCCGCGCTCGGTGACAGTGACGTATCCGCGCGACCCGCTTGCCCTGGCGGAGGAATGGATGAAACGCGGCGTTTTGCTGGTCGCCGAAAAAGGCGGGAAAGTCGTTGGGTACGTGAGCGCGGAGGAGGACCGCGTCTCGGGAATTGCCAGGATGACGGATCTGGTTGTAGCGCCGGAGGCGAGACGCCAGGGCGTCGCGTCCGCCCTTTTGAGCACGATCCAGGCTTGGGCTTTGGAAAGAGGCGTGGGGCGCATCCTCATCGAGATGCAGTCCAAGAATTATCCCTGCATCCGCCTGGCGCAAAAGTTCGGTTATGAATTCTGCGGGTATAATGACAAGTATTATCCAACTCAGGATGTCGCGTTGTTCTTTGGGAGAGCAATAAAATAAGATTTGGAAGGATCGAATGTTTAACGGTTGGTATGACGGTTTACTGGCGGGGCTTCAGGTACTCAATAGCATCCTGACGGCAGGAATTGCGATTACCGCCTTTTCGCTGTTCCTGTACGCCCTGTCCTTTAATTTGCGCGACCGCGTCGCCCGCTCGTTTGCCATCATTCTGCTTTGCGTTGTGGTGGTTTTCACCACCGAATCCCTGCAAAACACGTCAACGCCGGATTGGGGGGTCGAGTTTCTATTGCGCACGCAATGGATCGGCATCATCTTTTTGCCTCCCGCCTACCTGCATCTTTCGGATGCCCTGCTTGTGACCGCTGGACGTCCTTCGCGGGGCCGCAGGCGGCTTGCGGTCCGGCTCATGTACGTTGTCTCTTTCTTGTTTTTGATTCTGCTGGCTCTGGATATGCTCGTCGGCGGGCTGGTCGTGAACGGAAAGCCCGCGTCGCATTTGCAGCGCACGCTTTGGACCGAGGTCTTTACGCTCTATTACATCGGGATCATTGCGTGGGCGGGATATAACTTTATTCGCGCCTACCGCCGTATGTTGACGCGTTCCGGTCGGCGCCGGATGTTGTACCTGATGGCGGGCGCGACCGCGCCGGCGCTCGGTTCGTACCCGTACCTGTTATACGGTTCCAGTATTGCGGCGCAATTTCCCCTGCTCTTCTGGTCCATCGTCATCGTTATCAACGCGCTCGTGGCTGTGCTGGTCGTTGTCATGGCGTATGCCGTCGCGTTCTTCGGGGTTTCGTGGCCCGACCGGGTGGTCAAGAGCCGCCTGTTCAAATGGCTGCTGCGCGGACCGGTGACCGCCTCGCTCGCGTTGGGCTTTATGACCATCGTCCGCCGCGCGGGGGAGGTGTTCGGCGGCGAACCATATACCGGCTTTGTCCCCTTGGTCATGGTCGTGACCGTCCTCTTGTTCGAGCATGCCATTTCGCTGCTGTTTCCCTTGTGGGAGCGCGTGCTGTTCTTCGGGCGCGACCGCGAGGAGATTCAACTCCTGCAAAACATCGAGGAACGGTTGTTGACCCAGGGCGACCTGCGCCAGTTCCTGGAAAACGTGCTGGCGGCGGTGCGCGATCACCTTCAATCGCCGTGCGCTTTCGTCGCCGCGTTGGACGGGGAGGAACTCTCGTTGAACCTGGTGGCTGGGAACCGCTCCCTGTTGGAACAAAAGAACCTGAACGACGCCCTTCAGGTCATGCAATACGGCAACGGCAACGGCAGGCGGCACGAATTCACTTGGGGCGAATTCTGGATTTTGCCGCTGCATCAGCGCAGGTTCAACGGCGACCGCGACGAAGAGCCGCCCCTTTTGGGTTTGCTCGGCATCGCGCGCAGATCGGATCGTCTCCTGGATCGCGACCAGCGCGACGCGCTTTGGCTGCTGGCGAACCGCGTGGCTCTTGCGCTGGAGGACCGCCGGTTGCAGCAACGCGTCTTCCGTTCGCTCGAAGACCTGCAGCCGCAAATGGACATGTTGCAGCGCATCCGCGCCGCGGGCAGATACGACACCACGACCAACCTGCTGACCGAACCGGTCTTCGAAGAATCGGACATGGCGGATTGGGTCAAGGACGCCCTCACGCATTACTGGGGCGGACCCAAACTGACGAACAGCCCGTTGATGCGGCTGAAGATCGTGCGGAATTTCATGGAGCATTACGATGGGAACGCCTCGAACGCCCTGCGCGCCCTGCTCCGCCAGGCGGTGGACCAGGTCAAACCCGAGGGAGACCGCAAATTCACGAGCGAGTGGATCCTTTACAACATCCTCGAGATGAAATTCATCGAGGGGCGCAAGGTGCGCGACGTGGCGAATCGACTCGCCATGTCCGAGGCGGATTTGTATCGTAAACAACGCGTGGCTGTCGAAACGGTGGCGCGCGCCATTCTTGAGATGGAACATAACGAAAAGGCTGGACAGGGAGCGCAGGATGAACGTTCAAAGAGATAACAGGAAAAAATACCAGAACGAGATGCCGGTGGTGGACGAAGGCTGGTGGGAATCCGTCCTTGCGGAAGAACAGAAATACACGCCTCACCATCCAAGGACGACCGCTTCGAACGCGAACGAGCAGGCTGAGGAAAGCCATGAAACCGGCCCCGTTTCGGTGAATTGGGATACCGTCAGGCAGTTTTACAACACCGACCGCATCGTCGAGGTAAAGGTCACCGGGCATAACCGCGGCGGACTACTCGTCGAAGGCGAGGGCTTGTCCGGTTTTGTCCCGCTTTCGCATTTGATCGAACTGGCTGGCAGGGAAGCCGCCGTTGACCGCGACCAATCCATGGCGGAGTACATCGGGCGGACGATGAAGGTCAAGGTCATCGAATGCGCGCCGGAGGAGGAGCGCGTCATCTTTTCGGAGCGCGCCGCGCTTTCCGAGCCGGGCAGGCGCGTGGAATTGTTCCATAACCTCGCGGTCGGGATGCAGGTCAACGGGATCGTTACGAACATCACCGATTTCGGCGCGTTCGTTGACCTGGGCGGGGTCGAAGGCTTGATCCACATCTCCGAACTTTCGTGGGGACGCGTTTCGCACCCGAAACAACTCGTCGAACTTGGGCAGGAAATTGCCGTGCAAGTGCTGGATATTTCCGCGGAGCGCTGCCGGGTGGCTTTAAGTCGCAAGCGCCTGCTCCCCAATCCGTGGGAAAAAGCGGAGGAGGCGTTTCCCGTCGGGAGCGTTGTGACCGGGACAATCACGAGCGTGCTGTCGTACGGGGCGTTTGCCAGCCTCGAGGTGGGCGTCGAAGGGCTCATCCACGCGACCGAAATGCCGCTTGCGCCCGGGCAATCGCCGCGCGAAATTCTCTCCGTTGGGCAGACCCTTCAACTGCGCGTCCTGCACGTGGACGCGGGCAGGCAACGCCTCGGATTCAGCATGAACATGGATCACAAATGACGAGACGTTCGCAACCGGCGGATCGCGGATACGAATCCGAATCGCGCGACGGCTGGCTGGATCGCCTCGTGATCTTCAACCGTCACTTCGGGCGTTTTTTCCGCGACATCCTCGGGGTCATTTTGATCGCGTTCGCGCTGATGACCTTCCTTGCATTGCGCGGTGATACCCAGGGGGCGCTGCTCGTGCCCTGGGTGGGTCTGCTTTCGTTATGGACCGGCTGGGGGGCGTACCTCGTCGTTTTGTGGATCGGATATTTTGGATTCTCCCTGCTGAGACACGGCGGAGGTTTTCTCACGTGGACTCAACTCTTCGCCCTCGAACTCGCCTCTTTCCTGACCCTGGGCTTGTTCGCAGCCATCGGAGGCAATTCCGTCCTCGACGCGGAAGCCGGCAAATTCGGTGGGCGCATCGGGTGGGGCATCACGGAGTTGTTCTGGCGCGTGGATGAGTTGTGGGGGACGTTGTTGTTGTTCGTGTTGTGGCTGCTTGCCGTGATGAGCGGATTCAACGTCTGGTCGCTGGTCGAAAAGTGGCTGGTAAAGGTCGCAGAGGAGACTCCTTCTCTCGAAACGGCGACCCAGCCCCAGGCGCAGAAAGAAGCAATTGCCGAGGAAAAGAAGCCGCGCGAATCTCGGAAGAAGTCCCCCGCTTTGCCTCCCGAGTTTCGCAAATCCCTGAAGGTTTCCGAGCAGAAGGATAAGAAAGTCGAGCCGCGTTATCGCGACGAGCGGCTGCCCTCGCTGAACATCCTTTTGGCGGATCAAGCCGCACGCCCGGATGAACGCACGATCAACCAGACGGCGGGTATGATCGAAAAGACGCTTGCCGAGTTCGGCATCTCCGCAACGGTGATCGGTTTCCGCGTGGGACCGACCGTGACGCAATTCGCCGTGCAACCCGGCTTTATGAAGCGGGCGGGCGCGAACGAAGAGGAGGAAAGGCAGATCAAGGTCCGCGTGGCGCAGATCGCTTCGTTGCAAAAAGACCTTGCGCTGGCGCTTTCCGCGGAACGGTTGCGGATCGAAGCGCCGGTGCCGGGCAAGCCGTACGTGGGCATCGAGGTGCCGAACACGCATCAATCGAACGTGCGCCTGCGCCCGCTGCTGGAGACCGAAGCGTTTCACAAGGTCGGCGCGCCGCTGGCTCTGGCGTTGGGACGCGACGTTTCGGGTCAACCTGTGGTTGCGGACTTGGCGCGCATGCCGCATTTGTTGATCGCCGGCGCGACAGGATCGGGCAAGTCCATCTGTATCACGTCGCTGGCGGTTTGCCTTGCGATGAACAACGCGCCGGAAGACCTGCGAATGGTGATGATCGACTCCAAGATGGTCGAATTGCTGCGTTTCAACGGTCTGCCGCATTTGTACGGCAAGGTGGAGACGAACGTGGAGCGCATTCTTGGCGTGTTGCGCTGGGTGGTCGTCGAGATGGAACATCGTTATCGCCTGCTCGAAGCCGCGCACGCGCGCGACCTTGAAAATTACAACCGTAAACTTGCGCGCAAAAAGGAGGGGGCTCCTCTCCCGCGCATCGTGGTGCTGATTGACGAACTGGCGGACCTGATGATGTCCGCGCCCGACCAGACGGAGCATAACCTCGTGCGGCTCGCGCAGATGGCGCGCGCGACCGGAATCCATTTGATCGTCGCCACGCAGCGCCCTTCGACGGACGTGGTGACCGGCTTGATCAAGGCGAACTTCCCGGCGAGACTTGCGTTCGCCGTCGCTTCGGGCGTGGACAGCCGCGTGATCCTGGATACGACCGGCGCGGAAAACCTGCTCGGACGCGGCGACATGCTCTTCCTCAACCCGGAAGTCGGAAGCCCCGTTCGCGCGCAGGGTGTGTTTGTCACCGACATGGAGATCGAGCGCGTCATCTCGCACTGGCAGAAGACCGTTGGCGAAAGCGACGCGGCGGCGCCTCCGTGGGAGAAACTGCTGACCGAACCGGATGAGAACGAAGACGAAGGGTTGATCGAAAAGGCGACATCCATCGTCCGAGAGAGCCAGCGCGCTTCGGCTTCTTTGTTGCAGAGGCGACTGCGGATCGGCTATCCGCGCGCAGCGCGTTTGCTGGATCAACTGGAGGAGATGGGGGTCGTGGGTCCCTCGCAAGGAGGCGGCAAGGAACGCGACGTGCTGTTGGGACCGCTGGATGAAGAGGAAGAGAATGAAACGGAGTGAGGCTATGGAAAAATCCGCCGGCGCGACATCATCGGAAAAGACACTCACCGATTATCTGCGGTTGTGGTTCAAGTGGGTATTGGACCCGCTGGGGCGTTTGTTCCTGCGGCTTGGACTTACGCCCAACATGGTCACCATGCTCGGTTTGGCGGGCAACACGTTGGGCGCCTACTTTCTGGCGCGCGGCGAATTGCTGACCGGCGGCATCCTGATCGCGGTAATGACCCCGATTGACGCGCTGGATGGCACGATGGCGCGCCTGCGCGGGGAGGCGAGCGCCTGGGGCGCGTACGTTGACTCGGTCTCGGATCGTTATTCCGAGTTGATCATCTACGGCGGCTTGTTGTATCACTTCCTGACCGTTGGAGACGTGACGGGCGGTATGCTCACCTTCGGCGCGGCGGCGGGATCGGTGCTGGTCTCGTACGTCAAGGCGCGGGCGGAAGGTCTGGGGTATGAAGCGAGAGTGGGTCTGCTCACGCGCGCCGAGCGGTATCTCGTGCTTGCCCCTGCGTTGGTTTTCAATCTGGTTTATCTTGGTCTTGGAATCCTTGCGGTTTTTGCCAACGTCACCGCGTTACAGCGGATCTGGCACGTGCGTAAACTCGCGCGCGCGAGAATGAAAAGACAAGAATAGAGGTAAACATGCCCGAAGGCTTTAGCGTTGGTCCTTTCTTTGTGCGTTTTTACGGAATTATCCTGATGAGCGGCGCGGTGGCGGGCGCGTTCCTGGCAACCAGGGAGGCGAGGCGCCGCGGCTACGATCCCGAAATCGTTTGGGACCTGTTCATTTATCTGCTGATCGGCGGTATCGTCGGCGCGCGGATATGGCACATCCTGACGCCCTCTCCTTCGAGCGGGGTCACAACGAGTTGGTATCTTTCGCATCCGCTCGATGCGCTGGCGGTCTGGAAGGGAGGGCTGGGTATCCCCGGCGCGGTCATCGGCGGGTTGATCGCATTGTATTTTTATTCCCGCAAAACCGGGATCAACTTTGCCGAGTGGACCGACATCGGCGCGCCGAGCCTGGCGCTGGGACAGGCGATCGGACGCTGGGGGAACTTTGTCAACCAGGAACTCTACGGCGCGCCCACGAACCTCCCGTGGAAAATTTACATTGATCCCGATCATCGCCTCGCGAATTATCAGAGCGTGGAATATTATCATCCGCTATTCCTGTACGAATCCCTGTGGAACCTGATGAACCTGTTCCTACTGCTGTGGATTTCCCGCCGATTTGCCGGCTCCCTGAAAAACGGCGACGTCTTCCTCACCTACCTGATCGTCTACCCGCTCGGGCGCTTCCTCCTGGACTTTTTGCGGCTCGACGCTTCGCTCGTCGGGGGAATCAACATCAACCAGACCGTAATGGCTGTCGTCGCGCTGTGCGCGGGGGCGGCGTTGTATTTGCGGCATCGTAAGGCTTAAATTCCCCGGTTAATGATAAGATGCGTGGGGTGACCCTTGTCTTATTGACCATGAATCTGTCTATGCTATGCTCAAAACGAGAGAGTTAAAATGATCGAATGTGAAGACCTGAGCAAGAAATACAACGGGGATTTTTGGGCTGTGGAGGGAGTGTCGTTAACGGTGCGCCCCGGGCAAATACTGGCTTTACTGGGACAGAACGGCGCCGGCAAGACGACGACCGTTCGCATGTTGACCGCGCTTCTCAACCCAACGCGCGGCTGGGCGCGCGTCTCCGGCTACGACGTGATGAAGAACCCGCATGAAACGCGCGCCAACGTCGGTGTGTTGACGGAACAGCACGGTCTGTACGTGCGCATGACCGGCGAGGAATATCTCGACTTTTTCGGCAAGGTGTACGGCTTGGACCCCGGTAAACGCAGGAAACGCACCCAATATCTGCTCGAATACTTCGGGCTTGCCGAAGCGGCGCGCCGGCGTTCCGGCGAATACTCGAAGGGCATGAAACAAAAACTGGCGCTGGCGCGCGCCCTGATCCACGACCCATCCGTGTTACTGCTCGATGAGCCGACCTCGGCAATGGACCCGGAATCCGCGCAGTTGGTGCGGAGCGAGATCGCGCGGCTGCGTTCCTCCCAGCGGACGATCATCATCTGTACGCACAACCTTGCCGAGGCGGAGGCGCTGGCGGATACGATCGCCATCATCTATCGCGGCCGGATCCTGCTGAACGGGTCGCTGGAGGAATTGAAGCGAAGGGTGTTGGGTCCCGTGGAATATGAGGCGAAGTTCTCCGAGCCCTTCGACGCGGGTGAGTTGGACCTGCCCGAGGGCGTGGAACTGGCTTATCGAAGCGGGACCAGTTTACGGTTCAGGGTCGAAGCGCCGCAGGTCGTCAACCCGAAGATCGTGCGCGCGTTGACCTCCCGCAACGCGCCGCTCGTTTCCTTCCAGGAAGTTTCGAGGAAATTGGAACAGGTGTATCTGAAGACCATGGCGGAAGCGCAGGGGGTGGCGTATGCGTCGTAATTGGGATGCGATCTGGCTGGTGGCGCGGCGCGAGTTCACAGATCAGTTCCGTGACTGGCGCATTGTCGTCCCGATGGCTTTGCTGGTTTCGGTGTTTCCATTCATCGCGGACGACACCACGCGGCAGGCGGTCAATTTTATGAACCGTTTCGGCGGGGACTTGATCCTGGATAATTTGATCCCGTTTGCGATTCTGGTGATCGGTTTCTTCCCGCTGTCGTTCACGCTGGTGGTTGCGCTGGAGGCGTTTGTGGGGGAAAAGGAACGCGGCACCATCGAGCCGCTGCTTTCCTCCCCTTTGGAGGACAAACAATTGTATCTCGGCAAACTGCTCGTGGGGATCGCCACTCCGTTGGTGTTCAGTTATCTGTCCATGGGTATCTATCTGATCCTGGTTTCGCGGCGGGACGTGCAGTTTCCAAGCCTCTACATGCTGGCATTGATTTTTTTGCTGACCTTCGCCCACGCGGTTCTGATGGTCAGTTCGGCGATCGTGATTTCGGTGCAGGCGACGACGATCCGTTCCGCGAACTTGATGGCTTCGTTCGTCGTCGTCCCCGTGGCGTTCCTCCTGCAGGGCGAGACCATCCTGATCTTCTGGGGCAACGAGGATGTGTTGTGGTTCGCGATCGTCGCCGTGACCCTGCTCTCGGGTTTGTTGGTGCGCCTTGGGCTTGCTCATTTCAAACGCGAGTACCTGCTGGGGCGCGAGATTGACAACCTGAATATCAGAAACGTTTACCGCGTCTTTCGCGACCGTTTTGTGGGCGGGGCAAAATCGTTCGCCGATTGGTATCGCGTGGAAATCCCCATCACCCTGCGGCAATTGAAACAGCCCCTCGCGATCGTGATCGTTCTGGGCGTGGCCGCGATCTTTGCCGCCTACGCCTGGGTGGTTGTCAACGTGCCGGCCTACATCGAATTTTCGCCGGAGCGCGCGGAGGACTTCAAATCCTTCGTGGAGAACAACCTCGTCAATCTCGATCAATTGGGGAGCCAGCTGCCCGCGCCGCTGCTGTTCTTCTACAACGCGCGGACGACGGTCGTCTTCCTTTTGCTGGGGCTGATCTCCTTTGGTACGCTGGGCTTGACGTTGTATCTGTTCAACTTTGCGCTGGTTGGCGGGGTTTTGGGCGCGGCGCAACTGATCGGCTTTTCCCCGATCCTTACCTTCCTGGTGGGAGTGCTGCCACATGGGTTGTTCGAATTGACGGCGGTCGTCCTTGCCACTGCGTCAATGTTGCGGGTGGGCGCCGTGCTGGTCTCGCCCAATACGGATAAAAGCATCGGCGAGACGCTTCTTCTTTCGATTGCTGACTGGTTCCGGGTCTTTATCGGTCTGGTCGTTCCATTGCTGGTGGTCGCGGCGGTGATCGAGATCTATCTAACTCCCGTGCTGATCAAAATGGCGTTCCCATTTCTATGATGGAGGGATACCATCTTGGCAAAGGTCATCATCCTCGGATCGTCCAACGCAGTACCAACCCGTGATCACGAGAACACACACCTGGCAATCATAGGCGAGAAACGTTCCATCCTTGTGGATTGCGTCAGCAACCCGGTCGTCCGCCTGGAGGAAGCGGGGGTGGATTTCAACGAATTGACCGACATCATCATCACACATTTCCATCCCGATCACGTTTCCGGCGTCCCGCTTCTTCTCATGGGCATGTGGCTGATGGGCAGGACCAAGCCGATCAACATCTATGGGCTTCACTTCACCATGGATCGTCTCGAAGACCTGATGGGCTTCTACGGCTGGGCGGAGTGGCCCAATTTTTTTCCCGTCGCCTTTTATCGCCTGCCGGAAGCGGAAATGGCGTTTGTGCTGGACGACGATGAGTTCAGAATATCCTCCTCCCCCGTCCATCACATGGTCCCCACTATCGGCATCCGCGTCGAGGTCAAACAAACCAAAAAAGTGCTTGCCTATTCCTGCGATACGGAACCGTGCGAACAGACCGTCCGCCTGGCGGATGGGGCGGACATCCTCATCCACGAAGCGGGCGGCGCGACGTACGGACATTCCTCCGCGGAACAGGCGGGCGAGATCGCAGCCAGGGCGGAGGTCGCGACGCTTTATCTCATCCACTACCCGACGGGGCGTTTTGCAAAAGGCGACCTCGTCACCGAGGCGGGAAAGGCATTCCAGGGCGAAATCATCTTAGCAAGGGATTTTATGACGATAGACATATAAAAGCGACAGTCACCTCGAAGGTGACTGTCGCTTTTATGATCGGGATCACCAGCCGACGATGTACGGCTCCCATTCCCGGCATTCGTTCAAATGTCTGCCGAAAATGTACATGGCGCTGGCGGGCGGCTCCTTCGGCGGATGCAACAGGCGCATGTGCGCCTCCTCCACCTTGCGCCCTCCCTTGCGGTGGTTGCAGAACGGACAGGCAGTCACCACGTTCGTCCATACGTGCATGCCCCCCATGTGACGCGGAATCACGTGATCCACTGTCATGCCCCCGTCGCGCTTTCCACAATACTGGCAGGTATAATTGTCGCGGCGAAACACCTCGCGCCGCGTCAACTTGACGCGGGGTCTCGGGCGATGAACCTGCATCTCCAGCCGGATGATCGAGGGGCGCGGGATCAATTGCGATACAGTTTTTATTTGACCGCGTCCGTTCATCACCATGTCGGCTTTGCCCGCCAGGAGCAGCCCAACCGCACGGCGCGTGGTACAGACATTGATCGGTTCGAAATTGGCGTTTAGCACCAGCACTGGTTCGTGCATTCTGCCTCCGCAACAGGCACGATTATATGCCAGTTAATATATTTCGTAAAACCCACTTTTTGGAACGCCGCGAACCTGTCATTCGGAGAGAACGATGAACGTATTGATCGCGGGCGGCTCCGGTTTCCTCGGTTCCGCCCTCACGAACTCCCTCGAACGGGACGGACACACCGTTATCATCCTGAC
The DNA here is from genome assembly GCA_013360875.1 of Anaerolineales bacterium. GTDB lineage: Bacteria > Chloroflexota > Anaerolineae > Anaerolineales > Villigracilaceae > Defluviilinea. The sequence continues at coordinate 9,723 of JABWAU010000020.1, read as the reverse complement.
CCGCCGAAAAACGGCAGACCCCAACCACATTCAATGGGACGGCAGGACGACGAACGGATGGGGAAGCCGCGTCAGTGAAATGGATGCGGTCGTCAACCTGACGGGATACGGACTCGAACACTGGCCCTGGACGAAACGACAGAAGCGGAAATTCCTCGACTCCCGCATCCTGCCCGGACTTGCGCTTGCCTCCGCGATAAAGGACTCTTCGCGCCGCCCGCGCGTTTTCCTGCAAACCTCCGGCATCAACCGTTACGGCTTGCGAAACGATACCATCGCGGACGAGTCCGCGCCTCCCGCGAACGACTTCCTCGCGCAACTCACTGTGACGTGGGAGGACGCCACAAAATCCGTCGAGGAACTCGGCGTGCGGCGCGTCGTCACGCGCAATGCGGTTGTGATTGCAAAGCGTGGCGGCTTGTTTCCGCTCATGGCGCTGCCCGTGCGATTGTTCTTCGGAGGCAGATTCGGCGATGGAAAGCAAGCCACGCCCTGGATCCACATTTCCGATTACGTCGGCGCGATGCGATTCCTGCTCGAAAACGAAAACGCGCGCGGTCCCTTCAACCTGATCGCGCCCACCCCCACTTCCAACGCCGATTTCATGCGAGCCCTCGCGCGGGAATTGAAACGACCCTATTGGTTCCATCTCCCCGCGTTCCTGTTGAGGATCCCTCTCGGCGAAATGAGCGTCCTGCTCACCGAAGGCAGTTACTCCCAGCCCAAACGCCTGCTCGAACTCGGATACAAGTTCCAATTTCCAACCATCGAAGAGGCGGCACAAGAGATATTCGAATGACAGGAAGTCCGCCTGCCCGCTGGCGGTTTTTAGGAGACCCATGAAAAAGATATTCGTCCTGCTCGTCCTTCTTCTTTCCGCGTGCAACCTGCCATCCGCGCCGAATGCGGAACCGCCGCTGCCCACCGCTTACATTGACCCATCCTATCCCACCGTCGAAGCCGCCCCTGTCTCCGCGGTTCAAGCCGCCAACGGGATCGAGGCGCGCGTGAACCGCGCCTGGCGCGACGGCAAGGAAGTTCACATCGAAGTGTGTTACACCCTGCTGGATACGTCCGACTGGTCCGTGTGGAGCGCCAGCCTGCAATACACGGGCGGGGCGGCGGTTGATTTCGGTTCGACCATGCTGAGTTTGCGGGAGGCGGCGGAAGGTCAATCGGGCTTGAGGTGCGACGACCTGTCGTTCTTCAACATCCCGCCCGACGCGGACCTGTCTGCCGCCGTCATCACGATTGACGCCATCGCCGCGCCGCCGCGCGCCGAGGAATATTGCTCGATCTACATGCCCAAGATCCAGCAGACGCTCAATGAGCGCGGAATCGCCATCCAACTGGCATGCGTGGATTCGGCCGGGGTGCAGGTTATGCAGATCGTGAGCAAACCCGACTCAATGTCCCAGGAGGAGGCGGAACGGATCGTCTACAGCGACGAGTTCTACACGGTCAAAGGTCCGTGGTCTTTCGCTGTCAATTTGGGTCAGTGAGGCAGGTTGTCAACCTGCGCGGCGGCCGCCGGTATCGTTGTCCACAGGACTGCTTGCGTGTATAATGGGCGCATGTTCGAGATCCGGTTTGTGAATTTGTATTATTATCCCCATCCGTAAACCCGACGATGGTGAATATGAACGCGCCCACCATCGCGGGCGCGTTTTTGTTTATGCAGGCTTTTGCGTTCACAGCGCAATACAAGGTCCTCGAAGAGGATACATATCGTTGCGGACGAGGTAAATCTCGCGTTACCTGGAGGCACAAGTGAATATCGAAGAACAAGTCGAACTATTGATGCAAGGCACCGAATACGGCGATGAGGAATTGAAAAAGGCGATGACGAATGAACTGCGCCAGCGCCTGATGGACGCCGAAAAAGAGGGCAGACCTCTGCGCGTGTACTGCGGGTATGACCCTCGGACTTCCGACCTGCACCTGGGTCACACGATCACGATGCGCAAATTGCGCCAGTTCCAGGATTTGGGTCATGACGTGACCTTCCTCATTGGAACAGGAACAAGCATGGTCGGGGACCCATCCGACCAGGACCGGCTCCGGGCTGTGTTGACCAGGGAGCAGACCGAGCATAATGCGCGGACTTATGCCGAACAGGCTTATCACGTTCTCGACCGTCAAAAAACAAAAGTTCGCTTCAATCACGAATGGCTGCTCGATCTGAAACTGGCTGATCTTATTAAACTTGGTTCGGGATTTACCATCCAGCAGTTTGTCGCGCGCGAGAACTTCAAATTGCGGTGGGACAAGGGCGAGCCGGTTTACCTGCACGAAACTTTTTACGCGCTCATGCAGGGATATGACGCGGTCGCCTTGAACGCAGATGTACAGGTGGGCGGCAGCGATCAGTTGTTCAACATCATAACCGCCGGACGCAAGTTGCAGGAAATGTTCGGTCAGCGTCCGCAAGTCGGCATTTTGCTTGCCATTTTGCCCGGCACGGATGGCGTCATTCGCATGTCCAAGTCGCTGGGCAATCATATTCCGATACTGGCTGACCCGGAAGATATGTACGGCAAGGTTATGAGTCTGCCCGACCATGTCATGCCCATTTACTTCAAGCTGGTTACGCGTTACACGCCGGAGCAGGTTAGATCTGTGGAGAACGCTCTGGCAAATCAAACGCGTCACCCGCGTGATGTAAAGATGGAGTTGGCGCGTGAAATCGTCAGCATCTTTCATGGAGAAGCCCATGCGGTTAAAGCCGAGGAACATTTCAAACGCGTCTTCCAGGAACGGGAAGCGCCCAGGGAAATGCCCGAACATACCCTGAAAAAGGGAGAAACCGTGCTGGACGTGATCCTTGCTTCCAGAATGGCTTCGAGCAGGAGCGAAGCGCGCCGCCTCATAGACCAGAAGGGCGTGCGGCTCGACGGCGAAGCGCTAGAACGCGGGGACGTCCCTTTCCCGCATCCGGGCGTGTTGCAGGTTGGCAGGCGGAAGTTCCTGAGGGTCAAGTAACCCACCTTGCCCGGCTTTCCCGCGCTGCAACACCGCAGGATGTGTTGCGGTACGAGGCAGGATAAAGCCTTGCAGTGCGAGGCAAGATAAATCTTGCGATACTGTAAATCCGGGGACGTTCTTTTGGGATGGCGGCGCGGGATGCCGCTATCCCTTTTTTATTATTTCGTTTTCCTCGAGCATCCTCATAAAGGCGTTGACGACTTTCGGATCGAGAATGGCGCCCGAGATCTCCTTTAGGTATGCGATCACCTTGTCCTCGCGCCACGCTTTCCGGTAGGGACGGTCCGAGAGCAGGGCGTCCCAAATATCCACGACGGAAAAGATGCGCGCCGCAAGCGGGATCTGCTCGCCCTTCAAGCCGCGCGGATAACCGCTCCCGTCCCAATGCTCGTGATGGCAATAAGGGATATCGAGCGCCGGGCGCAGGTAGGGGATGGGGGAAAGCAGGTCGAAGGCGTATTGCGGATGTTTGCGCATCTCGACCCATTCCTGTTCGGTGAGCGGACCCGTCTTCCTCAAGATATGATCCGGCACGCCCATCTTGCCGATGTCGTGCAGAAGCACGCCGCGATAGATGTTGACCATTTCGTCGTCGCTGACGTTCATGTAGCGCGCAAGTTGCATCGTCAGTTGGGTCACGCGGCGGGTATGACCCTCGGTTTCACGGTCGCGTATTTCGAGGGCGCGCGCCCAGCCTTCCAGCGTCGTATCGTATGCCTGCCTGATCTCCTGGTTGGAACGCTGCAGGTTATCGAACAACTGCGAGTTGTCAATCGCAATGGCGGCTTGTCCCGTCAGCGTTTGCATGAACTGCGTCCATTCGTCGTTGATCGAGAGCGGAGAGCGGGTGAAAATCTCGAATACGCCCTTGATCTGGCCTTTTACGATCAACGGAACGCCAATGTACGAGACGAAACCCTCGCGCGCCAGCAGGGGATCGCGCGCCACCTCGCTCGACCTTTGCAGATCGGGGACCTGCCCGATTCTTCCCTTCAGGACGACCTGCCCAGCCAGCCCCTCGCCGATCCTCATCATTGGGCGGGTGGGGGAGGCGGAACGGAAACCGGCGCTGCACAGGTACGTCAGGCTTTGGAGTTCCGGGTGATAAAGCAAAATGTCCACCGCGTCCACTTTGAGATGTCTCAGCGTATGATCCATCAGGATGTTGAGAGTCACGCGCAGGTCGGTGGATGAGGCGATGGCGGAGTCGATGTCGCGCAGGGTGGTCAATTTGCGGACCTGTTCCTGGCTTTGGTCGAAAAGGTCCGCGCGGTGGATCGCGTTTCCCGCGATCTCGGCAAGCGTTTCCAGCAGGTTGAGGTGATCCTCCACGCGCCGGCTCGATTCGATTTGCACGATCAGCACCCCCAGAATCCCATCGGTGGATTTGATGGGAATGCCCGCGCCTCCGTACCCGTCCAGGATCACATCCCGGTTGCCTCTGTAAAGAAGGGGGTCGTTCTTCATGTCGGCGGAAATGTGACGCCTGCCCGTGTTGAGAACGTGTCCCACGATCCCCTCGTTCGGCTTGAGGCGCGGGTTTCTGACCTTTTCGGCGACGCCTCTCGCCGCGCGCTGGACGATCATGTTAATGGAGGTGTCCAGTATCCAGACCGATCCGTGATCGGCTTCGAGCAGGTCGAGCGTTTCGTCGAGAAGGATGTTGCACATTTCCGTCTGCGATTGGGTCTCGCGCAGAGAGGAGGACAGGCGGTTGATGGTTTCCACCTCCCTGAGGCGGCGCTGCGCTTCATCGTAAAGGCGGGCATTCTTGATGGCGGTCGCGGCTTGCTGGGCGAGGCTGTTAAGGAAATCGAGGTCGGAGGGTTTGAATTCATTCTCGACGCCGCTGCGCCATACGACCACCAATCCCGTCAATTGATCCTTTTCGAGGACCGGCACGCCCATAAGGTGTTCGTGGGGATCCACCTCCGTTCCTTTGATGATGACGGAGCGCGGGTCGTTGAAAGTGTCGTTGACGATCTCGCCCGCCTTGTTCAACGCAAGGTTTCCAAGAATGCCCCTTCCCATCTCGAGCGGATCGTTCATGATCTCCGCGGCGTCCTTTCCCTGCGCCGCAATCGCCCTGAGGAGGGAACGCGCCGGGTCGAGCAGGTAGACGGCGCTGCTTTCGCCGTTCAACAGTTCCATGGCGTAGGTTGCGATCCTGTTGAGAACGACGTCCAGTTGGAGCGTGGCGGAAATATCCCGCCCGACCTCCGCAATGGCGGCGGATTCCTGGGCGCGGCGGACGGTCTCCTTGAACAGGTTCGACGACTCGATCGCAACCGATACCTGGTTCGCGATGCTGGTCAAAAAGCTCAATTCCACGCCGGTGAACACGCCATTGGTTCGCAATCTCCAGGCGTTGATCGCGCCGATGCGTCGCCCGCGCAGGATCAACGGGGAGGACATCATGGTTTCGCGTTCGGCGTCGCTTTCCGGCGTGCCGAGGACGCGTTTTCTCCTCCGGTCGCTGGCGACGAGTTCTATGATTTCGGGCTTGCCTGTGGCGACCACACTGCCGGTGATGCCTTCGCCGACCTTCAGGGTTTGGGCGAGCAGTTCCTGCCTGTGTATTCCCTGGGCTGTGATGACCTTGAGCGTGTGGTTGTCGTCGTGGAGCAGGTAGATCGCGACGTGGTTTGCGTGGAGGAGTTCGAGGGCGCGCTGGGTGATCTTGTCGAGGACGGGCATGATGTCCTGTGTCGTGGCGATCTCGTTGGCGATGTCCACGAGCGTTTCGATGATCTGTGTGCGGCGTCTTTCCTCCTGAAAGAGGCGGGCATTCTCGATGGCGGTCGCGGCATGGGTGGCGAGCATTTCGAGCAGGCGCTGCTCTTCGTCCTGATACGAATTGGGCTCGTAGGATTGCGCGGAGATCATGCCAATGGTCTTGTCCCCGACCCGCATGGGAACAGCCGCCACAGAATTCACGCGCATTGTCGAGCCGAAATGCGGGAAGCCCGCCGCCTCGATCTCCTGTTCATTTCTCAGGATGACGCTCCTGTCCTCGTTGATGACCGCGCCGGATAGCCCCTCGCGGGCGGGTCTGTTTTCGGGATGGTATCTCACCCCGTTTTCCATCACGTACACGAAAACGTTTTCGTCGGCGGCTTCGTTCTTCAGTGTCACCGTGAACACATTGCAGGGCATGAGTTTTTCGGCGGCTTCATGTATGGATCGGTAGATCCGCTCCGCGTCCTGGGTGAAGCGGACGATATCCTGGCTGATGCGGTGCAGAACGGCGCGGCGTTCCGAGGCTCTCAAGGCTTCCTGGTAGAGTCTCGCGTTTCCGATGGCGATGGCTGCCTGGTTCGCGATGGTGAAGGCAAATTCGGCGTCCTCCCGGCTGTACCGGCCGCGTTGGCGGCTGTCCAGCGTAGCCAGCCCGATGGCGTCCCCTTTGTAAACCAGGGGGATTGCCATGAAGGAATTGATATCCTCCACGCCCGCGAAAAACCTGTAATTGGGGTCCTGGTGCGTATCGTTGACCCAGACGGGCTGTAAGGTGTTCAACGCCCGTTGTTTGAGGGGCGAATCCTCCAGTCGGAGCGTTTGACCCATTATCAGAACGTCCGATTTGAATCCCTGCGTGGCTGTGATGCGAAGCCTGCCGTTTTCGAGCAATTGGATGGTCCCCGAATCGCTGGGGATCAGGTTGATCATGTGCTGGAGGATGGTTTGCATGACCGCGTCCAGTTCGAGCGTGGAGGTGGTGACGCGCATCAGTTCGAGCATGGTTTCTTCGCGCTTGCGTTGTTCCCTCTCCGCGTTGAACAGGATCGCGTTCTGGATCGCAACGGCGGCGGAATGAGCAAAGATCTGCACTAGCGTCGCATCGCGTTCGGTAAAGGCGTTGACACGGTGGCTGTCGAGGTTGATGAACCCGACGACCTTGTCCTGTGTGATCATGGGGACGCCCATCCAGCCGCGGATCTCATGGGAGACTTCCCATTTTTCGAAACGCGGATCCTCCCGAGCGTCTGGCATGATGAGCGTCTGGCGCGTCTTGACCAATTCCGCCCATCTGGCAGTATTTTTAACGATCCTGCCGACGACCTTCTCCCCTTCGGGGAAGCCCTTTGCGGCGACGATCTCCATTTCCTCTTCGTTCTTCTCTAGGAAGATGGAGGCGCTGTCGTAGGGAACGATCTTCCGAAGCGAGACCAGGATCTGTTCGAGCAGGGATTCGATCTCGATGTGTGCGCTCAGGGACGCGGTCGCCTCCCGCAGAGTCTCCGCCTCTTCGCGTCGCAGGCGTTCGGTTTCATATAGGCGCACGCTTTCCAGCGCCGTTCCCAGCGTGCCAGCCACCGTGACCAGGAACTGTTCGTCCTCCTCGTCGAAGGCCTCCGCTTTCCTGCTCTCGACGTTGAAAACGCCGATGATCCTTTTATTGACGTATATCGGTACGCACAACTCGGAGCGGATGCCCGAGGCGATCTCTATGTAGGCCGGTTCCTTGCTGATGTTTCCAAGCCGCTGGGGTCTTCCAAGCGACACACACTTCCCCGTAACGCCTTGCGCGATCGGGACGCCATCCTTCCAGTATTCGACGTTGGCTCCGAAATAGGACGGATGCGGTTTCAGTGTAGCGCCTCCCTCCTCGAGCAAAAGTACGCCGCACACCTCGTCGTAGATCTGCGTCGTGATCCTTACGATCTTTGCGATGACCTCGTCTTCAGAGCCGCCTTCCGTTCCCGCAACGGAGACGGCGCGCAATACGGTCAATTCCTTGACCTGCCGCGCCAGCGCCTCCTCCGTCCGCTTGCGGTTTGTGAGATCGGTAATGACCGCGATCGTGCCGATGATCTTCCCATCCTGCACGCGCGGAACTGCTGTGATCGTGACCGGAACCTCCCGCCCGTCTTTGTGGATCAGCCTCGATTCGTAAGTGGACGAGATACCGCTCTCGCGCTTGGCGCGTTCCTCCCTCAGGGCGGCTCGATCTGCCGGCGCCGTAAAATCCAGCGGGGTCTTTCCGATCATTTCCTCTGCGGCGTACCCAAGCATCCCGGCAAACGCCGGATTAACATACTCGAAACTACCATCCCGGGCGGAAACAGTCAGACCCTGCCCCATGTTGTTGAGAATCTGCAGGGCAAAATCCCGTTCCGACTGTATCGCTTTTTGCGCGTTCTTCTGTTCGGTCACGTCGTAGAACATTGCCAGCACGCAGGCGGTTCCGCCCAGTTCGACCAGTTCGTAATAGGCGAGCGTATCCCTGGGTCCGTTCGGCACGTTCTTGAATTGGATCTCGACCCCTTTCAGCGAACCCTGCTCCTTCAAACGCCGGACGAAATTTTCCCGCTCGCTCTTCTGGTCCCAGAACCCCAATTCCAGCGACGTGTACCCGATCAACCTGCCTAGGGACATGCCGGTCAGGTTCTGGAACGCAAGGTTGGCGTCAATAAAACGCCCCTCCTCGAGCGTTACCACACAGGTGGCGATGGGTGAAGCGTGAAAGACGCGCCGGAACCTTTCCTCGCTTTCCTGGATGGCGGCTTGGGCTTCTTTTTCACGCGTGATGTCAATCAGGATGCCCTGCCAGTAGAGTGGATTCCCGTTCGCGTCGCGGATCAGGCTGGTATCCTCCTTGATCCAGACGACCCGGCCGTCCCGACGAATGAAGCGATATTCCTCCGCGAAACGCCCGCCTTTGTCGCGCGACCTCCTGTCCGCCTCCAAAATCCTTTCCCTGTCTTCGGGGTGAATGTGATCTTCCCAGCGGAAATCATCCGCCTGCCATTCGTCGGGTGTGTAACCGGTCAGTTCCTCGACGCGCGGACTGATATAGATCGTCTCCTCGATCTCATCCAACGTATCCAGAAAGACGACCGCAGGGGTCTGCTCCACGAGGGATTGGTATCTGACCTGGGCTTCGAGTTTTGCCGCCTGTTCGCGCGCCAGATTGTTTTGCGCCACCGCGTTCGTGACGACAAAAGGGAGGCGGTGCAAGTAATCGCTTTGCTTGACGAGATAATCCGCCGCGCCCGCCTTGAGCGCGGCCACCGCCGCCTGTTCGTCCCCCTGCCCGGTGACAAGCACGACTGCGGGAGGCATCGGTCTTTCGCGGATCCTCTTCAAAAGGTCCAAGCCCGAACCGTCCGGCAGACGCAGGTCGGATAGCACAATGTCAATGTCCGTTTCTTTCTCGAGGACCTCCAGCGCGGCTTGAAACGAATCGGAATGGAGCAGGACAAAACGCTCCTTGAGACTATCCTCAAGGGTGCGTTGTGTCAGTTCCACGTGAGTTGTATCGTCTTCAACGTACAAAATTTTCATTGCAAATCAAATCCTAAAGTTGGTAATACGAATCTCCTCCACGCTGCATGTCCATCGGAGAACATTATATAACAAAGTCGCGCAACCTTGAGCCGGGAGTCGTCGAACGAACCGTTCCGGAAAAAACAAAAAACGCCGCGAGGCGTTAATCGTCAATCGTAAATTGATAAGAGGCGTCGAGGGGATTCGAACCCCTGAATGAGGGTTTTGCAGACCCTTGCCTTACCACTTGGCCACGACGCCATTTATAAAAGAACTGAGCGGGCGATGGGATTCGAACCCACGACCTTCTCCTTGGCAAGGAGACGTACTACCACTGTACTACGCCCGCATTCGATCAACCAACCACCGAGAGTGCCGAGACACAGAATCGAACTGTGGACACCGCGATTTTCAGTCGCGTGCTCTACCAACTGAGCTATCTCGGCGATATTCTGTTGTTAAGCGTGT
>JABWAU010000019.1 GCA_013360875.1 Anaerolineales bacterium | reverse complement strand
AGATGTGCAAAGCGTCAAACCGGGCGCGTTTACGGAAAGCGACGCCAGCCTCCTAGGCATCCTCGCCGAACAGGTCGCCACCGCCATCGAAAATGCCCGCCTTTTCAACCAAATGCAACAGGCGCGTGAAGAAGCCGAAGCGTTGTACGCCCAGATCCAACGGCGGGAATGGAGCACGTTCGCCAGCCGCGAAACTCGCATCGGCTATCGCCAGACCGCGACCGGCGGCAAACGACTGCTCAAACCGACGGAAACGGACGAGATCCGCCGCGCACTCGCCAGCGGTCAGGTCATCGTCCTGGATGGAAGGGAAAACAAATCCCAACCGACCATCGTCGTCCCCGTCAAACTGCGCGGACAGATCATCGGCGTCCTCAACATCAAAGCCCCCACAAAAGACCGTAAATGGAACCAGGACGAGATCAACCTGGCGCAAGCCGTTTCGGACCGTCTTGCCCTTGCGCTCGATAATGCCCGCCTCCTGCTGGAGTCGCAGCGACGCGCCGCAAAAGAGGCAAAGATCGGAGAAGTATCCGCGAAGATCGGCGCGTCCATCAACATGCGTAACGTGTTGCAGACTGCAGTCGAAGAGTTGGGACGCGCCCTCCCGGGCTCCGAAGTCCTCATCCAGTTCGAAAGTTCGGATGGAGTGTGAATCAAATGACGAGCATACCGGATACAACAGGCATGAAACGATTATTCGCATCCCTGCGCTCGCTCCCGATCCGAAACAGGCTGGTGGCGGGAAGCATCGCCATCGTGTTCCTGGCGATTGCGATCATGGGCGTGTTCGTCTACGTGCGGACGAGGCAGACGAACGACAATCTTTTGCAGCGACTGGAGACGAGCACCCGCGAGGAGGCGGAGAACATCCTCAACTCCACGGCAGATCGGCAGGCGGAGACCCTCTCGAATTATTTCGGATCGTTAAGAACGGGCGCGCTTTCCCTCAGGGACTACAGCCAGAACCTGCTTGCGGATCAACCCTCCTTTGGAATAGGCATTTATTGGGACGCGGAAGGTTCGCTTGCCAGGAACGACAAGGGCAGTTGGGACAATTCGAATTCAGAGATTGGCTCCGTCTTCATCCCCGCCGCATCCGACCTTTCGACCGAGATGATTTCCGAACTGAACTCCCTGCGCCACATGGATCTCATCGTTCCCTCCATCCTTGAGACCAACCCGGACATCATTGCCATCTATTTCGGCGGCGCGACCGGCCTAACCCTGTATTACCCCAACATTGACCTTGCCGCCATCGTCCCTGCAGACTTCGACGTGACCGGGCGTCCCTGGTACGTGAAGGCAAACCCGGATTCGAACCCGGACAGGGACGCGGTCTGGTCCGATCCCTACCTGGACGCGGCGTTGAACGGAATTGTCATCACGAACAGCGCCCCGGTCTATGACGCGTCCGGCAGGTTGTTGGGCGTCGTCGCGCAGGATATCCAACTGACGAAGATATCGGAGAATATTGCAAATATCCGCGTCGGCGAGACCGGCTACGCCTTCCTTATTGATCGGGACAGGCGGTTGATCGCCATGCCCGATTCGGGCTACGCAGACCTGGGAATTGACCCCGAAACGATCCCGCTGGGGAGCGAACTGACGGATGACGCGCTGGGAAGCGAGGGGACTGAAGTTGGCGCCATCCTTCGCGACATGGTTTCCGGCAACGCCGGTTTCTCGCAGATCAACGTGAACGGCACGGAGCGCTTCATCGCCTACCGCCCCGTCGAGGGCGTGAATTTCAGCCTCGCGATCCTCGTGCCATCGCAGGAAATGCTTGCGGACGCTCTGACTGCGGAACAACAACTCGACCGTGAAAACAGCATCGCCCTGGCTATCAGCGTTTTCGTCGTGCTGGGGATATTCGCTCTCACGTCCATCATTACCGTCAACTTCGCCAACAACCTGCTCGCGCCGCTGGCGTCCCTGACGCGCGCGGCGGAAGAGATGGCGAAAGGCAGCTTGGACGCGCGCGCGGAGGTAACGGAACAGAACGAGTTCGGCAGGCTTGCAGCCACTCTGAACTCGATGGCTTCGGAATTGAAGGGGGCGATCAACACCCTCGAATCGCGGGTTGCCGAACGAACAAAGGAAGCGCAGCAGCGAAGCCTCGAATTGGAGAACGCAAACGAACAGATCCGCCGGCGCGCCGCGCAATTCGAGGCGCTCGCCCAGGTCGCCCGCTCCATCACATCCATTCGCGACCTCCAGCAACTTCTCCCGCAGGTCACGACGATGATCAGCGAGAACTACGGTTTCTATCACGTCGGCGTTTTCCTGCTTGACGAAGCGAACGAATACGCCGTGCTTGCCGCCGCCAACAGCGAAGGCGGACAAAGAATGCTCGAGCGCGGACACCGTCTGCGCGTGGGAGAAGAGGGTATCGTGGGCAATGTTGCCGCGACCGGCGAACCCCGCATCGCTCTCGATGTGGGAAAGGATGCCGTGTTCTTCAACAACCCGGACCTGCCCGAAACGCACTCCGAAATGGCTCTGCCTCTCAAAAGCGGAGACCGCATCATTGGCGCGCTGGACGTGCAAAGCAGGGAAACCGGCGCGTTCACGAATGAGGACGCGCAAACCCTCAGCCTCCTCGCCGACCAGGTAAGCCTTGCCATCGAGAACGCGCGGCTCTTCGACAACTCGAACCGCACGCTGGCGGAATTGCAAATGGTCATGCGCCAGTCCACGCGGGAGGCGTGGAAGCGCCTGCCCAAACAACAAAGACTGCTGGGCTACCGCTATAACGCCATGGGCGCCTCCCCGCTGAAGGAACCGGTCAATCTGGCAGAGATGGGCAAAGGCAGGGTAAAAGCGCGGGACGCTGAATCAGGTTCAGTCGTAGTCCCGATCGAGTTGCGCGGCGAGGTCATCGGCAATCTGGTCGTCCAATCCCCGGGCGCGGGCGGCAAATGGAACGAGGATCAATTGGACCTCATCCGAGCGGTCGCCGAACGCGTGGCGTTCTCGGCGGAGAATGCGCGCCTGTTCGAAGAAACGACCCTGCGCGCCGAACGCGAGCGGCTCGTCTCCGAGATCACCGGCAAGATCAGGAGTCACACCGACCCGCAAGCCATGATCGAAACAGCCCTCAACGAACTGCGGGACGCGTTGGGCGCCAGCCGAGTGGAGATCGTCCCGCGCAAGAGCGACGGCAAAGGATCGGAGGTGTAACGTGGCATACATTATCGCGATGTCGAATGAAAAAGGCGGCGTGGCAAAGACCACCTCCACGTTATCGTTGGGAGCCGCGCTCGCCGAATTGAATTACCGTGTGCTGTTGGTGGACCTCGACCCACAGGCGAATCTTTCGCTTGCCCTCGGTCTCGAAGCGGAGGAGGCGAGCGTTTCATCCGCGAACGTATTGATCGAGAACGCCGAAATCAAAACCGCCATCCGCAAATCCGAGGTCTCGAACCTGAACATCGTTCCCTCCAGTTTCCGCATCGAGAACGCGGAACAGTTCCTGCCCATGCGAACCCATTACCTGACCACGCTTCGCGACGCCCTCGAGGCTGATTCGCTTCCATACGACTATATCCTGCTCGATTGCCCTCCCGCTCTCGGGGCGATCACCTTGAACGCGCTCGCCGCGGCGGATCTGCTCATCATCCCCACACAGGCGGAATACTTCTCCGCCTACGCGTTGAGGAACATGATGGGCGCCATCCGCCGCATCCGGCAGGAGGTAAACCCCGGTCTCGCCTACCGCATCCTCGTCACGCTGCTCGACCGCCGCAATCGGACGCACCGCAACATCTTCGAGCAATTGCAAGCCACGTTCGGGCAGGGCGTGTTCACGACTGTCATCGAGATAGACACCAAATTGCGGGAAAGCCCCATCGCCGGAGTGCCAATCACATTTTACAAACCGAACAGCCGCGGCTCGCAGCAGTATCGCGTCCTTGCCCAGGAGTTGATCGAATATGCCAAAGAAGAAGCCAATCGCCAAACGGCTTGACAAACTGTTTGACGATATCAAACACGAGGAACCGAGCGCGACGCCGGCCGCGGGCGTTCCAAAACGCGCGCCGGAGGAAAGAGCCCGCGCGGTCGAAACGAAAGCCGCTCCCCGACGCGCCCGCGCGCTCGAGCCGACCAGACCCCTCTCCCAGGCTGATACCGTCCTGGCTTTGGAATTCCAAACCGCCCCAAACACCTGGGTAACGCTTCAGGCGCTGGACGAAACGAGCCAACGGGTTTGGACCGACGAGGATCAACTGCTCGTGCGGCAGGTCACCGACCAACTCACGCTTGCGCTCGAAAACGCGCGTTTGTTCCAGGAAACCCAACGATCCGAATCGGAATTGCGCGCGCTGTTCGCGTCCATGAACGACGTGATCATCGTGTACGACAAGGATGGCTATTACGTTCGCATCGCGCCGACGAACCCCTCCCTGCTCATACGTCCGCCTGCCGAAATGGTCGGAAAAAACATAAGGGATATCCTTCCGCCCGAACTGCACAAGCAGTTCATGGACGTGATCCACGAGGCGCTGCGCGGCGACACCATCGTCAAGACCGAATACCTGCTCAACCTCGAAGGGAACGACATCTGGTTCGACGCGAGCGTTTCGAAACTCAGCGGCGACCAGGTGTTCTGGGTGGCGCGCGACATCACCGACCGAAAGGCGCACGAACTGACGCAAGCCGCCATTACGCAAATCTCCGAGAGCGCCCTCACGTCGAACACGGTCGAGGAACTGTTCCAGACCGTTCATGCGGTGATCCAGAAGGTATTGCCCGCCCGTAATTTCTACGTGGCATTCTACGACCGGGCGGCGAACCTGATCACCTTCCCCTATCACGCCGATGAGTTCGACACCGATTGGGCGCCGCGCAAACTGGGTAGAGGGCTGACCTCCTACGTCATCCGCTCCGGCAAACGGTTACGCGCCACGCCGGAGATATTCGCCGATCTCGAAGCCGCAGGCGAGATCGTCTCGAGCGGAGTCCGCAGCGTGGATTGGCTTGGGGTGCCGCTGAAAAGCGAGGGGGGAATCCGAGGCGTCATGGCGGTGCAGACGTACGATACGTCCGTACGCATCACGGAGGGTCACGCCGAAAATTTCGAATTGATCGTCGCGCAGACCGCCGCCGCTCTCGAACGCCTGCAAGCCAGGGAAGCTGTGGAACGGCGCAACACATATCTCGCCGCCTCCGCAGAGATCGGGCGACTCGTCACCTCCACGCTCGACCTGAATACGATCTTCACCCGCGCTGTCAACCTGGTCGGCGACAGGCTGGGGTTCTACTCCGCTTCGATCTATCAAGTGGACGAGGACGGTTTCCACGCCGTTTTGCGCGAAGGCACAGGCGGGGCGGGCGAGATCATGAAACTTCAAAAACACAGGGTCCTGGTCGGTTCGCAGACCATCGTGGGAAAGGCGGCGGAAAGCGGGGAGACCGTGCTAGCCAACGACGTAAGACACGAACCGCTTCACCAGCCCAATCCGCTCCTGCTCGATACGCAATCCGAGGTCGCCATTCCCTTGAAAGTGGGCGGCAAGATCCTCGGCGTGCTGGACATCCAATCCACGCAGGAACACGCCTTCACCCCTGATGTCGTCTCCGTGCTGCAATCGCTTGCGGACCAGATCGCGGTCGCCATCAACAATGCCTCGCTCTTCGCCGAATCGCAGGAACTCATCACGAGCCTCAAGGAGGTGGACCAACTCAAGAGCCAGTTCCTGGCGAACATGAGCCACGAACTGCGTACGCCATTGAACTCCATCATCGGTTTTTCGCGCGTCATCCTGAAGGGCATTGACGGACCCATCACCGACATGCAGCAGCAGGACCTGACCGCCATCTACAATTCGGGGCAACACCTGCTCGGTTTGATCAACGACATCCTCGATCTGGCGCGCATCGAAGCCGGAAAGATGGAACTCAAATTCGAGGAAGTCCACTTGTCCGAGATGATCCACAGTGTGTTCTCCACCGCCAAGGGACTCGTCAAGGAAAAACCCATCCAACTGGTCGAGATGGTTCCGCCGGACATGCCCACCATCCGCGGCGACACGATGCGCGTGCGCCAGGTGCTGCTTAATCTGATTTCCAACGCGGCGAAGTTCACGGATGAGGGCTCGATCACCGTCGAGACGCGCGTCCAAAAAGCGCCCAACGGAATGCTGGAAGCGCTTATCAACGTCACGGACACCGGCCCCGGCATTTCGCTGGAGGGACAGGAGAAACTCTTCAAGGCTTTCTCACAGGTGGACGGCTCCGCCACGCGCAAGACCGGCGGTTCGGGTTTGGGGCTTTCCATTTGTGCGAATCTCGTGCAACTGCACGGGGGGCGCATCGGCGTCACGAGCGAGGAGGGCAAAGGCTCCACCTTCTGGTTTACGATGCCGCTCTTCCACCAGCCCATCGAGGAGATTCCCGCCGGCAGGAAGATCGTCCTCGCCATTGACGACGACCCGCAGGTCATCAACCTGTACGAACGTTACCTCAACCCGCAGGGCTATCACGTCGTTCCGCTCACGGAACCCTCGAGGGCTAAGGAACGGATCAAGGAACTTCACCCCTTCGCCGTGACGCTCGACATCATGATGCCCAACGTGGACGGATGGACGGTTCTCACCGACATCAAATCTGATCCTGCCACCCGAGACACCCCCGTCATCATCTGCTCCATCGTCGAACAGACCGACAAGGGATTCAACCTCGGCGCGACGGATTACCTCGTCAAACCCATCATCGAGGAGGATCTCGTCAACGCGCTGGAACGCCTGAACAGGAACGGGAACATCCGCACTGTGATGGTGATTGACGACGACCCCAACGACCTGCGCCTCATCGAAAAGATCCTGAAGGACCACGGCAAATACAGGACCGTCCTTGCCGACGGGGGACGCAAAGGCTGGGAATACATCAACGCCAGTCCGCCCGACGCAATATTGCTCGATATCTTCATGCCCGAAATGGACGGCTTTTCGATCCTGGAAAAACTGCGCGAAGACCGCGACCTGCGGGACATCCCCGTCCTGGTGGTCAGCGGCGGTGGTTTGACCAACGAACAGCAAAAGCAGCTTGCCGAATACGGGCAAAGGTTGATCTTCAAGGGTTCCCTCGACGAAAGCGACCTGATCGAAAGCATCGAGAACGCGCTCAAACGCATCGGCGGTCAATAACCCAACAAGGAATCATACCCGTATGGCATTCGTAATCCGATGTCTCGATTGCGGCAACGCCGCGCCGTTCACGCCCAGTTCCATGCAATGCCCCAACTGCTCCAGCCAGTGGCGCGAAGCGGAATACGACATGGAGGAGGTCGCGAAGACATTTCCTTCGCAACTCAAGAACCGCGAGTTCGACCTGTGGCGTTACCGCGAACTCCTGCCCATTCACCACCCAAACCCGAGTTTACGGCTCGGCGAGGGAGGCACTCCCCTCATCAAGGCGGTGAACCTGGGCATGATGCTGGGACTCAACAACCTGTACATCAAGGACGAGAGGCAGGGACCGACCTCCTCCTTCAAGGACCGGCAGGCGGCGCTGACGATCGCCGCGCTCAAGGAGGGCGGCATCACCGAAATGGTCGCCGCATCCACCGGCAACGTCGCTATTTCGCTCTCGGCATACGCAGCCCGGGCGGGGATCAAACTCTGGGCGTTCGTCACCAGCCTCGTTCCGGGGGTCAAGATGCGTGAGATCGCCTTGTACGGGAGTCAGGTGGTCAAGATCACAGGCTCCTACGACGAGGCGAAGATCATGGCGGCGGAGTTTGCGCGTCAACGCGGCCTGTATCAGGACATGGGCGCGCGGACCGTCACCGCCGTCGAAGCCATGAAGACGCTGGCGTTCGAGATCGCCGAACAATTGACTCTGCAAAACGGCGCGCCGCCCGGCTCCACCGAGGAACATCCCAAATGGCGCACGCCCGATTGGTACGTCCAATCCATCAGCGGCGGACTGGGACCGCTCGGCGTGTACAAGGGTTTCCGCGAACTGAAGGCGCTCGGGCTGATTGACCGCATCCCCGCCATGGCGCCCATCCAGGTGGACGGATGCGCGCCGATGGTGACGAGTTGGAGAAAAGGACTCGAAAAAGCCGAGCCGGTGCTTACTCCGAAGACGCGCATCGAAACGCTGGCAACCGGCGACCCCGGGCGTTCGTACATGATGCTTCGCAGGCAGGTCAACGAAACCGGCGGCGTCTTCGAAAGCGTATCGGACGAAGAGTCGTTCCGCGCCATGCACGTTTTGGCAAAACTGGAGGGCATCTCCGCGGAGCCAGCCTCCGCCACGGCCTTCGCGGGTCTCTTCAAATTGGTGCGCGCCGGGGTCATCAAACCGAACGATGTGGTGGTCGTCAATTGCACGGGACACACCCTGCCGGCTGAACAGTTCCTCTTCGGCGAAGGCTGGACGCGCGATATTGACCTGCGAGAGAGGAAGGCGGGAGTCGAAACGCCGCAGGAGGGACTCCTCTCTGCCCTGAACAATGTGACCCCGAACCGCTTCTCGCGCGTGGTTGTGGTTGACGACACCTCCGAGGCGCGTCGTCTCATCCGACGCATTTTACAATCGCAGGGAGATTTCGAGATCTTCGAAGCCGCGAGCGGACGCGAAGCCATCGAATTGATCAGCCGCGAACTGCCCGACATCGTGATCCTCGACCTGATGATGCCCGAAGTGGACGGTTTCGCCGTGCTGGACGCATTACGAAGCAAACCCGAAACGGCGAACATCCCCGTCATTGTCGCCACCGCCAAGGAACTGACCGTGGACGAGAAGAGCCGCCTTCAGGGACAGATCCAATCGCTCATGCTGAAGGGGGATTTTCTGAACGACGAGTTCCTGGAGGAAGTCCGTTCATTGATAAAATGAAGAAGGAACGCGCGCACAAGGAACGACGGGCGAAAGCCGGATCGCCCGTCGTTATCGTTTGAAGTTCGGATACACACTTGACAAGGAAAAAACGCAACCAGGGAATTTTCGCCGCGCTGGTTTCGGCGTCGCTGATCGGACTGGCGCCAGTGTTCGGCAAAGCCGCGATGGGAGCCGGGCAGTTCTCCCCGTACGCGGTGGTTGCGTTGCGCACGGGGATGGCGGCGGCCCTGCTCGTTTTGATCATGCTCCTTTTCAAGCGGCAGTTCCTGTACATCTATCCCGCCGGGCTGTATGGATGCCTGCTGGCCGGCGCGTTCAACGGCATCGGTTCCATTTTTTATTATCTCGGCTTGAACCGGTTGAACGCAAACGTGGCGCAAATGCTCTACGTGCTGTATCCGTTCTTCGTGGCGTTCTGGCTTCAACTCGACGGACAGCCCCCCTCGAAATTAACCCTCTGCCGCATTGTCATCGCGAGTTGCTCCGCCTTTTTGCTGACCAGAGTGGAAACCGGAAACATAGACCTGCCCGGTGTGATGTTCATGCTGATCTCCGCCGCACTATACGCCCTTCATCTTCCCGTTAACCAGCGCGTGTTATACGACGTCCCAGCCCCCACCGTGACCGTTTACACCCTGCTTGCCATGAGCGCCATCGTGATCCCTGCGTATTTCATTGCCAGCCCGCCTCCTCCGCAAGGTAACGCGCCCTGGATGCCGATCTTGGGTTTGACCGCCGTCACGTTCATCTCACGCCTGATGCTCTTCCTCGGCGTGAAGAACATCGGCGGGATGCAGACCGCCCTGCTCGGTCTCGCGGAACTTCTGGTCGCCATATTGTTCAGTTACCTGATCCTCGGCGAAACGCTGACCGCCTGGCAATGGATGGGGACAGCTGGGTTGAGCGCAAGCCTGCTGCTGGTCTGGTTCGAAAAACCCGCCACGCACCTGCTTCGGAACAAGGGATTGCTGAGCTGGCTCCAACCCCCCGATTTCCCCTCGGATTTTTACAAGCATTAGTATTACAGCGCAAAGTCCGACGCTAGCGAGCGTCTCTTACGCTTCGGCGCAGGCAGATGAGACGCCGCCTATCGCAACGAAATGTAATACAACCCTCCCAATTCCTTCACCGCCACCAAAGCGGACCCGTCCGGCGATGCGGTGATCCAGGGTGAAAACCCATCGCCGACCAGCGACCAGTATGCCAGCATTTCTCCATCCGGCAGGGAGACCAGCGAAACGCCGTGCGCCGAAGCGACAGCCAATCGGGAACTGTGCGGCAGGTATTCGATACTCAAATGGGGATATTCGCGGGGCGTGTGCCCGGTCAGGGTCAACCGGGGTTGCGCGGTTTCAGGATTATTCACCATCACAATGTTGTATTCGTCGCGGTAGGTTGACGTAGTCTCCAGTTTTGGCATTTCCATCAAATAGCCATCGGGGAAGATCAAAAGGGTGTGATGTTCGTGATCGTAGACATACCTCTGCCCGGTCCGGGAGGAGTACAGGTACGTCGCCTGGTTGCGCGGATGATTGAGACGGACAGCGAGATAATACCCGCTCCCATCGCCCTCCAGATGTGAACCGGAAGCGGATACATCATCCGGGAATTTAATATCCAAGCCAAAGATGTCCTCCAGCACATTGGTGAACGTAACTTGATCCGCACTGAAATCCATGATGAGCCATTCTCCCTGCGCGAACAGGAGGACTTCCGAATCGCTGATCGCCTCCATCCAGGGCGCGCTTTGACCGAAATCCCCTTCCATGAAATGGCTTTTTAGAACTTCGCCGATGTGCCCATCAATCAGATAAAGCGTTGAACCGGCATTGCTTCCCTGGCGTCCGTCCAGCCGGGCAATGACCAGTCGTTCGCCGCCGGGTAGCCATACATACCGGTCCCAATGAAACTCATACGGGTTGGGAGCGACTTCGGGAATCAATCGCGCTTCCAATGTGCGGCTGTCCAGCACCCAATAGGCGCTGTCGCTCCGTAAAAGGAGACGTCCGCTCTCCGGCGCGTATGCCCCAATTTGAGTAAAGGTCACATTGAAACGATTCGTCAATCGCTCGACTTCTGAGTTACACGGCGTCAACACGACCATCCCGCCAGCCGTGTCAATAAACAGGATGCGTCCATCCGGCAGCCAGGCGTAATGTTCGCGCAACCCATCCATACGGGAGAATTGACTCTCCGCCGTGCAGATCACGCCGGTGTTGCCGTTCAGAAAATGGATGGTCGTGTTCGCGCCCTGCGTCCCGAAGACGAAATACAATCCATCCGGCGACCAACTTCCAGCGAAGGCGGACGCGCCATCGAGCAGCGGTTGGACCTCCGTCCTCGGCATCTCCACGTCAATCTCCGGCAGAGGCGTGGGGATGGGCGGACGCATCGCGTTCGGATCCTCCATCGGGGAATAGTATTTTCCCTTCATTTCCGCCAATCGTTCCTCGCACGGCATGGGACTGGAAGGAACTTCGCCGGCAGATTCGTAGAGGCGCAGGGAGACCGGCGCGCTGAAGAATTCCCGGTAGAATGCCGCCAGCCGGTAATAATTCCCGCCGCTTTCATAGCACCATTCTTCACCAGCCAGTATCACCGGCTGTTGGATGAACAGCAGATCGCGAGGGGTCAACTCGTTCAGGGATTCGGGGTAATTTCCTTCGCGCGCATGGAATTGATCTAGCGCGCTGGCGATACGTTCCGCCCTTCCCTCAGTGATCTCATGGTAGGAAACCCGCCAGCCCGCCTCGAAGGATTGGTTTAGCAGGATGGGCACAACGATCATGAAGAATATCCCAGCCAGGCGCGATTTGCCGCGCAGGATAAGTATCATGATCATGCCCGCGCCGATGGCTGTAATTGCCGAGGGTTGCGTAAAAAATAAGCCAAAAAGTCCATCATCGGTCTGATCCCACACAGAGCCCAAATAGATGATATATGCCAGATATAGAATCAGACCTGCGCCAAATGCGATTCTTGCAGTTCGATGAAAACGGCTCGGGCTTTCATCATCCTGCGCCAGGCTGCCGGTGAGTAGCACTGCCGACATGACCACAGAAAGCCCGGGAATGACGAAAAGAGGGAAGTAGAGCACCATGCCGAACACACGAACGTTTGGGTCGTTGTAATCAAGAGGGTGGGTCATTGTCCAGTGTGTGTATAAGAGGATGGCGATGGAAAACAAACTCAAGATGACTGCCAGCCGCGGATGCCGCCTTCCCAATGCCCACCCGATCGACAGGATCAACGCTCCAGGCAGGATCAAGAATTCCAACCCCCATTGAGGATTCCAGTTCAACGCGGACAGGGCTGCCGTCACCAGCGCCAGCAGACCGGTCGCTGCCCTGGTTCTGCGGTTCATATTTCTCCAGGCTGTCCTCGCATTCAGCAGAATGAGCGCCAGAATCCCCAGGATGGATGGAGCCAGCAGCCAGGTCGCTTGAAATATCGGCTGGTTATACGGCTCGGTGAAAAAACGTCTTATGATGAGAAGAGCCAGTTGAAACAACACCATCACCCCCAGCAAAAACAGCAAAAAGCGGGGAGTGTTCCTTTCCTTGTCCTCGCCGCGCAGGATCAGGAGCCCCGTCAGTGTGATCAATATGGCGGGGATGATTCCCAACTGGTTCAAGAGCATTGTCGTCATGAGAACGCTTCTCCTTCCCGTGCCTCATTTTGATGAAAGAGGAATGTAATACAATCCATCTCTGTCCGAAGCAACGATCAGCGCCTCGCCATTGGGCGAGGGGAACACGTCGAAATATTCCGCATGACTCGACAGTTCCCAGAAGCCGACTGTTTTACCCTCGGGTATCGAGACAATCGAAATGCCCTGCGAGGAATGGAAAACAAGTTGGGATGTGCCGGGTAAATATCTGGGAATCATCTGAAAGTTCGCGCGCGGCACGTGACCTTCCACGTCCAACCTCGTTTTCTCATTCGGCTTATCCATCCAGACCAGTTCGTATTCATCGCGATATGCGGGCGGGTCATCCCATTTCAACAAACGCATCCATTGACCGGCATCGAAGAAGAGCAGTGTACTGACATCGTGATGGAAGACTTCGACCTGTCTCGTTTCGGATGAATACACGTACGCATCCGTATTGCGCGGATGGCTGACCTGTACCCCGATGTAATATCCCTCGCCATCAATCGAGCGGACAGAATCCATGCCTGAAATATCGAACGGGTAGACGATATCCAGGAGGAAAATATCGCGCAGGACATCGGTCACAGCGGGCGGGTCCGAACCGAAATCCAACACGGTCAACCTGCCCCCATGCAACAACAGTTCGTCACGCGTCAGCCACTCGACGATGGGCAGGTTCGCGTCCGAAGCGCCTTCGAGCGGGATGACCTCCTCCACCCCCGCGCTCGCCCAATCCACGATATACAGGAACGCCTCATCCTCGACCTGCGGTCCGCTCATCAGGGACAGCGCGAGACGCTCACCGCCCGGCGACCAGTCATACCACGGACGATACGACTCTGTTGGGACGCCCTCGATCTTTCTCACCTCGAGGCTGATCCCGTCCATCAACCAATACGCCTCTTCATTCTTCAGCAGGATGTGCCCGCCTCCCTCGTCGGATGACATCACATGCGTGAACGCGACAGGATACCGATCCGCCAGCTCCTCCACGCTGTCAGCGCAGGGACGGAACAGGGTCATTGCACCAGCCTCGGTCACGAAGAGGAAGCGCCCGTCCGGCAGCCAGGCGGAATGGTCGCGCAGACCGTTCGATTGTCGCACCGTCCATTTACTTTGGCTGGGCTGGCAGATCTCCCCGCTGTTCACGTCGAGGAAACGCAGATTGATCGTCAAGTGTTCGATCCCATCCGTCATGAAATATTCGGTCAACCCGAAGACGAGGAGTTTCCCATCCGGCGACCAATTTCCAACTGAAAATGATCGCGCCTGAAGGATCGGCTCGACGATCACGCGCGGGACCGAAACCTCGCTGGCGGGAAACGGTACAGGCGTGGGAGGAGGTCCGTAGAAACTGCTCTGCGACATCACTTCAGCGAGTTTCTCGTCACACTCCCAGTTTCCCTCCGGCACATCCCCTGCGGAGGCATATACGCGCACTTCAAAATACGGCGAACTCCAATGCTCACGATAGACCGCGCCAAGGCGGTAATAATTCGAACCGCCCTGATAACACCAGCCCTGTCCCGGCATGATCATGGGAAGCGGAACCCGCCACAGTTCGCCCGGAACCAATTCGTCGAGGCTCAAGGGATACCAGCCCGTTTGGGCATGATGACTCTCGATGGCGCTTTGGATGCGTGCGGCGCGTTCCTCGGTGATCGTATAGTTCGTGATCCCGCTCCACGTGCCGCTATTGGTCATGGCTGCCAGATAAATGGGACCCATCACTGCGATGGCAAAGATCAACCCGGCCCAGCGGCGGATACCTGTTGTGGTCAATGCGATCACCATCCCGGCGGAGAGCGACGCAACACCCGAAACCATTATCATGAAGATCCAGCGGAGGCCGTCTTCCATTTCATCCCACAACCAAAGCCAACGATATACATATAAAAGCAATCCGAACAAAATGATGACGAGCGTCAACCGCCCAAGGATCGAACTCCATGCAACCGGTGTGACTTCGTCGGTTGTGGAAGATGAGATCAGCATGCCTGCGGTCAACATCGCCATGACCGGGATGGTCATGCCCGGGATTGCCAGGTATGCCAGGATACTCAAGACATGCAGATGCATCTGCCCAGGCGCGGTTTCGGTGAACATGGTTAACGCCCCCAGATCGAATGCCAGAAAGAATGTCAGATAAAGAACATTTATAAAGAAAAGCAGGAACGGAGAATGCTTCCCCCAAATCCAGGCGATGAGCAGGAACATCGAGACGGCAAGCAGTGCCATCCCAAAAAAGAGCGATTCGCGTTGATAAGAGTCGCCTTTCAGGATGACGCGCAGTAGTTGTACGAAGATCGTCACGGACAGGAAACCCGCTGCAAACAAAATCGGATTCCTTGTCCGTCGGCTCAGGGAGGTCCATTCGCGCCAGTGCAGGAGGGTCAATACGACCAGCCCGGGGATCACGGGAAACAATGCCAGTCCAAAACCAAAGATGGAACGAGGGAAGATCCAATTGAGGAGGATCAATGCCAGCGCTCCGATGGCGGTCCAAGCCAGGAAAAGGAAGTACCGCCGCCCGGCGGTCTCGGAATTTCCGCGCGCACGGATGAGGATGCCGATGATGATGAGCAGCAGGACCGGCGATATGAAAATGATCAGATTCAGCATCGCTTGAGCCTCGGATCAGACCGCGCGCTTCAGATTGACAGCGCGTCCCAACAGGGTGAGGAGAACGGGCGATATTATCAGCGCTCCCCATTGAATCCATAGTTTCAACAACCAGAACATTTCCTCGATTCCAGCGGAGGGAACCGTGACCCAATTTATCAAGCCGCCGGCAAAATGGATCTTGTCCAGCCAGGCGCCGCAGATCGAGAAGGTCAGACCCGCGAGGAGCGCGGAGATCTGCAAGCTCCTTTCGCGGCTCCGGCAGTAGATCAGAGCACAGACCACCATCATCAAGGCGGATATTGCAAGGTAGGGCGTGCGGCTGTTCACGTGGGCATCGTCAAATGCGAGCAGGATGACCAACGGCACCGCGCCGAACATCCCGAAGGACAGACGCGTCCAATCCACCGACAGGCTTTGCCCCACGCGCCGGAGCGGAAGCGGCAGGAGGGATCGCTGCGGGTCGGTAACAACTTCCGCGATCGCCAGCGCGAGGAACGCCAGTAACATGATGAACAGGAACAGCCACATGCTGGATTGATACGAGACGAACACCTGATATCCCACCAACAGCCCGCCAAACGGATACGCCCAGCGCGGCAGTCCGCGCCACAGACCGAGGAGCAGGAAGGGCAAGGTCAACGACAGAATCACTTTGCCGAGGAATTCAGGGTCGCGCTGCCAGCCTGCGTGCATGCCGTTGAAGTAAGTGACCGTGATGAGCAACAATGCGGCAACGGTGAAGAGGCTCAACTCGAGGAAAGCCTGACGCCAGGACTCGCGTCCGTCTGGCGGAGCAGGCGGAAGGTCGGAGATCGAAGCGATGTCTTGCAGGACATGAATCCCGGTTTGCAGTTTGGTCCTCCACCCATCCCAATAGGCGTTCGCAAGCGCCTTCGGCGTGTCGCGCAATTCCTTGAGCAGGAACCAGCCAAGGGTCCCGTGAGACTCGGCATCCTCGATCCCCTCGATGAATGTGTCGTACATCTCGCGTCCGAACTGTGCGCGATACGATGGAGGATAGGCGTTCAAGAGAAGCCGGTAAAAATGGGCGAGCGGATTCACAAGATATGATCTCATGCGGTCACCGATAGGAGGTCCGGCTCTCGGCGCTGAAAGTTCCGTCTCCGTTTCCGCGCCATAATTGGTATGAGTCGGGTCCGCCCACGAAAACATCGGGGATGCCGTCGCCGGTCACATCGCCAACTGCAACTGCCTCATGGCGACTGTAAGCGATTCGCTGCCCCGCTTTGAACTGCCCTTTGCCGTCGTTCAACCAGACTCGTCCGGAAGTATTTCCTCCCAAAAACAGATCCGGACTTTCGTTATTGTCCAGGTCGGTCACGAAAATGAGATCGGTTACACCGCGCCCCAAACGCTGGCTGCCTTTGGTAAAGTTGCCCTGACCGTCGTTGAACCAGACCTCGCCTCCCTCGCGGTTGCCGATCACTGCATCGAGGTAACCGTCATCGTTCAGATCTCCCAGAACCGCGTAAAAACTTTGCGCATTTCCCAACCTCTGACCGCTATCAGTAAAATTCCCCGTTCCGTTGTTGAACCAGACTTCGTTCGGTGTGGTGGTTTGAGTCTCCCCATTTACAAGCATCCATCCCTTGGCGAGGAAGACATCGAGCGAGCCGTCGCCGTTCAGATCTCCCAGTGCGGCAGCCGCGGGAGGAGCCGATCCCAAACAGGGATGGCGATCCGATGGCAGGAACTCATAATTCATCATCGTCGTGCCGCCGCCGCAACAGCCTGCAACAAAGTCTTCTGGAATGCCATCGTGATTCCCATCCCGTACCGCAAAGACCTGGTTTGGAACATCCACTGTGCTGACCGGGAAAATATAATCGGATGACATCTCGCCGCACTCCATCAGCAGATCTCCTCCCATCTCCGCATTTTCGAACTTTGTCAGGATGGCATCCAACTGCCCGTTCCCGTTCAGATCGCCCAGCGCCAGCGCGTACTTCCGCATGAACAGTTCCCGGCTGGAGGTAAACTTTCCCGTCCCGTCGTTGAACGCGATGCGGTGCATTTGATTGGTCACCATGAAGACATCCTGATGACCGTCGCCATTCAGGTCGGCGATGAAAACATGGATGACGCGTTTTTGGGTGTCGTCATCAAGAACGAGAGCCATGCCCTGCATGGCAATGACGACCAAACCGCCAATCAACAAACCGGCACAACCGAGGGTGGCCGCCAGGCGCGGCAAACTTTTCAAGATCTTCCTTGCTTTCTCTGCCAGCCGCGCCTTATCGTTCATGCACGCTCCTCGACCATGCGTCGGTCTGCCGCGGTGAGCAGTTTGTTCAGGCGGGCAACTTCGTCCTTCAACACTCGCTGCCCATGTTCGCTGAGTCTGTACACCTTGCGGTCACGGATGTTGCCTTTGGGAGCGGATTCCTCCAGGCGGATGATCCAACCCTGATCGAGCAGGCGTTTGAGCGCGCCGTACAGGGTGCCGGTGCTGAGGATGATACGACCATCACTGAGCGCCTGCACATCCTTCATGATGGCGTAACCATGCTTCGGCTTCGGTGAAAGGCTTAACAGGATGAAATAGGTGGTTTCAGTAAGAGGGAGTTGAACAGGTTGTTCCATTTGGAATGTTCATTCCGATATGTCGTCTTGCGACATGTAGGTTGACGATATAATACTCGATTTCCCGGCAAAAGGCAAGCATAGTCACGGATAAAAATCACTTGAAAAGCAAATGTGCCTGTCTATAATGAATTTCAAGGAAAGGACGGCGGCCATGGATTATTTCGATGTCATAGCCAGAAGGCGTTCCATACGCGCGTTCAAGGATCAGCCGGTCGAAGCGGAAAAGTCCTGGAAAATTCTGGAAGCCCTGAACCGGGCGCCATCAGCGGGGAACCTGCAGGCGTATGAAGTCTACCTAGTTTGCGACGCCAAGCATAAACTTGCGCTGGTCGAAGCCTCCGGCGGTCAGGAATTCCTCGCGCAGGCGCCGCTGGTGTTGGTCTTTTGCGCGCACCCGGATAGATCAGCGGAAAAATACGGAAAGCGCGGCATGGAACTGTATTGCATACAGGATGCCTCCATTGCCTGCGCGTTTGCCATGCTTGCGGCGACGGCGCTTGGGTTGTCAACCGTTTGGGTGGGCGCGTTCGACGAAGAGGCTGTCCGCCAAATCATCGAGGCTCCGCAGGCTCATCGTCCGGTGGCGATGCTTCCCGTCGGTTACCCGTCGGAGGTTCCAGAGGGCGGGTCGAGGCGGAGTCTGACAGATCTGGTCCAACAGGTTTGACCGCAAAAGGAGGACAAATGCCGGACGCCATTTTGACGGCAGGGCAACGACGTTTGCGCGACGAGGCGCGAAGGTTTGCGCGCGAAGAGGTGTCGCGTCAATTATTGCTGGACATGGACGCGGATAAGGTGCGTTATCCGCGCGAATACGCTCAGAAACTTGCCGCGCATCGTTTGCTTGGGCTGCGCTTCCCTGAAGAATTCGGCGGGCGCGGATTGGACTGGGCGCACGAGGTGCTGGCGCTGGAAGAGATCGGCGTGCTGGGCGCGAGCCTGGCATGTTTATTCTCCCTGCCGTCCATTGTGGGTGAGGCGATCCACGTTTTTTGTTCGCGCGAGCAAAAGGAAAAATACCTCAAGCCGGTGCTCACCGGGAAAATGACGGTCGCCGAGGCGCTGACCGAACCGCGTGGCGGCTCCGACTTTTTCGGCGCGACGGCAACGGCAAAGCGCGAGGGAGATCACTACATCCTGAACGGGCAAAAGCGATTCATCGTCGGCGCGGAGGGCGCAGACCTGTTCATGGTCTACGCGCGCACGAACCTGGATGCGACAAGTCACAAAGCCATCAGCGCGTTTCTGGTCGAGCGCGGAGAAGGCGTGGAAGTGAAACACATCTATGGGTTGATGGGCACGCGCGGAGGCGGAACGGGGCGGGTCTACTTCCGCGAGGTGCGCGTGCCGGTCGAGAACTTGATCGGTGAAGAGCACGGCGCGTACGAAGTCTTCCACCAGATGATGATCCCCGAACGGATGACCAGCGCGGCAGGTGCGCTCGGGCTTGCGCGCGCCGCCCTGGAGATCTCCGCCCGTTATGCGGACCGGCGCAAAGCCTTTGGGCAGAAGATCCGCGAGTTCGAGGGAGTCAGTTTCAAAGTCGCCGAGAGCCTGACGCGGCTGGACGCGGCGCGCGCGCTCGTCCATGAAACGGCGCGATTGATTGATACGACCGGCAATTCAAGTCACGTTCGCCGCATGGTGTCCGAGTCGAAGAAATTCGCCACCGAGACCGCGTGGTCGGTGGTCAACGACGCGATGCAGATCATGGGCGGGATCGGATATACCAACGTCTATCCGATTGAACGCCTTCTGCGCGACGCCCGTTTGATGATGATCTGGACGGGGACGAACGAGATCATGAACCTCGTCATCCAGCACGAATATTTCAAGGAGCTGCTCGCCGAACCGCCTTCAACCCGCGACGTGGAGGCGGACGCCCAGAACGCCGACGCAGAGGGCGAGAAGGTGTACGAATGACCGGCTGGGCGTGATGCGGTTATGGACTCTGGTAGAATTGGGGCTGTCGGGAATACGTTTACATCCTCCGGGCTTTGACGTATTTCCCACGATACACAAATCGCCCCCGTAGCTCAATGGACAGAGTAACAGACTTCGAATCTGGTGGTTGCGCGTTCGACCCGCGCCGGGGGCGCTGTTCTTCCTGTTTTTGCGGAAAGCCGCTGTTTCCGTGCCGTCTCACATCAAAACAAACCACAAGACTCTTGCAGTACAGTAGGGTTATCTTGCCATTGCACGGAAGGGTTTTTGACGGATCGCAAAGCCGGGGGCAAGGGCTACAACCCGCCCCGGCTCTCTGGGGTTTGGTTGGTACAGATCGGCTTCTTGCAATGGAGTCTTTATGCTTCCTTGCAATTTGCGCTTCGTCTCCACTGCGTTCCGCTCAGCGCGACTAATTTCCTTACAACTCGCGCTCCTTCTTGATCTCAACTCTCTCTTCCACCAACTCTTCCATCTCCTCGGCAAAGCGGGCGTGATCCACGAGTTGCAGATCGTGGATTTCCTTGTACAAGCCGCCAGCCTTGAGCAACTCGTCGTGCGTGCCGCGTTCGACGATTTGACCTTTGTCCATCACAAGGATCATGTCCGCGCGTCTTACTGTGGATAGACGATGTGCAATTACGAATGTAGTTCTTCCCTCCATGAGGTTATCCAATGCGGCTTGGATGAGTTTCTCCGTTTGGGTGTCAACCGAGGAAGTCGAGTCGTCCAAGATCAGAATGCGCGGATCCATCAGCAGGGCGCGCGCAATTGCCACACGCTGACGCTGCCCGCCTGAAAGCGTCACGCCGCGCTCGCCGACGATGGTCTCGTAGCCGTTGGGGAATCCCATGATGAAGTCGTGCGCCTGCGCGGCTTTGGCGGCGGCGATGATTTCGTCCATCGTTGCGTCGGGGCGTCCGTAAGCGATGTTGGCTTTGATGGTGTCTGAGAACAGGAGCGAGGTCTGCAAGACGATACCGATTTGCCTGCGCAGGGAGACCAAGTCCACGTTACGGACATCGTATCCGTCCACGCAGATTTCGCCATCGGTCACATCATAGAAACGCGGGATAAGATTTACTAAAGATGTCTTTCCCGAACCCGTTGGTCCGATCAAAGCGACAAGCTGATTCGGCTTCACGCGCACGCTGACGTTTTCCAGCGACGCCGTTCTTTCATTTTGATATTTCAAGCCGACGTTATGGAATTCCACTTCACCGCGCAGAGTTGCCAGTTTGATTGCGTCCTTTGGCGACTGAATTTCGGGCCTGGTCTCCAGCACTTCGAAGACACGCTGCGCGCCCGCCGCCGCTTCGCCGCCCGCGTTGACCAGCCCCGTCAGGGATTGGGCGGGTTCCGCCATCATCAGGATGTAGGCGTTGAACGCCACAATCGCGCCGACGGTCAATGTGCCTTCGATGACCATTTGCCCGCCAAACCAAAGGATGAGGACGGTGCTGACCGTAATCAGCCAGTTCGTCGTCGGCATGATTTTCGACCACTCGTCAATGACATGCACCCAGGTCTTGAACACTTCCTTGTTGGCGGAATCGAAGCGTTGGATTTCGTATTTTTCACGGGCAAAGGCGCGCACTACCTGCACGCCGACCACATTTTCCTGCAGGCGGTTCGAGACCTCGCCGATTGCCTGATCCACCGCAAAAAAGAGTTTGCCGATCTTCGTGCCGAAACTGGAGGTCATGAGGATGAGCGGAATCATCGGCAGGAGGGCAATGACGGCAAGGCGGGCATTGTCGGCAAGCATGATGGCAAGAATGCCTACGGTCAGAATGACGAACCGAATCAGTTCGACGACCGAACCGCCCGCAAACCGTTCAATCGAGCGGACATCTTCGATGCAGCGCGAAATTAACTGCCCGCTCTGAACGTGATCGTGATAGGTAAAGGGTAAGTGCTGGATGTGGTCGTACATGCGGTTGCGCAGGTCATAGCCGACTCGCACGGCGATCCACTCAGATAAATAGCGATTGCCCAGGTTCAGGACGGCAGAACCAAGCCCAAGTCCGAGGAGCAGAAGCGCAGAGCGGACCAGGTGCGCGATTTCGCCGCGCGCCAACCCATCGTCTATCACGGAACGGATGATGCGCGGCACTACGAGGCTGAGTCCCGTGATGGACAACAGCATGAGCAGGGAAGCCAGTATCTGCCAGAAATAGGGTTTGAGAAAGATGCGTATTCGGAGTAAGTGCTTCATAGGCGGAAGGCGAGGATACCATGAAATCTAGGTGATTTTTGTCAATTGTTTTGCCGGCAAATTCAATCTATACTGTAAGTATCCACATTCAGTACTTCACGAAGGCGCGTAATTGACGGTCTCTAGCGTCAATTTGCGTTGGAGAACGCAATCTACGCAGGTCTTCGTAATCACATTCCAAAGGAGGAAGCATGACAGAACGCAAGAAGATCACACTGCCGTATCTTTTCAAAAAGGTGGCGGACGGAGAACCCATCACCTGGCTGACCTGTTACGACTATCCCACCGCCTATTTGCAGGAGCAGGCGGGCATCGAGATGATCCTCGTCGGCGACAGCCTGGGCATGACTATGCTCGGTTATGAGTCCACTTTGCCCGTCACGATGGACGACATGATCCGCCACTCGCAGGCTGTGAGGCGCGGCGCGCCGACCGCCTTTGTGGTCGGGGATATGCCGTACATGTCGTACCAGCCCTCGGTCGAGATCGCGATACGCAACGCAGGACGCTTCATGGCGGAAGCGGGATGCGACGCCATAAAACTGGAGGGGGGCGCGGCGATGGCGGATCGGATCAAAGGGATCGTTGATTCTGGAATCCCGGCAATCGGGCATCTCGGTCTGACGCCTCAATCGGTTTCCGCTTTGGGCGGGTTCCGCGTACAGGGCAAAGACGCCGCCCTGGCGAAGAGGATCATTGACGACGCCAAGGCGTTGGAGAAGGCAGGCGCGTTCATGATCCTGCTGGAGATGGTCCCCGACAGGGTATGCAGACTCATCACCGAGCGCGCGGAAAACTGCATCATTATGAGTCTCGGTTCGGGACCCGACGCGCACGGGCAGTTATTGATCTACCACGACATGTTCGGCTTGTATCCGCGTTTCAAACCGAAGATG
The DNA here is from genome assembly GCA_013360875.1 of Anaerolineales bacterium. Lineage (GTDB taxonomy): Bacteria > Chloroflexota > Anaerolineae > Anaerolineales > Villigracilaceae > Defluviilinea. Next base: position 19,990 of record JABWAU010000019.1, on the reverse strand, counting down.
GCGAAAGTGTTTGGGAACGCGGGAGAGGTGATCCTCAACGGCTTGAAGGCGTATCACGACGAGGTCATCACGAAGAAGTTTCCGCAGGAGGAAAATTGGTTCGGGATGAAGGATGAGGAATATGAGGAGTTGGTGAAGATGTTGGAGTAGGTAGACAAGTAAACAGGTAAACAGTAACTACTCAGCCCTTCTCGCATACGCAGACCCTAAAGGTCTTTCTCGCAAAAACAGACACTAAATTTGCAGTGACATCATGCTTGAAGCGTATTTTTGATGGCAAAGGAGACCTTTAGGGTCTTGCCTGAGCAGTTATGGTAAACAGGTAAACAGGTTAGATGTGTACTTGTGTACGTGTAAAACTGTGTACGTGCAAAACTGTGGACGTGTGTATCTGTGTACTCCCCCCGAAAGGAACAACCCATGACAAACAATCTGCGACAATTACTCGAAATACGGCACTCCAGACTCGACGCGATCAACGACGTGCTGCTCGACCCGGACTCGAAGATCATCAACGCGTTCCTGGATGTGGTCGCCAAATACGGCACGCCCGAAGAGATCAACCGCAAGGCGGCAGAAGCGCGCAAACTGGAAAACCTGTACGCAAAGGTGATCGAGCGGGCTCCCGAATACGTTAAGGATCTGGACTGGCTGAAGGAGCAACGGGAGGCAAAGAAGTTCATTACCGTTGCGGATTACAGGAGGAAGGTTTTAGGAGAAACGGCGACAGGCATGAAATTCGCGGATGAATTCGCGGTCACGCTGGAAGTGTCCGCCCTGCAATATTTTCCGTGGATACGGGAAATGACCGAGTACGCAATCGCAAACCAGACCCTCGTGCCGGGGCGATTCATCAAGGTCCGCAAGATGAAGGAACAGGAAGCGGACGGCGACCTGCCCGCCATCGCGGCGGCGATGCAGATCGTCGGCGCGTCGTACGTGGAGACGCTCGACACCAAAGGCACGGACGGTTCGAATCCGCATCTAAACGGACCCGAAACCATTACCGGTTATTTCGGCGGGATCGGTCAACCCAACGAACACGCGCTGCAATGGCTGGATGAGAGTCTTTATTACTACACCAATTATGGCGTGAAATCCGTTTTGAACTTCAACGCAGGGACGATATTGCTCGCGTTCCTTCTTTACAAACTCGGCATTGACAACGAGTTCAAGATCAGCGTGTTCTTCGGCAGCGACAATCCGTATCACGCCTTCTGGATCATGCTCGCCGCGAAACTCTTCAGCCGTGACGATGGGACAAGTCCATTGATCGGATTCAACTGGTCCAACTCGGTCAACAACGAGACGATGGAACTGACCGCCCAATTCCGCAGGGGACTTGGCTTCGAGAACGTGATCCGCTTCGAGCATCACATTACCGAGACATGGAAGTCCATCGTCAGGCAGCCGTACAACCGGCGCGCCGAACTCGTTCAGATCGCGGACCACGTGGCAAACATCGCGGCAAAGCATGAAGGCGGCGATCCAGAAGTGGAACAATCGCTCCCCCATCCTTCCGATATCCTCGATTACTTTCGTGAAAAGAAGGAGGTTGTTGGATCAGGCGATTGGGATAATTTGAAAAAGAATTTCATGGAGAAGGTCGCCGCGGCGAACAATACCGCGCGCGCGTTGACGGAGAACGGACTGTCGTTCATCGCCGCGCAGAATTTGCATAAATAGTACACCTCGTCACTTCGGCGAATGAAACGAGGAGAAATCCTGGTTGTATCGAGACTAGGATTTCTCAGTCGCTCTGCTCCTTCGAAATGACGGAGTATCGGTCATTCCATTGATAGAATCAGGTGACAGTCACTTTGAAAGCGGCTGTCACTTATATTTTATTATGCCTGAGTGCCTATACGCAGAGAGGAGATCGCATGTATATCGTGGTTGTTCATAGTCACATTCAAACGGAGCACGTGGAAAGATTCAGGGAGCTCACGATCCGGAACGCTGAGGCAAGCCGAAGAGAGGAAGGATGCGTGCGCTTCGATGTCCTGCAACAGGTGGACGATCCTACACGCTTCACATTCGTCGAGATATTCAAGTCCAAAGAGGCTGGCGCGAAACATCTCGAGACGGGTCATTTCAAGAAATGGCTCGAGGAGGCGGTCCCATTGATGGTCGAACCACGCGCGCGCGTCATCTACCGGGGTGTGTCGCTGACGTAAAATTTCGGGTGGTATAATGCCCGTGCTTTTGAAATCCAAACAAGGGAAGAACATGAAACTTCATGAATATCAATCCAAGACAATCTTTGCAAAGTATGGAATCCCGATCCCGAAGGGACGGGTGGCGGCTACCGCAGACGAAGCGAAACAGATCGCTGAAGAACTGGGTGGCCGCGTTGTCATTAAATCGCAGGTGCTGGTGGGCGGACGCGGCAAGGCGGGCGGCGTGAAGGTCGCCAAAAACGCGGACGAAGCCGCGGAACTCGCGCAACAGATCCTGGCGATGGAAATCAAGGGTCTGCCCGTCCGCAAGGTGCTGGTGGACGAAGCCGCCGCCATCGAACACGAAATTTATTTCTCGATCACGAACGACCGCGCCGCAAAGAAGCCGGTGATGATCGCCTCCTCTGCGGGCGGCGTGGACATCGAGGAGGTCGCCGCGACGACGCCCGAGAAGATCATCAAGGTCCACATTGATCCGCTGCTCGGTTTGCGCGATTATCAATCCCGCGACATCGCCGCCTCCATTGACTTGCCGCGCGAGTTGTGGCGCGATTTCAGCAGGATCGCGTCCGGTTTGTGGCAGGCTTACAGGGATACGGATGCGGAACTGGCGGAGATCAATCCGCTCGTGATAACGAAGGACAACAAACTTGTCGCGCTGGACGGCAAGATGTTGATTGACGACAACGCGCTGTTCCGCCATCCCGACCTGGCGGAGATCCGCGATGTGGACGAAGAAGCGCCCGCTGAAACGGAAGCGCGCCGCTATGGTCTCTCCTTTATCAAATTGGACGGGAACATCGGGTGCATGGTCAACGGCGCGGGGCTGGCGATGACCAGCATGGACATCGTCAAGTTGTTCGGCGGCGAACCAGCCAACTTTTTGGACATCGGCGGCGGCGCAGGGGCGGAAAAGGTCGCCGCGGCGATGCGTATCATCCTTTCGGACCCGAACGTGAAGGCGGTGCTGTTCAACATCTTCGGCGGCATCACGCGTTGCGACGAAGTGGCGCGCGGTATTTTGACCGCGATGGATGAGGTCAAGCCGAACGTGCCGATGGTCGTCCGCCTCGTTGGGACGAACGCGGAGGAGGGACGCCGCCTGCTCGATAATGCGAACATGATCACGGCAGAGACACTGGCAGACGCGGCGAAGAAGGCAGTCGCCGCAGCGAAGGGAAATTAACAATGAGCATACTCATCAACAAAGACACGCGCCTTCTCGTGCAAGGCATTACTGGAAACGAAGGCATCTTCCACACCACGCAAATGGTTTCGTATGGAACCAATGTCGTCGCGGGCGTGACGCCCGGCAAAGGCGGCGAATGGGTTTTGGACGGAAAAGTCCCTGTATTTGATTCGGTCAAACTGGCGGTCGAGGCGACCGGCGCAAACTGCTCGGTCATCTTCGTCCCGGCGCGCTTCGCTCCCGATGCGATGTTCGAAGCCGCGGACGCCGGCATTCCGTTGATCGTGTGCATCACGGAGGGCATCCCTGTGCAGGATATGATGCGCGTTCGCAATTACATTGACCAGAAGAACGTCCGTCTCGTTGGACCGAACTGCCCCGGCTTATTGACGCCGGGCGAAAGCAAAGTCGGCATCATCCCCGGCGACATCGCCATTCCCGGCAACGTGGGCGTGGTCTCGCGTTCCGGCACATTGACATACGAAGTGTTATACGCTTTGAAACTGGTTGGTATGGGCGCGTCCACGTGCGTGGGCATCGGCGGCGACCCGATCAACGGCACGAACTTCATTGACGTTCTCGAAATGTTCGAACACGATCCGCTGACCGAAAAGGTGGTATTGATCGGCGAGATCGGCGGCACGGACGAGGACAAAGCCGCCGAATACATCGCCGCGAATATGACCAAGCCGGTCGTTTCGTTCATTGCCGGTCAGACCGCGCCTCCCGGCAAACGCATGGGTCACGCCGGCGCCATCATCGAAGGCAGCGCCGGAAGCGCGGCGGACAAGATCAAGGCGCTCGAAGCCGCAGGCGTGAAAGTGGCTAAACACCCAGAGGAGATACCTTCGCTTCTCAAATAGAAATTGTCGCGAATTTCGCGAAGCCCCATCGCGCGAGAATGGGCATAATTCGCGGCCGGCGTTTCCATACCATTAACACATAGAGCCGTCCAAACTGGACGGCTCCACGGTCATAATCGCAGAAACAAATTACTTGTGCGAGTCGATGTAGGCGACGGCGTCGCCCACGGTCGCGATCTTCTGAGCGTCGTCGTCCGAAATCTCAGCCCCGAACTTATCTTCAAAAGCCATGATGAGTTCAACAAGGTCGAGAGAATCAGCCTCAAGGTCCTCGCGGAAGCGGGCTTCGGGCGTGATCTTCGCCTCGTCCGCGCCGAGCAGGTCTTTGATGATCGCCTTTACTTCGTTATATGTGTCAGACATGACAACCTCCTTCTGGTTTTTCCCGCAAAACGCGCGGGACTGAAATCGTGGCAATTGTACACAGTCCAAAAACCGTGTCAAGCCATGCTTCATACTGGTTACACAAACACAGGAACACTACCCTATGTCAAAAGTTGCGCCCGACTTCGATACGAGCGAGAACAACAATCGCTCTACTCAGTCCAGGATAGACCAGCGGAAAGCCGACCACATTAAGATCAACTTAGAGCAGGACGTCCGTTCCGCACTGACGACCGGTCTCGAAAACTACCGCTTCGTCCACGAGGCTTTACCCGAACTGGATTTGAACCGCCTCGATACAACCCTGAGCCTGTTCGGCAAACGATTATCCGCTCCCATCCTGATCAGTTCCATGACCGGCGGGACAGCCGAAGCCGAGACCCTTAACCTGCGCCTCGCCGAAGCCGCGCAGGAGATGAACGTCGCGATGGGAGTCGGCAGTCAACGCGCCGCGATCGAAGACCCCGAACAAGCCAGAACGTTTCAAGTCCGCCGCCTCGCGCCCGATATTTTGTTATTTGCAAATCTCGGAGCCGTTCAACTGAATTACGGCTACACCCTCGATCACTGCCGCCGCGCTGTGGATATGATCCAGGCAGACGCGCTCATCCTCCATCTAAATCCATTGCAAGAGGCGGTACAGGACGGAGGCGACACAAACTTTGCTGGCCTCACCAGGAAGATCGAAGAAGTATGCAAGGGAATTGAAATACCGGTCATTGTCAAAGAAGTCGGCTGGGGAATATCCGAAAAAACAGCAAAGTTATTAGCCGATTGCGGAGTTGGCGCGATTGACGTGGCAGGCGCAGGCGGAACAAGTTGGTCGCAAGTGGAAATGCACCGCGCCCCCGACGACTTCACCCGTCAACTCGCAGCGACGTTCGTCGGCTGGGGAATTCCGACAGCAGAATCAATTTTGAACGTCAAAAAAACCGCGCCTGAAATGACGATCTTCGCCAGCGGCGGACTCAAAGACGGACTCGACATCGCCAAGTGCATTGCCCTCGGCGCGACGCTCGGCGGTATGGCGGGTCCCTTCCTCAAAGCCGCGGCGGTTTCGACGGAGAAGGCGGTTGAGATGATGAAGTTGACGAAGCGGCAGATCGAGGTGACGATGTTTGCATGCGGCGCGGAGAGGATTGGAGAATTAGAGAATGGAAAATTGGCGAAAGTTGAAGAAAAGGCATGAGAGTGGGCGACGATGAAAGGTTTGAGGGCTGGGAATCCATCGAACGGATGAGTTGAGTAAAGAGGGATAAAGCATATACTACCCGATCCAAGGAAGCCTGGCGTACAAGATCACGATTTTGCGACCTCCCTCATAGTTCTTCCAACATTATCTATGGTTTAATCCCCACATGAATTCCACTCTCCCCCTCTTCTTCCAACCCAAAGGCGTCGCGGTCGTCGGCGCCTCCACCTCACCGGAAAAACTCGGCTATGGCGTGGCGCGCAACCTAATTCAAAGCGGATATCGTGGCGCCATCCATTTCGTCAGCCAGAACGCAGGCGAACTGTTCGGGCATCCGATCCACACGAATTTGAATCAGGTTCCCGATCCCGTTGACCTTGCCATTCTCATCATTCCGCCAAACGCAACTGCGGAGGTCGTCGAAGCGTGTGGCCAGCGCGGGATCAAAGCCGCGATCATCGTCTCATCGGGATTTCGCGAGGCGGGCAAGGAAGGCGCGGCGCTCGAACGCCAGTGCCTCGAAGCCGCGCGTCGGCATGGCATCCGTTTGATCGGACCCAACTGCATCGGCGTCATTGACACACACCTTCCGCTCGACACAACCTTCATTCAACCTCCCATGCCCGCTGCGGGGAACATCGGTTTTGTCTCGCATTCGGGGGCGTTCTGCGCGGCGATCATTGACTGGGCGCGGAGTGAGGGGTTCGGTTTTTCGCGAATCGTCAGTCTCGGCAACCAGGCTGACGTCAATGAAACCGACGCGCTGCCCGAGGTCGCCTCCGACGAACACACAAAAGTTATCGTGCTATATCTCGAAAGCGTGGCGGACGGTCGCCGCTTCATCGAGACCGCCCGCGCGGTGACGCGCCGGAAGCCTGTCATTGCCCTCAAGGTCGGTCGTTTCGAGGCCGGGCAAAAAGCTGCCGCGTCGCATACGGGCGCGCTGGCTGGCTCCGAGGCCGCTTTCGAGGCGGCTTTCGAGAAGGCGGGCATCTTGCGCGCCGAGACCTCCGAGCAGATGTTCGACTGGGCGGAGGCTTTGGCGGATTGCCCCCTGCCTCGTTGGTCTCGATATGCTCGCGAAGAACGCTCGCTACTCGACCAACGAGGTATCGCCATCCTGACCAACGCGGGCGGACCCGGAGTCATCGCCGCCGATTCACTCGAAACGAACGGCTTGCGCCTTGCCCAATTGACCGAATCCACGCTGAAAGAGTTATCCGCCATCCTTCCACCCGCGGCGAGCCTTCATAACCCGGTGGATATGCTCGCTTCAGCCTCGCCTGAAACGTACGCGGTTTGCCTGAAGGTCCTGCTCGCCGACTTCAACGTGGACGGCGCGCTGGTCATCCTGCCTCCGCCGCCGATGTTCACCGCCGAGTCCGTCGCCGAGGCGTTGATCCCCGTCATCCACGCCTCGGATAAACCCGTCATCGTCGCGTTGATGGGCTCCGCGCTCACCGAACGCGCCGCGGAAAAATTCCAACGCGCCAACATCGTGACGTATCCCTTCCCCGAACGCGCCGCGTCTGCGTTTGGAGCGCTGGTTCGCCGCGCCGAATTCCTGGCTGCGGAAACACAGTGTCGCGAAGAATTGAAAATCTCGCGCCCCGCTGTCCCGGCGGTCAATCTCGAAGAACTTCTCGCGGTTTATGGAATCCCAACCACACCGATCAAACTCGCGCGGTCGGTTGATGAAGCAGCGACAATTGCAAACGATCTTGGTTTTCCCGTCGTGTTGAAAATCGCCTCCCCCCATATTCCCCACAAGTCGGACGTTGGCGGGGTTTTGCTGGATGTGCCGGATATCGAATCGCTCCGACGAGGCTGCACACAGATCATGGAGCGCGTCAAAGCCGCGAGACCCGAGGCGCGAATCGAGGGCGTTTACGTCCAACGACAGATTTCACAGGGACAGGAGGTCATCGTCGGCATGACGCGCGATCCGCAGTTTGGAGCGTTGATGATGTTCGGCTCGGGCGGCGTGGAGGTGGAGGGGCTCCGGGATGTGGCGTTTGCCCTGGCTCCGTTGAATCGGACTGAGGCGGAGTCCATGATGCGTAAAACGTGGGCGGGAAAAAAACTCAAGGGCTTTCGCAACATCCCCCCGGCGGACGAGGCGGCGGCGGCTGACGTCCTCATCAAGTTATCGCGCCTTGCCATCGAAAACGATTCCATCGAAGAGATCGAGATCAACCCGCTGCGCGTTCTGGAGAAAGGCGCGGTTGCCGTGGATGTGAGGGTCAAGTTCGGCTGACGCTACGGCAGGGAGGAACTGATGGAACTGAAGGTGTTCCCAATTTTCGGGCCCAATAATCGCATGACCGATATGAGTCCTATGGGAACGCACGACAACAAGATGCCGACCACTGAAAGCGCCATGCCGACTGTGGCATAGGTTTTCCATTCGGCGTCTCTTCTCCCAAAGAAACCCAGTACGATCCCGATCAACCCCAGGGGAATCCCGATGATCGGGATGAACAAACCGCACAGGCTGATCACCCCAACGACCAGGGAAACGATAGCCATGATTTTCTCGGTCCCGGCGCCGGCGGATGGAGCGGGTTGAGGCGATGTTGGGGCATTCATTTGTTCGTTCATGCGATACTCCTTGGCGAGGATAAACTTTTACTATTATTGCATTAAAAATCCCCGATTACAATAGGCTTAATTTGGCGATTAACAATGCACAGGAAGCGTTCTCCAACGCTGGCGGGGCGCATTGAACGTTGCGCGTGCGCCATACGCGCGAGATGTGGATGATCACCGGGCTTAATCATGTTCCCGAGCGGAGTTGTATCCCAGTGGAAAATATTGTATAGTAGTGTCGTCGGTTCCAATCAACCCGGAAAAGGAGAGAGAAATGGCAGACAGCGTTTACAAAATCATCGAACTGGTTGGCACAAGCACAGAGTCGTGGGAGAAAGCCGCGGCGGCGGCTGTGGAGCGCGCCGCACAATCCCTGCGCGATCTGCGCATTGCGGAGATCGTCGAACTGGACATGGTCATTGACGACGGCAAAGTGACCGCCTATCGCGCCAAGGTCAAGGTCTCGTTCAAATACGAAGGATCGTAGCCCCCGCGCGGCGCGCAACAAAAAGCCCCGTCTCACGACGGGGCTTTTTGTTGCCTGACGTTATTACACGTTCAGGGAGTTGTTGATCGAGCTGAATGTGTTGCCGATCTTGGGTCCGAGCAGACGCATAACGGCAATCACAACGATGGCGACGAGCGCGAGGATGATCGCGTACTCGACGAGGCCCTGACCTTTTTCCTTGGGTGCAAACAACATGATGGTAATTCCTTTCTGAATAATGGTGTTGTGCTTTTCCAGGGACCGTCCCCGGAGATTGTCCATATTTTACCCTTCCACCGGAAAAAAACAACCCCCCAAAATGGCGGATCGTTTACAACCTTGTTAGGCTTTCCAAATTGAAAATGGACGCGCCGGGAACCATGAACGCGTCGCGTCCGTTAATGAAAAGACGACCTTGTCCACTCCATCCGGGATAACGTCCATTGACACCGTCAATCTCATCCATTATAAAGTTTGCATGAATCGAATCAACAAAACATTCTGGCTGTGGATCGTCTTTGCCCTCTTCGCGTGCCAGGCAATGCCCGTCTCCCAACCCGAACTCACACCCACCCGCACAGCGGGACCGACGCTCACCGCTTCGCCTCCGCCGACCTCCACCCCGCCTCCGACTCCCATCCCGGTCGTTCGCATCGAATCGGGCGACCGCGCGCTGTTCCTTGGCGATTACGACCAGGCGCGCGAGCAATATCTCGCCGCGTTCAACGATTCGACGGACAGGTCTGTGCAAGCCGCCGCGCTTTGGGGTTTGGGACGGACCGAACTGGAGGACGAACGATATCAAATCGCGATTGATACGCTCACGCGACTTGCCGACGAGTATCCCGAATCCACCTACGCCGCGCGCGCTCATTTCCTGATCGGCAGGGCATACTTCGAACTGGGACGATACCAGCAATCGGCGGACGCCTACAACGCCTACCTGACCCGCGTGCCGGGCGTCCTGGACGCGTATACGCAGGAATATCGCGGCGACGCGCTCCGCGAAGCCGGGAACTACACCGATGCCATCAACGCCTACACCGCCGCCCTCAACGCTTCACGCCTGGACGACGGCTTGACTCTGCGAATCAAAATCGCCCAATCCCGATTCGACTTCGGCGATTACGCCGGCGCGTTAGCCCTCTACAACGAGATCTTCGACGCAAGCACCAATGATTACATCCGCGCCCAAATGGACTATTTTGCGGGCAACACCCACATTCAACTCGGGCAAAGGGACGAGGCGTACGCTCGTTACCTGCACGCGGTCGAGAATTATCCGCTCTCGTATTATTCCTACCTGGCGCTGGTCGAACTTGTGGAGGCAGGCATTCCCGTCAGCGACCTCGACCGCGGCATCGTGGATTACTACGCCGGGCAGTACGATATCGCCCTAGTCGCGCTGGACAGGTACATCAAGGAAAATCCCGCCCACGATGGAACGGCATCCTATTACCGCGCGCTGACCCTGCGCGAACTGAACCGCGCCGAGGATGCGATCTCCGCTTTCGATACGTTCATCAAAACCTATCCAGCCCATCCGCGCTGGACGGACGCGTGGGAACAAAAAGGTTTCCTGCAATGGGCGGTTCGAGGGGATTATGAAGCGGGTGCGAAGACATTCCTCGATTTTGTGGCTGCCGTTCCCTCCTCCGCTTTGGCGCCCGGATTTTTGATGAACGCGGCGCGCGTCACCGAACGCGACGGGCGGCTGGAGGAGGCGGCGCAGATCTGGGAACGCGCCGCAAAAGAATATCCCGGCAGCGAGCAGGCGGTGGAGGCATTGTTCCAGGCTGGGATTGCGCGGTATCGCCTCGCGGATTACGCCGCCGCGCTCGCCGTCTTCCAACGGAACCTGATCCTTGCCACAAAGGGAAGCGACCGCGCCCGCGCCTACCTATGGGTGGGCAAAACGCAGGAACAACTCGGAGAAGGAACCTCCGCGGAAGTATCCTGGCAACAGGCGCAACTCGCCGACCCCAACGGCTATTACGGCCTGCGCGCCCAGGACATCCTGCTGAGAAGGGAACCGTTCGAATCGCCTCCCTCGATCAATCTCGATATTGATCTTGCAAAGGAACGGAAGGACGCGGAGATATGGATGCGGCTCACGTTCGAACTTCCGGCGGGAACGGAATTTTCAGGTCCCGGAGCGCTCGCCCAGGACGCCCGCTTTATCCGCGGCGCCGAATTGTGGGAACTGGGCATGTACGACGAAGCGCGGCGTGAGTTCGAGGCGTTGCGCGAATCCGTTCAACTCAACCCCGAAGACAGTTTCCGCCTTGCCAATCATCTGCTGGACATCGGCTTGTATCGTCCCGCCATCTTTGCCGCGCGGCAGGTGTTGACCCTGGCCGGGCTGGAGAGTCAATCCGCCTCGCTGACCGCGCCCGCCTATTTCAACCACGTTCGCTATGGCTTGTATTACCGCGAACTGATCCTGCCCGAAGAGGAACGCTACGGACTCGATCCACTGTTCATGTTCAGCGTCATCCGGCAGGAGAGCCTGTTCGAGGGATTCGTCCGTTCCACGGCCGGGGCGCGCGGGCTGATGCAGATCATCCCATCCACCGGCGAGCAGATCGCCGGCGAATTGAACTGGCCCCCCCTTTACACCGAAGACGACCTGTATCGTCCGAACGTCAGCATCCGCTTTGGGACATATTACCTGGACAAGAACCGTGACCTGCTCAGGGGAAGCATCTACGGAAGCCTGGCGGCATACAACGCGGGCCCCGGCAACGCGCTGATCTGGAAGGAACTTGCGGGCGACGACCCCGACCTTCTGCTGGAAATCATCCGCTTTCAGGAAACGCGCGATTACATCCGATACATCTACGAAATCTACAGCGCGTATCGGAACATCTACAGCCGCTCGAATTGAGGCAATGCGGGTTGACTTTCGGCGCGGGCTGGGGGCGGGCACCCCGCGCTGTTTTTATCTCCCAGCCTTCGCAAGCGCGTCGGGCAACAGGTTTGCTGCCTCCTCCACCTGAGCCGTCGAACAGGAAAAGGCAAATCGGATGTGACCCCCGCCCGCAGGTCCAAAGGCGGAACCGGGCGAGGAACCGATCCCCACAGCGTCTATCAGGTAATTCGTCATGGACCAGTCGTCTCGTTTGCCGTCGTAACCGGGCCATTCGGGGAGGATGCGCGCCCAAAGATAGAACGCGCCGCCCGGTTTGAACGCCTTCAGATACGGCGTCTCCTCGAGCGCGTCGAAAAGAATGTCGCGCCGTTTCTGGTATTCCCGCGCCATGGATCTCGTCGCCTCCTGCGGGCCGGTCAAAGCCGCCGCCGCGCCGTATTGCGTCACCGAGTTCACCCCGTTGATCGTGCAGCGCACCAGTTTCTTGATTCGCTCCAAAAGGAGCGGGTCGTTGATCGCGAGATAGCCGAGACGCAATCCGCTCATGGCGTAGGTCTTCGACATGGAATACACGCTGATCGTGCGATTCTGCGCGCCGGGCAGGGAGCCGAGACTGACATGTTCCGCCCCATCGTACAAAACGTGTTCGTATGCCTCATCGCTGACGAGGAGCAGGTTATGTTTTTCCGCGACCTCCGCGATGGCTTGCAGGGTGGCGCGGGAGGCGACCACGCCAATTGGGTTTTGAGGCGTATTGACGAAGACCGCCCGCGTGCGCGGCGTGACCGCGGCTTCGATCTCTTGGGGGTCGTATTGATAGCCGTTCTCCTCGCGCAGTCTCACCGGCACGGGCTTCCCGCCGCCAAGACGAATGTTTTCCGCGATTTCGGTCCACATCGGGTCCGGCAGGATGACTTCGTCGCCCGAGTCCAGCAGGGCGCGGAACAAGATGTACAACCCGTGCATGGCGCCGTTCGTCACAACGACGTAATCTTCGTTCGGGACGATCAGTTTATTCTCCGCTGTCACCTTTTGATAAATGGCTTTGCGAAGGACGGGAATCCCCGTCGAGGCGGTGTAATGAGTGAAACCGTCGCGTAAAGCCTTTTCCATTGCCTCGCGAACGTGAACCGGAATATCGAAGGACGGGTCCCCCGATTCAAGTCTGAGGACCTTGCGTCCGCGCGCCTGCTGTTCCAGCAAACGGTCGCGCACCTGGACGATAGCCCCGAATGAGACCTGGTCAACAATGTGAGTCATGGTTGCTCCCGAAGATAGAATATCTCACTTGAGTTCGGCATAAACCTTTTGGGGACATGGATCACACGGACAATCCGGAATCCTTCCGTCTGCCCCGCTCCATCCGCGTCCAAACATGCGCTTTACCCCACCAAACTCCAATGAGCCGGTATAAATTGGCGGGATTATTACACACGCGGGTATTCCGCACAAGAGGCAAAAAAAATCCCGGTTCGCGGAACCGGGAATGAAAATTTTAGCCCAGGGTTACCCGAGGTGCGCGAGGATGCGCTGGTGGACGGTGTCCACGTCCATGTCGAGGATCGAGATGAGTTTATCGCGCCCGGTGTTCCCGGCGACGATGTCCAGTTTGGATTTCGGCACGCCGAGGATGTCGGAAAGGAATTCGATCAGGGCGTTGTTCGCCTCGTTATCCACCGGCGGAGCGGAAAGGCGCACCTTGATCGTTCCATCGTCGAGGATTTCGACGATCTCATTGCGGCTGGCGCGCGGCGTCACGCGGACGGCAAGGGCGGAACCTCTTTGTCCATTGTGGAGTTTGAATTTTCGGTCGGTCATTGTTCACCTCAGGAAATGGCGTACAGGAAACGGACGAGCAGATTGGCTACGACCTGGATCAGGATGATCAAAACGAGGGGACTGAAATCTATCATTCCCACAGGCGGCACCACCCTGCGGATGGGATCGAGCAAGGGTCTCACAAGATTATCAACACCCTGCCGCACAGGATGATACGGATCCATGAAATAGGACAGGAGGATGGACGCGATCACGATCCACACGTAGATATTGGCGAACATGCTGATGAGTTGCGCAAGGAAAATCACAACGCTTCTACCTCCGACTTTAATCTGCGCGCGCCGACGATAGCCGTTCCCACCCTGACGAGGGTTGCGCCCTCCTCCACCGCCACCGTGTAATCCGCGCTGGTACCCATCGAAAGTTCGCGCCAATCCGCCTGGGGGAAGGTCGAAGCCAGACGGTCGCGTAACAGCCTAAGGCGCAGAAAGAAGCGGCGCGAGTCTTCGGGGTCGGTTCCCAGCGGGGGCATGGTCATCAAGCCGCGCACGCGCAGGCTGGGCAATTTCAAAATGGATTCGACTTCAGGGAGGAACGCATCCCAACGCGAGTCGTTCGAGGCGTCCCACCCTGCTTTGCTTTCCTCGCCGCCCACGTTGAATTCCAGCAGGACGGGAAGCGCGCGGTTTCGTTCCGCGGCAAAGCGGTCGAGGCGACGGGCAAGTTTCAGGCTATCGAGCGAGTGTAAAAGTTCGAAATGTTCAGCCACGAGACGCGCCTTGCGGCTTTGCACGTGACCGATCATGTGCCATTCTACCCCACTTTGAGGAGGCAAGGATTGAATTTTCGTGACACCTTCCTCGGGATAATTTTCCCCCAGGATGCGGACACCGGCTTCGATGGCGGCTTGGACGATTTCCAAAGGTTGCGACTTGGTGACGACGACGAGCCGGATGCCTTCTGGAGCGCGTCCGCTTTTGCGCGCGGCGGAGGCGATTTGGTCGAGGGTGAATTGATATTTTTCGCGTATGGATGAAACCATATCGGGCATGAGGGTATTATAACCGCCTCGAATTTTTCGAATGGGTATGAACGTGAAATCGTAACGCGACTTTCAAGTCGCACCCAAAGGCGCCGCCACCCAACCGGCGGTTCCGCCCACGCTTCGTCTCCTCCTGGTCTCGATACGCGGCGCGAGGCTCCGCTACTTGACCGTCGGCTCCGCTCAGCGCGATAATAACGAGATCAACGCGCCGAAGCGGCCCGTCTTTCCCTTTTCGGCGCGGTGCGAGAACCAATCGTCGGTGTGACAGGCGGTGCAAATGGCGGCAAGTTCGATTCGGTTCACGCCCGCGCGTTCGAGAAGGTATTGATTCGCCTTCCACAAGTCGAAGTGGACCCTCCCGTCCTGTCGAGGGAGCATCAAACTGGAATCGTTTCCGAACGTCTGCCCGACCCGCGCGACGACGTCCTCCCCCACTTCGTAATGATCGGGGCCGATGGAGGGACCGATGCAGGCGATCACGTCCTTTGGATGGGAGCCGTATCTTGCGCGCATTGCGTCGAGCATCGCGCCCGCCACGTCGCGGAGCGTTCCCATCCAGCCTGCGTGCGCGATGCCGACGACGCTCTTGACCGGGTCATGCACAAGGATGGGAACGCAATCGGCAAAGCGCATGAACAGGGTCACGTCGGGGTCGTCGGTCAGGATGATGTCGGCTTTTTGGTACGGTTCGTCGAAATTGCGCGGCGCGTCCGCGCAGATAACGTCCGCGCTGTGAACCTGCCACACGTCGAAGATTGACCTGGGGTCGCATCCCAGCGCCTCGAAGGAGAGCAGGCGGTTGCTGCGGACGCGTTCGATCACGTCGCCCACCGTCCCGCCCACGTTGAGGGAAGCCCACGGCTCCGGGCTGACTCCGCCGTGACGCGTGAAGACGGCGTGGCGCACGTGCAGAGAATCGAATTGAAAGTAGCGAAGTCCGTTGTGTTGGGTAAATGGCATGGAGGATTATTATCTGATGTTCGTAGGTTGTGAGCGCCGTAATGGCAAGATAATACAGGTTAACCAGGAAAAGAGGAGCCCGGCTTCGTATTGCAAAGTTCACTTTGCAACAGGCGCGCTTTGACAGGGAAGCCGTCTTTTACAATCTGAAGATTACTGTACGTTATTGTGCGCGATTCATTTGGAAAAGCACAAAACCTTGCGGCGCCGCGCAGAGGCAAGATAAATCTTGCAGTACTGCTTCGGCAGTCAGGGCGGGTCTTGCGTTACGCCTGGAGCGAGGCGAATTTTTTGACGAAGAACTGCCGCGTCTCGGACATGGATTCTTCGATGGAAGGATAGGCAAACCAGGCGGTGGCAAAACCGAACAGTCCGCCGGTCAGCACGCGCAGAAGCGGAGTGCTTTCCCGATAGGGAAGAACCCGCGCCAGCCACGACCATTCCATCTGGCTGAACAGCTGTGAGAATCCATCCAGCCCGATGGGTCCCAAGCCGATCACGATCCATAACATCCAGTGCAGGGATTTCACGCGCCGTCCGGACAGGGCATAGAGGACGCCGAACAAAAAGATGGAGGTATAGATCGCCATGTCCCTTTCGCAGAGCGCCATCTTGTAGCCCAGGGTTTCGTTCCCCAGGAAGTTCCGCGCCTCCACGCGGGAGTAATTGGCGGGATTCTCCAGCCCGGAGATGCCGGTCGCTTCCTCGAAAGTGATCGCGCCGCGGATGCCCGCCTCGCTCAACGGATAAAACGCCTGTTCGCCAAACAGGAAGAACGATCGAAATCCGAATTGATGACAAAGCGGTTTATAGACGGTGTAGATCATCTTCGCGGGCCCGGTCGCGCCGGCGTTCATCAACACCGGCGCGAGGATGGGCAGACCGAAGTAAAGCAACATGGCAAAATTCAGGAGGGCGAGGTAATGTTTCGAGATCCAAAACATGACGCGGTCGGCGCCGCTGATCCTTCCGCCGCGCGCCAGGCGGTCGTGATGATCTTCGCGTCCGAGTTGATCGAGTTGACCGCGCCGGTCGCTTGCCGCGCCGAGGGTCATGGTCAGTTTTTGTTTGTCAAAGGGGGCTTTGAGAACGTAAGGACCGATCTCGAGGACGGGTATTTCGACCAGGTAAGCCTTGAGGAGGGCAGGATCGGATTCGATGTCAATCTCCACCAGCCGGTGGGGATATTTATCCTTCAACGATTCCAGGTCGGCTTTTGCCTGTTCGCAAAGATGACAGTCTTTTCTGGCGTAAAGGGTAACGGTAAGCATTTGATCATTCAGAGGCGACAGTTTCTTTTTGGAAGCGGCTGCCGCCGGTTTCTTATATCCCGAAGTCAATCCAGAAGAATTGTCCGGCCGCGGCGATGCGGGCGAAGATGCCGGAGAAGAGCAGGAAGCCCACTGCGACCAGCACCACGCCCATGACGATCTCGACGTAGCGCATGAGTTTTCCGTACTTTCGAAGGGTAAGCGTAACCCAGCCCACGCCCAAAGCGGCGACGAGGAACGGGATGGCGAGTCCAGCCGAATAGGCGGAGAGAAGCGTGACGCCGGTCGAGACGGAGCCTCCGTTCAGGGCGAGGGTCAGGATGGCGCCGAGGACGGGTCCGACGCAGGGCGCCCATCCCGCCGAGAAGAAGACGCCCATCAGCGCGGAGGAGAGGTATCCCCATTTGCGGTCGGGGACTTTTTGTACGCGCGTGTCGTATTCGAGGAACGGGATGCGAAAGACGCCGATCATGTGCAAGCCGAAGATGATGACGATCACCCCGCCGACCTTTTCGAGGATCTCGCGCAGGTCGAAGAGCAGGCGGCCCAACGAGGCGGTGGCGACGCCCAGGGTGACAAAGACCACGCTGAATCCCAGCACGAACGCCAGCCCGTGCGTGAAGGTGATGAAGCGGTTGTTCCCGGCGGTTTCGCCGCCCGCAGCGCGCCCGCCCAAATAACCGACGTAGGCAGGTACGAGGGAAAAGACGCAGGGCGAGAGGAAGGAAGCCAGCCCCGCTAAAAACGAAAGTCCGACAGTGACGTTTGCGATGTCCATGAAACTCCTGTTGATGGTTTGCGAAGAAGAGGGACGTTACACCTGCCCTCCCGTTCCGGGGATTATAGTAGCGGGCGGCGCCAGGGGAGAACGTCGGTTACGCGGGAAATGTAATTTATAACGTGATCTCCTTCGTGACCACGATGGTGCCATGGTCGGGGAGCGAGACGCGCAATTCGTTTTGTGCGAGGGATACGTAGGGGGTCGTCCAGCGAAAGATCCATTTGGCGTCTTCCGGCGTGAGGTTGATGCAGCCGTGCGAGCGTTTTTCGCCAAAGGCATTGTGCCAGAACGCGCCGTGGATGGCAATGCCTTCGCCGCTGATCATCGTAGTCCAGGGAACGGCCGGGGTGGAATAACCAGCCCCGAATGTGCCGGCGGTCATGTTCAGTGAGACAATCTTCCAATGGGTCAGCAAATTTCCGACCGGCGTGGCAAGTTTGTTATTGACCTCCCCGGTGAGAGGGTCGAGAATCCCTTTTTGACCGCTGGAGATGCGGCAGAAGTACACTTCGGTATTTCCCTCGTAACACGAGAGGGTTTGGAAATCGAGGTCAACGTCTATGCGTTTGTCGTTCGGGTCCACATCGGGGCTGATGGGCGCGATATCCGCGTCGGTGAGGATTTTGAAGGCGGCGCCATCCCCCCAGAAGAATTCGCCGTACGCGCCGTAGCCGTAGCCGTGAGGCGCGTCTTCGTTCCAACGATATTCGATAAAACCGTTGCTGGTGCGGATGCGGTCAATCCACACTACTTGACCGTAATACAGGCGCGGCGGAAAGTTGTAGGCAATGTGATCCTGCAACCACGGCGAGGCGACCGCGCCTTCGTGGGCAAGGTCCACGTATGGGACGGTCACTTCCGCCCAGAAGCCGGGTTGACCGGCGGGGATTTCGGTGACGGGCGTGTTGGGCAGGTTGCGCGTGGGCTGGAGTACGGAGCCATACACGTATCCCTGCGGGGTTTCGACGTAACGCTGGTTGTTCAAGCCGCCGACCACGTTGCCGACTACTTCGCGGTTCCATTCCAGCAGGGTGTCCGCGGGGAGTTTGGCAATGGAGGTGTTGAGGTTGGGGTCGTTGGTGGGCGCGCTGCGCAGGTCTATGCCGGGGTCAACGGTGCGCCCGATGATGGGGCTGTTCGGGAATTGCGGCAGCCGCTTCGGGGCGGAGAGCGCGTCGAAGTCGAAGGACTTGAAGCGGTCGAACGCTAATGCGCCCAGTCCGGCGAGTCCGAGGCTGGAGAGTTTTAGAAATTCGCGGCGGGAAAGGCGTCTTGTCATTCGTTCTCTCAGTGGCTGCGAAATGAATTTCGCGGTACATGACGGGAGGATAATCTTGATTTATACCCGCGTCAACCGACGTTAAGAAAATCCTAATCTTCGAGGTACGAGCGCAGGGCGCGCAGACATTCCAGGCTGATTTTGTGTCCCACGTCGTCTTCGCAATAGACGATCTTTGCGCCCGCCCGTTCCAGTATCTCCATGGAGGAATGGACGCGGTCAATCGGCACCATCTCGTCCTTCGCGCCGTGCGCGATGAAAACGGTCTTGCCTTCGAGTGGGCGTCGGTGGGCGTATTTCTCCAGACCGCCGGGGAGAAAGCCGGCAAGGATGCCGATCTTGCGAATTCTTTCGGGATATAGGAACGCCAGGACGTTGGACATCGCCGCGCCCTGGCTGAACCCCATCACGTCGAAGTCCATCGCCTCCATCTTAGCCGAGGCTCGATACTCGTCCACGAGGCGGATCAACGCCTCAGCCGCGGGTAAAAGTTGATCGAGGCTGGGCATGCCCAGGTTAAAGGAGGGAACCGGGCGCCAGGAGTAGCCCTCCGCCCCCGACGGGTGGGGGGCGCGCGGGGCGATCATCCAGTAGTGTTTCGGCAGGTTCTGCGCGAAGACCCACATGGAGTTTTCGTCGCCGGTGTAGCCGTGGAGGAGGAGCAGGAGCCGGGAGGGTCGAGCGGCGGTTTCGCGGACGCGCAGGGTCCAACCG
Source organism: Anaerolineales bacterium (assembly GCA_013360875.1). Classification (GTDB taxonomy): domain Bacteria; phylum Chloroflexota; class Anaerolineae; order Anaerolineales; family Villigracilaceae; genus Defluviilinea. The sequence goes on along the minus strand of JABWAU010000019.1, from coordinate 405 downwards.
TTGAATTGAATGAGGGAGGCGTTATTTGGGTCTGGCACGGCTGAGGATCCAATCAATGGCGACGAAGACGGAGAGGATGATGATGATCGGGAAGAGGGCGGCGAGCAGGCAGGTGAGTCCCATGCCTGCGGCTTGGCCGCCGTAGATGAGCCAGATCAATCCCACTCCGACAACGAATAAGAGGATGAACGCGCCCAGCGCAAGGCGGACGCCGGTTTGTTTTGCGTATTTTCGCAGGTCTCGCATGGTTTCTCCGGGGTGCGACATATTGTACTTTTCCAAATTAATCGCGCAATAAAGTACAGCAATGTTCAGATTGTAAAGGACGGTTTCCCTGCCAGAGCGCGCCTGTTGCAAAGTGAACTTTGCAGTACGAAGCTGGGCTCTTCTTTTGCTGGATTTAAT
>JABWAU010000129.1 GCA_013360875.1 Anaerolineales bacterium | reverse complement strand
AGTTCCGGCTGGCGGAAGAGCGCGTTATCGTCGATCATCATCTTGCCGTCGAGCGCGATCATTTTCTTATCTTTCGTGATGACCAGCGGATTAATCTCCGCCAATGATGCATCCGTGTTCTGATAGACCTGCCAGAGTCCCATCGCGATCTTCGTGAAATCCTTCCAGTAATCGCGCGGCAGATCGATTGCGACCGCCACGTCGCGCGCCTGGTATTCGCGCAGCCCCAAAAGCGGATCGATATGCACCTTGATGATCTTCTCCGGAGTCTTGACCGCGACTTCTTCGATATCGATGCCGCCCGCCGCCGACGCGATCAGGACCGGCTTTTTTGCCGCCCGGTCGTCTGTGATCGCAAAATAGATCTCCTGGTCGATTGCCGAAGCTTCATCCACGAGGACTTTTCGGACGGGCAGTCCTTTGATATCCATGCCGAGGATCTGGGTGGCAAGTTGTTCCGCTTCAGCGGAATCCTTGGCAAGCTTCACGCCTCCAGCCTTGCCGCGTCCGCCCACCAGCACCTGAGCTTTAATAACTACGCGACCACCGAGCTCTTCTGCGATCTGTTTCGCTTCCTGAGCGGTAGCCGCCACGCGTCCCTTGGGAATTGGGATGCCGAACTTTGAAAAAATATTCTTGGATTGGTATTCGTGAAGTTTCATTATTCTCCCTCAAGGGGATTTGTTTTGCCGAAAAGCACGGGCATTATACACCAGAAAAAAATGAGACCCTAAAGGTTTTGAAAACCTTTAGGGTCTGATTTTGTTCGACGATTATAACCCCCGCCTGTCAAATCGGAGGCTATTCACTCCCAAGATTGTACGCAGAGATGGGACCCGTGAGGCCGCGCGCGATCTGAAATGTGCCGCGGTTGTGCTTCTTGGCTTGATAAAGGGCTGCGTCCGCGGCACGCAGGAGGTCCGGTCCGCTTCGGGCGTGGACGGGATAGATGGCGATTCCGCCGGAGACGCCGAGGCTGAGTTTTTTTCCGTCGGGCAGGGTGAATTTGATCTTCCTCATGCCCTTGAGGATCTTCTCGGTTACGACCCGCGCGGAGGAGATATCCGATTGCGTCAGGATCAAGGTCAACTCGTCGCCGCCGTAGCGCGCCAGGAAGTCCGTGTTGCGGACGCCGCGCGCCATCTGATTGAAGATCAGGCGCAGGATGTCGTCGCCGGTGGAGTGACCGTACGTATCGTTGATCTCCTTGAACCCGTCCAGGTCCATCATCACCACCGCGAAGGAATAGTTGTGACGCCGCGCGGATTGGATCTCCGCCTCCAGCCTTTCATCCAGCGCGCGGCGGTTGGGCAGCCCGGTCAACGTATCGCTGTACGCCTGCCGGCTGATGATCTGGTGCAGGTTGGCGTTCGAAATGGCGATCGCGGCCTGATCCGAAAGTAGCTCGAGCAGGCGCAATTCGGAAGGGAGGAAACCGCCGACGATCACACGCGCCATGTTCATCACGCCGACCACCTCATCGCCGAACTTGAGCGGAATCCCGATGATCGAACCTGTCCACTCCGAAGGCGCATTCGCAAAAAGAGGATGTTCCCGCATGTCCTCCACGATGATCGTCGCACCGGTGCGCGCCACCGTGTAGGTCAATCCGTTCGGGCGCGGCGTCGTCCAGGCGGTGTTCCGGTTGCCTTTGGCATCCAAAGCCGCGCCGAAGGATAGTTTCCCATTCGAATACAGAAAGATGTTCACGTCGTTCGCGTTCGGGATCAACTGCATCGCCTCGGACACGATCGCGTCCAGCACATCCGGCAGGTCGAGGCTGGAGGTGAGGTTTACGCTCAATTTCTTGAGCGCGTTCAATTCCTCCGCCTGCTGCCTGAGCATGGCAAGCAACGCATGATTGTCAATCAACAAATGCGCGAGACTGGCTGTTTCCGAAGCATCCTGGGAATATTCCTGGAGCGAAGCGGCAAGTACGTCAATCAATTTGATGAGCGCATCCTTCTCGGCGGGCGGGATATCCCTCTCATCGAGCGCGCGGCGGGCTTCCGCAAGGATTTTGAGCGTCTGTTCCTTCATACATGTCTCGTTCACCGACCATTATAGCAACCCGATCCGTTTTTCAGAATTACATGCGCGTTGCAAGGCTTGATGCGTTACAATGGGGCTGCTCTTTTCTGGAGGATTACGTGTCAGACACCTTTCCCGCAGGGGATTCACCCAAACCCTTCGATCGGACTCAGGACAGGCCTGCTCCTGCAACCCCGCTGATTCCACGCCGACGCGGGATCATCGTCGGGGCGTCCGCCGGACTCGGCGCCGCACTGGCGCGGAAACTTTCCTGCGAAGGATACGCTCTTGCCCTCCTTGGCCGCAGCAAGGACAGACTCGAATCGCTGGGCAATGAGATCAACGCCAGCGGCGGATATGCCCGCGCGTACGCCCATGATGTCAGCGAATTTCACAAAGTCCCATACCTGCTCCGCCAGGTCGTCGCCGAACTTGGGGGACTCGACCTGGTCGTGTACGTGGCCGGCGTCAATCTTCCGCCAGGCGGCATTGATAAATATAGCTTCGAGAACGACCGCAAAATGGTCGAGGTCAACCTCATCGGCGCGATGGCATGGCTGACGCCGGTCGCCGAAATGTTCCAATCCGCCAAAGCGGGGCAGATCGTGGGCATTTCGTCTGTGGCGGGTGATCGCGGGCGCGTGGGCAACCCTGGCTACAACACGTCCAAAGCCGGGCTGACGACCTATCTCGAAGCATTGCGGAACCGCCTCACCCGTCACGGCGTGAACGTGCTTACCGTCAAGCCAGGATTTATGATGACGGAAATGCTCAAAGCCGCGCAGGGCGCGACCCCGTTTGCCATACCGCCTGAAAAAGCCGCAGACGATATCTGGGAAGCCATGAAGAAACGCAAACAGGTCGTTTACACGGCTTCCATCTGGCGCTGGATCATGCTCGCGATCCAGCATACGCCCTCGTTCATCTTCAGAAGGTTGACATTCTAAAACGCGGAGGATTCGAGAGCCGGAAAATTCTCAAATCCTTCGATACCCCTTTTGCCATGCCTATTAATCTCAACGCCACCTTTACCCAACTCGATAATTTCGGTCATTCGCTCAAGTCAACCTGCTATCGAATCCAGGTCGCAAAAACGGAAGACATCCACGAAGCCTTCCAACTCGCAAAGAAACTCGGTCTCACCGTCACCGCGCGCGGGACGGGACTCAGTTACAACGACGCGTCGCTCAACGGCGGCGGCATTACGCTGGATATGACGGGGATGAACAAGATCCTCGAATGGGATCCAGCCTCGGGCGTGGTGCGATGCGAGTCCGGCGTCACGCTCGAACAATTATGGAAGCGCGTCGAGCCGGACGGCTGGTGGCCCCCCGTCGTCTCAGGCACGATGAAGACCACGCTGGGCGGTTGTCTCGCGGCGAACATTCACGGAAAGAATAATTACCGGGTCGGTCCCATCGGCGAGCACGTCCTTGAATTTACAGCGATGTTGCCCACCGGCGCATTGGTCACCTGCGCGCCGAAGAAGAACGCGGATTTGTTCCACGCGATGATCAGCGGACTGGGAATGCTGGGAGTCTTCACGACCGTTACGATGAAGATGAAACACATCCACTCGGGACTGATCTCAGTGGACGCGTGGCACGTAAAAAATCTCAAGCATCAGTTGAACAGTCTGCTCGAACACGCGCCCGATCACGATTACATCGTTGGCTGGCTCGATACGACCGCAAAGGGGAAAAGCCTCGGGCGCGGACAGATCCACGCGGCAAACAACCTGAAGGAAGGCGAGGACCCGAACGCGCAGGAAACGATGAAACTCTCCCATCAGCACCTGCCCGACCGCCTGTTCGGGGTGATGCCGAAAAAACTCTTGCATTATTTGATGAATCCGTTTTTGAACAACCTGGGTGTATGGGCGATCAACACGGGGAAGTACATTTCAGCGCTGCGCGACCACACCTTCAGGCAGTCTCACGCCGAATATCATTTCCTTTTGGATTACGTTCCCGATTGGGAGCGTTCGTTCGGGCGCGGCGGGTTGATCCAGTATCAATCGTTCCTGCCGAAGGAGACCGCCGAGGAAGCCTGGCGAGAGATGCTGGAACTCTCGCATCGTCGCGGCTTGCCCTCCTATCTCGGTGTGACCAAACGCCACCGCCCCGACAAGTTCCTGCTCACCCACGCCGTGGACGGCTTCTCACTCGCCATGGATTTCAAGGTGACGGATAAGAACCGCGCCCGGCTGCATGCATTATTGCAGGAGTTCGACCGCATCGTGCTTTCGGGGGGCGGGCGGTTCTACTTCGCCAAGAACAGTGAGACCTCCGCCGAAACGACGCGGGCTTTCCTCGGCGACGAGGTCGTGGCAAAATTCAAGAAACTCAAGAAACGCTGCGACCCGAACGGGTTGTTGGAATCCGATCTGTATCGGAGGATTTTCAAATAGGCGGGGAATGCAGCGTGTTGCGTGTTGCACATTGCACGCTACAAAATATGCACTACGCAACACGCAACCAGAAGTCACCCACTCCTCCTCACCCCAAACTCCCCAAACTCTCCCGTCGCCTCCTCCCACTCCACCCTTGACTCGTCCACCCGCGACATGCGCGGACCTTCCTTCATCGTCTCGATGAAGCGTTCCACTTTTTCGCGCTCCCCTTCCGCCACCGCCTCGACCGTATCGTAGCCCACGTTCCTCACCCAGCCGGTGACGCCGATCCGCCGGGCGTAATATTCCACGTGGGCGCGGAAGCCCACTCCCTGGACGAGCCCCTTCACCCACACGTGCGCCCGGACGGGTTCATTTCCTGCCTGCATATCTTTCGGGGGCATGACGATCTCCTTTCTTTCGCATGGCGTTCACAATACCGACGAGCGGGAAGAACACCACCAGACACAAGAGGATCAAATACGGAACGACATCCCCCAGCGTGGATGCGACCCCGCTTTGCCCCAGGGCGGCTACGCGCCAATCGCGCTCCAGTTTGGCAAGCGAGACGCCAAAAGCGCGCTCCGTGCCGCGTTCGCAGGTCACACCGTTTGCATAGGCGTTCGCGAGAGATAGCAATCCGTCCGCGCCATACAGGCCGCGCAAATAATCCGTAAAGGACCGGGATTCGGCGTAAGCCAGAAACGCCGAATCAATTCGCGGAGAGAACGAATCGCACAAGTCACGGATGGGGATCAACGCATCGCGCGCGGCGGCGTCCCGGAGGAGGATCGCGTAATTTGGATTCGGGTACGCCTCCGCAAGCATGGCCATCCCCTCGCTCAGCCACGCAGGGAGGTTTCTGTATCCCGCGCCGACCCGGCGATGCAACATGACGTGCATGAGTTCGTGAGGAATTCGTTGTTCCATGAGTATGCCCTGCTCCGCGCCCGGTTCGATCGTGACCGTGATCACGCCTGCGGCGGAATCGGCATGGCCCGCCACCCAAGCCTCCGCACCGTACAGCGCGCCGCGCAGGTCGCTTTCGTTCGCGTAAATAAAAACATCCACAGGCGGCGAAAGGATCGGGGCAAAGAACCCGCGAATGTTTTGGAGTCCGGTTTGCGCGGCGTTCAACGCGGAGACGCCGAAATCCCCGTCGCTGTTGTACCAGTGAACGCGGAGCGCGTCCGTTTCGAGCGTTTGCCAGGCGAAGCGGTCGTCGTCGTAACGGATGGAGGCGGTGGCGCTTTGTAGAACGCTGCCGTCGGGGAGGGTCAATTCATATCGCCAAAGGATCGTCGTGAACGGGCGCAATACGTTCCGCCGCGTGTCGAACCGAAATACGGAAACCCCATTCTGATCGAACGTCACGGGCTGGACGTGCGTGACGACCTGCGTCGTATCGTGGATGAAGATGGACGCCTTTTGGATCTGGATCGGCGAAACGAGTCTCCCCGTAAACGTGACGTGTTCCCCGAATTGATACGCGGCGGAGAGTTCCATTTCGATTTCGGATCGGGCGGTCGCTCGATGCGCTCCAAAAAGCATCGTTATAACGATTACAGTAAGGAAAAATGCAGCCCTGATCGGCGTCTTGTGCAGCGAAGGGTCTCCGCCATCATAGTAAAGATTCTTCGCCTCGCTCAGAATGACGCTTCTAAAATGTCTCATCTCATCTCCCCAGGAAGACGAGCAGCGGCGTCAGTGTGAACGGGCTGATCAATGTGCTGACGAAGACGATCGCTGCGATGAGTCTGGTGTCCAGGTGGTATTCCGCCGCAAGCACGGTCGCGCTGACCATGCTCGGCATTGCCGCCTGGGTCATCGCGCCCTGGCGGGCAGCGCCCTCCAGACCGAACAACCCAGCGAGCAACAATCCCAGAACGGGCGCGATGAGCAGCCTCATGGAGACGCTCAGTTGCAGGGCGCGCAGGTTCTTCGAGAACTCCACTTGCGTCATCTGCAAACCCAGCAGGACGAGCATCACGGGGATCGTCCCGCCGGAAGCAAGTTCCACCGCGCGGTTGAGGGCAAGCGGAAGTTCGAAATGCAACGCGTTGACGAGCAGGGCGAGAATGACCGCGTACAACGTCGGCACCCTGAACAGCCCCAGCAGGGCGTCCCTGAAGTTCATGTGTCCGAGCGAGGCAAGCAGCACGCCCAAAGAATAGAACAGCAGGGTGGTGGTCACAAAATAGATGGCGGCATACCGCAGGGCATCGTCCCCGAACGCGAACAGGACGAGCGGCAGACCGTAGTTGCCCGTGTTCGCGAACATGGTCGTGATGAGAACGGAAATCAACGCGGCGCGTTCCACCTTCAGCAGTTTTCCCAGGACGTAGGTGAGCAAGCCCACGAGCAGGACGGTGGCGATCGTAAACCCGATGACCCCTGCGGCTTCGCTGAGTTCGAGTTGGTTCTCGATCATCAGGTCGAAGATCAGCGTGGGGCTGAACACGTAGAAGACCACGCGTCCCAAACCGCGCGCATCCACGTGGAGGACCTTGCCGAGCGCGAAGCCCGCGCTTCCCAGCAGGATGATCGGAAGGATATTGTTTGCGAAAGTGTTTACGAGGGTTGAAAACGACATCGGTTGACCGCCAAAATGAAATCACGGAGATTATACCGTCTCCGTGATTCTGTCATAGATTCAAAATGCGTACCGCGACATTTATGTCGCCCGCCGCAAGCGGCATGAATGCCTGCCCTGAGCCTGCCGAAGGGTCACGTTACGAATTTGCCATCCATTCAAAACTCACTTGTCATCGTCCTCGTCCCACTCCTCCAGGTCTTCGAGATCGTCGGGATTGAAGGACATCAGATCGAAACGGTCGAGGTCTTCGGTGAAGGCGAGGTTATCGAGCGCGTCCTCGAGAAATTCGATCAGATCGTCGTCCTCGGTTCTGTCGAGCAGAGCCTCCAGGTAGGTCTGCACGTCCTCGCCGCCGATCTGCGAAAGCGACCAGATCGCCGCGCTCATCACATCGCCGTCCTCCTCGCTCTCGAGCATCCGCAACAACGGCAGGCGGGCGGACTTCAAGCACAGCAGCCCGGCGCTCTGCACCGCGGCTTTGCGGATTCTGACATTTTCATCGAGCAGGGAACGCAGGACGCGATCCTCCCAGCGGTCGTCTGCAGAACGACCCATGGCGGTCAGCGCGCTGACCTTCCAGTCAATGTTCTCCTCATCGAAGGCGGACTCGATAAACTCGATCACGTCGGGACTGGACGAATACCCAAGCGACTCCAACGCGCGGCGGCGGACTCTCGGTTCATTCTCACCTCGGGCTGAGTCCAACAAAGCGGCATGAACCTCCCCATAGGCTTCCTTTGAGATCTCCTCCAGCTCGCCGAGGTCCACGAACAGGTTGAGCGCGTTCGCCGCCTCCGCGCGCACGTTGACGTCCGGGTCGTTCTTCAATAAATGAAGATAAGCCGGGATGAGTTTCGGATCGTCGCACGCTTCGCGGTCGAGCAGGCGGATGGCTTGCGCGCGGACGGGGGCATCCGGGTCGTCGAGGATGGAACGGGCGAAGTCGTCGAAGGAGACGAGGGTATCGGTTAGAGCCAGGGATAAAAGCCCCTCGAGCAGGGACAGTTTCCGGTCCAGTTTGACGCGGGACCATACGTCCATGAGGATTTTGAGTTCGAGCGGCGTGATATCCGAAAAATGAGGCAGGTATTTGCGCGGGAACTCCCGGCCCGGGGCGAGCAGGGAATCCAGCACGATCTGAAAGGTTGCGGTTTGTTCGTTCATTTGAGTCTTATGGCAATGGGGTTGCGGATGAATCCCGCCCTGGGTTACGGGAAGGCGGTCGTCACAGGGTCAATGAAATCGCGCACGTTGATGTAGATCATCACAGCGATCAGCAGGGTCATACCAAGCCCGTGGACGAGATTCTCGAATTGGTGAGGTACGCGGCGGCGGAAGATGAGTTCGGGCAGGACGAAGAGGATGCGTCCGCCGTCGAGCGCGGGGAAGGGGAAAAGATTCAACACGCCGAGGCTGATGGACAGAATGGCAATCATGGACAGCGTTTGTACGGGGGCGTTGTAAGGATTAGGCGCAGAGGAGGCGGATTGCGACTGGGTGGCTTCCACGTCATTCGAGACGCTCTGTGACATGATGTCGAAGATGCCTTTCAAACCCACGAGGCGTCCCTGTTCGGGGGGGATGACTCCCTGTATCAATCGGACGGGCAGGGTAATCAGCCCGTAGATCTGCGCCCCGGTGAATTGCACGCTGTATTTCAGGTTTTCAGCGATGGAGGTGATGGGTTGAAATTTGCAGCCGCCGCAATAGCCGACGCCGATCATGGGTCTTCCCGCCTGTTCGTTTACCAGGGGGGTGATGGTCAGTTCGATTTCCTTTCCATTCCGCAGCACGACAAAAGCGGTGGGTTTGTTCACGTTCGTCGTGACCACGGCTTCGAGGTCGCCCGCGCCGTTCAGGGGCTGCCCGGCGCCTTTTAGCAGGACGTCCCCCATCATCACGCCCGCCTGTTCTGCGGGGCTGTTCGGTACGACTTCTGTGATGAGGATCTCACGAGGTCCCGTGTAATCCACCGGCGGCGAAACGATGATCCCGCCCAGCTGGTTGATGATGACGCTGATGACCAGCACTGCCGTGACCAGATTCATAACGGGACCGGCGGAAAGCACGAAGAGGCGTTTCCACGGCGCGGCGGCGGCAAGACCGCCCTCCACGTTCGGGTCATTCTCGCCCTTCGGGCGGACGAATCCGCCAAGCGGGAGCCAGTTGAAGGTGAAGCGCGTGCCGGGATGCGCTTGCGCGATCCTGTCCGCCATTTCCAATGCGCCGGTTTTGTTTCCAGCCTGGATGTGTTTGGGAGAGGTTCCCTGCCGGTCTTCCTCGACCGTGTCCGCTTCGATGGAACGCAATAGGAAGCGTTCGTTGACCTCGTCCACCGTCAATTTTACGTCGCGATTCACGAGGCTATTCCAGGGAATGGGCAGATTGAAGTTCTGCGGGATCTCGATCCGCCTGCCGTTTTGTAGGATGAGGTGTCCCCTGCCGATCCAGAATGTGATCGCGCCCGGTGTCGGGAAACCGATGCCAAACTCCTCGACCTCAACTTTTACGAGACGCGCGGCGATAAAGTGACCAAATTCGTGTACAATCACCATCCCGCCAAAGGCGAGGATGAAGATGATCCATGTCAGTGCTGTTTCGTTCATTCTTATTTCCTTTGCGGTTTCATTATATCGCCATTTGCAGGGACGACGCGTGAAGGTAATATATTTCTAACCTTGCTCAAATACGGGGGTAGAATTGCGTTCCGGCGCGCCGACGAACCCATGCTCAAGGCTTACCTAACCCACCTCTTTGCCCGCTTTTCAAGGATCAGATCCACCATGACCGATACCTGTATCTTCTGCAAGATCGTTTCGAACGATGTCACGGCAACCATCGTCTATCGCGACGAACAGGCGACCGCCTTCCGCGACATCCATCCGGCCGCGCCGACGCACATCCTGATCGTGCCGAACAAACACATCGAATCGGTGAACGCGCTGCAGGCTGAAGACGAGCAGTTGATCGGTCACCTCTTTACGACTGCGGCGCGACTCGCCAAAGAGGAGGGGATTGACAGGAAAGGCTATCGCCTCATCACGAACACGGGCATTGATGGCGGTCAGACCGTGTTCCACCTGCATTTGCATCTGATCGGGGGACAGCGGATGAGGCATCCGATGGGGTAATCGGAAGGAGGAATTATGAAGGATGAAGGGTGAGAGTGGAAAGCGGGGAGACGGGTTATCGTTTGGTCAACGGGCTTCCCTTGAGTTTGTTTTTCGGCTGGTTGGAACGGTAGGCGAGGTAGCCCAAGCCGATCCCGCCAAGCAATAAAAGCAGACCGAAGATGCCGAGCATGGGAGAACGACTCCCGCCGGCGGTTGATTCCTCCACCGGTTCTCCAAGGGTCGCCGTTTTGGATTGCGCGCCGAAGTCCACAGAAGCGCGGTCGCCGGCTTTGACCTCCAGCGTGTAACTCAGGGACATGGTCGGGTTGTAGCCGTCGGGAATTGCCATGCTGATGTTGTATTGTCCCGCCGGAACGTCTTGGAAACAGGTGCGGATCGGCTCGACCAGGTCCGGGTCAATGGCGGAGGTGGTATTCTGGGTCTGCGAGTAGGAGCCGTTCAGGTTCGTCAGGCTGACTGCGCCGCCGTCAATGCCGAATTCGGTCTCCTGACGGAGCGCGTCGCCGTTCACGTCATCGAACAAGAGGACACAGACTTCAGTGGTGCCGGTAAAGGGGGTGGGGGTCACGTTGGAAGGCGTCGGCGTGAGAGAAGCTTCGGGAGATGGGGCAGTTTCCGGGGCGGCAAGACCGACAATGAGTTGTTGACCGGGGGTGATGGTGCAGTTCTCGTCCAGTCGCGTGTTAAATTGGCGCAACTGCTGGACCGTGATTCCGTGATTGAGCGCGACGCTCGAACAAGTGTCCCCCTCCACGACGATATACGTAATGCGTCCGTCCGGTCCCGGCGTGGCGGTGACAAATCCCTGCAGTTCCGGCGCGGCGTCGGCTCTCTCTGCGAATAGTGCCGCGCCGATCAACAGCAGGACAATGAAGGACGCGCCCATCCATGCAACGCTTGTTTTGTTCATCGGCGGGATTATAACATTTG
>JABWAU010000018.1 GCA_013360875.1 Anaerolineales bacterium | reverse complement strand
TTACGCCTCGTTACGAGATCAAAAGTCTTTTCTCGCAATTTGCCGAAGAATTCACCAGGAAAGCCCGTGACCAGGGCGTAAAACTCCATTGGATTGGCGTCGGCACCTGGAAGACGCCCGTTGATATCGTGCCTGAGAAACATCTCGAAGCATGGAAGATCAGCCGCGAAAACCTTGAAAAGGGAAGCGATAAAGCCATAACCAAACTCATCGAAGAGACAACCATCCAGGAAACGGTAACATTAATTCAGGATGTTCCGATTGGCGCTTACAACATCGCGACCAGGGACTATATAGAGCATAACAAAGCCATGCGCTCCTTACTTAAATCCTATCAACAGCAGTTGATCGAGACGAGGGATTTTATAGACGCCAAGGCAAAAGCCACCCCGGAAGAAAAAGTGATTGCAGAAAGGATCCAACAGGCAATAAACAATATCATCAAAGCCTTTGGTCACGGTCCCTAAAAAATATGAATACTTTCATTGAAGAAATAGTTTATTCTGCTGATGTAAAACGGGCAAATAAAACTCATCTTCCCATCGTCGCGCTCGAATCCACCGTCCTCACACACGGACTTCCGCGTCCGCAGAACCTGCAACTGGCGCGGGATATGGAACGCGCGGTGCGAGAGGAAGGCGCGACTCCCGCCACGATCGGCTTTCTGGACGGTTACCTGCACATCGGGCTGACCGACGCCGAACTCGAACGGCTCGCCAACGAAAAGGACCCATACAAGGTCGGTCCGCGCGACTTTGCAGCGGTCATCACCAACGAAGCCTGCGGCGGCACAACTGTCGCCGGGACGATGCTCGCCTGCAAACACGCGAAGATCAGAGTCTTTGCCACAGGCGGGATCGGCGGCGTGCATCGCGAGTCGCACTTCGATATTTCGGCGGATTTGCAGGCACTGGCGACCATTCCCATGATCGTCGTCTGCGCGGGGGCAAAGGCGATATTGGATTTACCCGCGACACTCGAATACCTCGAGACCATGAGCGTGCCGGTCATCGGTTATGGCACGGAGGATTTCCCCGCGTTCTACTCGCGCGAAAGCGGACTCGAGGTCACGGAAAAACTGGATAACCCGCAGGATATCGTTGACTTCGCAAAAGCGCATTGGGACGCGGGGTTGCAGAGCGCGGTCCTCGTGGCGAATCCGGTCCCCGAAGCGGATGCAATCCCAAAATCCGAGATCGAGCCGTTGATCGAACAGGCAAACAAGGAAGTGAAAGAGAAAGGCAAGCATGGCAAGGATGTCACCCCTTTCCTCCTCGACCGCCTCAACGAATTGACGAAGGGCAGGTCAATGCGGGCAAATCTTTCCCTGCTCCTGAACAATGCCCGGCTCGCCGCGCAGATCGCCCGCGCCCTGCGGCAAAGCGAGCGCAGAAAGGTCGCCTGATGCCCAACGGATTTACGCTTTCAGAGATCTTCAACGCAAAACCGTCCGCCATTTACAAAGCCTGGCTGAGCGACGAGGGACACTCCGCGATGACCGGCAGCGCGGCAAAAGTGGACGGCAGGGTCGGCGGGAAATTCACGGCATGGGATGGATACATTTCCGGCTTGACCCTCGAACTGACGCCGGATCGGCGCATCGTTCAAGCCTGGCGGACAACTGAATTTCCGGGCGACGCGCCGGATTCCCGCCTTGAGATTCTACTCGAGGAAGTCGAGGGCGGAACGAAGGTCACGCTTACCCACAGGGATATGCCCAATGATCAGGCGGAGTCCTACCGCCAGGGCTGGGAGGATTTCTACTTCAAGCCGATGAGGGAATATTTCGGGAAACGATCCCAACCTTGACAATTTAGAACATCTGTTCTATACTCGACCTCGGTAGCCACCCATTCGATAAAGGAGGTCGAGATGACTGTCTATCGTAAAAATTCAGGGGACGGTCTTGCCGCCCTGTTCCGCGACATCGCGCGCGGGCGGCGTCTGAATCGCGGCGCCGCGTGGGGCATGATGATCATCGGCGCTCTGCTCGCGTTCGAAATCTCCAATTTCAACGCCACGCGCTTTGCCCTGACCGACATCATCGGCGAACTTTCCTTCGGCGGCGTGCGCTGGGCGACCATCCTTGCCATTGCCTTCTGCGGCATTGACTTTGCAGGCATCGCCCGCATCTTCACCCCCGAACAGGGAAGCGACGAGCCGGTGGAGGTTTGGTATCTCTTCGGCGCGTGGCTGCTTGCCGCCGCCATGAACGCCGTGCTTACCTGGTGGGGTGTCTCGGTTGCCATCGTCAATCACACCAGCGCGAGCGGCAATGCAGTGGTCAACGCAAGCACAATGACCAAGGTCGTGCCGATCTTTGTCGCGGTGATGATCCTGCTCATCCGCATCTTGCTGATCGGCACATTCTCCATCGCGGGAGACCGCCTGTTCACAACCGGCGACCGCCGTTCTTATAACAATGCACCGCGTCCCGCGCAACAGAACGCCTATCGCCCGGTCAGCCAGCCTCCCCTGCGGCCCGCTTCGAGCATCAATCGCCCCGTCCAGGCGCAAACGAACACGTATCGCCCGGCGCCCAAGCCCGCCCAGCAAACCTCTTTCACGCGCCCGGAGCCAACCTACCATAACCTGTCCTTCAACGGAGGAGCGGAAGGAGATCGCTCGTACGGCGCCTGATTTTCCGCGGCGTAACGCGTCACACAGATAAGACAATCTGTTCCAAACCGCGCTTCGCCTTCGTTTCGCGCACATATTGGACATGATCGGAAACAACCTAAAGGATTGTGATTTCGAGAAATCCCTGCCTTGCGACGACTAGATTTCTCCTCGCTTCGCTCGTCGAAATGACATATGCGTCCACTGCAAAAAGGTCTTTTTTTACCGCGAAGGCGCGAAGGACGCCGGGATTTTTAAGAACCAGATTCAAGATCTGAATCTTTTTCAATCCAAATTGTAACTACTCAGCCCTTCTCGCATACGCAGACCCTAAAGGTCTCCTTTGCCATCAAAAATACGCTTCAAGCATGATGTCTCTGCAAATTCAGTGTCTGTTTTGCGAGAAAGACCTTTAGGGTCTTGCCTGAGCAGTTACTCCAAATTTGTATTTCCTTTGCGGATCACCTACGGTTTTCTTCGCGCACTTCGCTTCTTCGCGGTGAGGCTCTTGTTTTTTTTCGATAAAATCCATTCACTCCGAACTCTATTCGAGCTCGGGTTTCCAAATCTGATTTGAGGACCCAACCCATGCCCCGCGCTCGCACTGCCAACCACGACCTCCGGCAGACAGCCGCAACCCAGGACGGAAGCGGCTGTTTGTCCCTTTATTCCCTGCCGCTGTTTGCCATACTGCTGATCGCCTGCCTGTTGACGGCGCTCTCGTTCAACACGCCCGTTCAGACCTCAGCCATGTCTGCCGCGCCGATAAACAGCCCTGCGGCCTCGAACGGCATTTCCCCCATCTTCACGCGGGAAGTTCAACACTGGGCGAATGACATCGCGCGATGGGCAAACGCCTCCTCCCTCGACCCAAACCTCGTCGCGGTCGTCATGCAAATCGAATCCTGCGGAGATCCGCGCGCCAGATCCAGCGCGGGCGCCATGGGATTGTTCCAGGTCATGCCGTTCCATTTTCAAAGCGGAGAGAACCCTTACGACCCCAACACGAACGCCCTGCGCGGGTTGAACTATCTCTCGCGCTCATTGAACACCTCACGCGGGAACGTCCGCCTGGCGCTGGCGGGATACAACGGAGGCATCGGCGTCATTGCGCGCGGCGAGTGGACGTGGTCCGCCCAAACGTTGAGATACGTCTATTACGGCGCGCCCATCTACGAGGACGCGCGAAGCGGCGCAGCGTTCAGCCCCAAACTGGATGAATGGTATCGAAAGTACGGGGCTGGTTTATGCAGGCAGGCAAGCCGAAGGTTAGAGATCGAGTAACGGCAGCCAGATGGCGAAGGTCGTCCCCTGACCTACCTTCGAATCCACTTCGATGCGCCCGTTGTGACGTTCGACGATCCATTTCGTGATGGAAAGCCCAAGCCCAAAGCCCGTGGATTTGCCGCGCGTGCGGGATTTTTCGGCGCGATAGAAACGGTTGAAGATGTTGGGCAGATCCTCGGCGGGGATTCCAGGACCAGTGTCCCGGCAAATGATGCGAGCCTGAGCGCCCACTTTCGCGAGGCTGAGGAACACGTCCCCACCTTCCGGGGTATATTGAATGGCGTTGGCGATCAGGTTGATCAACACCTGCTTCAGACGGTCGCGGTCTCCGTTGACCTGCAACTGGTCAATATCGCTGAGATGGACGCGCACTTTGCCGCCCGCAATAACGTGCATTTCCTGAAATACTTCAGTGACCAGAAGATCCAGTTCCACGCGTTGAAAATTCAACGGGAGGTTGCCGGATTCAGCCTGCGCCAGCATCAACAGCCCGCCGACCAGGCGGGTAAGCCGTCCCGCCTCCTGGTCAATGCTGGTCAGTGACTCGGCGTCGAATTGCTTCATGCGGCGCATTAGATCCACGTTCCCTTTGATGACCGTCAGTGGAGTCCGCAGTTCGTGGCTGACATCCGCAATGAATCGCTGCTGTGACGTGAAAAGCGCCTCGAGCCTTTCGAGAGTGCGGTTGAACGTCTGGATCAAGCTTCCAATCTCGTCCTCTTCGTATCCCTGGAGTGGGATGCGGCGGGAAAGGTCGTCGGCGCGGTTGATCTGTTCGGCGGTTTCCACAATGACCTTGAGCGGTTCGAGCGCCCGTCCGAGCGTGAACCATAGGGCAAGCCCGACGACGATCACGCCATACACCCAGATCACAAACAACACGTACAGCAAGTAACGGCGGGCGAAGACGATCGAATCCAGCGGCGTTGCAACCTGCATCACGGCAATCTGATTCCCGCCATAACCCAGAGGGACGCTCAGGACACGAAACGATCGCTCGTCGTGTTCGACTTCACGAAAACGGGGAAGACTCACGTGCGTGCCGGCCGGGTCGAACGCGGACGCAGTTCTACCCAACGGACCGAACCCATCCTGCAACTCGTTATTCAACCCCCATACCTGCGCCTGAACATCGCTTTCCACGTTGACGGGGGAGGCGCTGAACCTCACCTCCTTCAAGTCCGTCACATTCGATATGGCGATGAACTCCTGCGCGGCGGCGGCAAGTTTATCGTCCACCTGGCTGAGCAGCACCGTATTCACAAGCGAAAAGACCGCCGCGCCAAAGATGAGCAGGATGCCACCCAGTAGCAAGGAGTACAAAAGTGTCAGGCGCTGGGTGAGTGACATTACGATTGACGATTGACGATTTGCAAATTGTGAATTGCGAATTGCGAATTGCGATCAACGCGCTACGGATTCTCGCGCAATACATAGCCCACACCGCGCACGGTATGGATCAGGCGCGGCTCCCCATCGCTCTCCAGTTTCTGTCGCAGGTAACGGATGTACACCTCGAGCACGTTGCTCTCGCCGCCGAAGTCGTATCCCCACACGCGGTCGAAGATCACTTCACGCGTCAACACCTGCTTCGGATGACGCAGGAACAACTCGAGCAGTTCATATTCCTTAGCGGTCAGCGAAATGGCGCGGTCGCCGCGCGAGGCTTGTCTCGAACCCGTATCCAACGATAAATCCGCAAACTTCAAAACCGGGATGCGTTCGGGTTGCGTTCGCCGCAGCAACGCCCGCACGCGCGCCAGCAACTCATCCAGATTGAACGGCTTGATCATGTAATCGTCCGCGCCCGCGTCCAGCCCCTGGATGCGGTCCTGCACGGTGTCCTTTGCGGTCAACATCAAAATGGGGATCGAGCCGCCCGTGCGCAGGCGATGGCAGACTTCCAATCCGTCCATGCCGGGCAGCATCCAGTCCAGGATCACAAGATCGGGCGTATGGTCGCGGGCAAGGATCAAACCCATGCGTCCGTCGGTGGCGGTGTCCACGGTATAGCCTTCGTAAGCCAGACCGCGTTGAAGCAGTTTCAGGATCTGCTGGTCGTCTTCGATGATCAGGATACGCTCGTTCATAATCGTTGCTCCTGACCAAAATATACCACAACTTAATCTCCCATTAACCGGGACGGAAAATCCCGCTTCGGACCTAACCGGCGCCTGATCCCGCCCAATGGGCTTTTACCGCGCCGATCCATGATCCTTCCAAAACCCACTGGTGATTACCCGCATCCCACGCGCAGGGTGTATTCTCCATTGCCTCCTGCCAGCGTTAGAGAACGCTTCCTGCGCATTGTGGGCAAATCGCCAAAAACCCAAACTTGACACATCCTTCCGCGAGAGTATAATCACGCCCAATAAGACAGCGTGAAGACAAGTACCTGTTCAACCGTCCAGAAAGTTGCCGGCCGATGCGAGGCAACCGGGCAGACAGCGAAATCCCCTTCACCGGGTCGCCCTCGCAGGGATGTAGCGCAAAATTTATTTTGCGTCATATCGTAAGAGGGACGCGAGCGCCCGTTACAGCGCAGGCTGAGAGACCCCTCCCAGCCTCCCCCATTTTCAAAGAAAATGGGGGAGGTGCTCCGAAGGAGCGGTGGGGGTAAAGCAGGTGGCACCACGAGACGCCCCCTCGTCCTGCAAACGGACCGGGGGCGTATTCTATTCCTATGGAATCGTGGAGATTGCTCCACACCATCAGCAAGCTGATGGATTCCAAATTGCATCGGAGGTGCATCATGTTGGATCTGAATTTGATTCGCGAAAATCCCGACCTCATCCGCACGGCGCTCAGGAATCGCCAGATGGACGCGTCCCCTGTGGACGACATCCTCAAACTGGATGAAAAGCGCCGCGCCCTTCTCACCGAAGTGGAGAAATTGAAGGCGGAACGCAACGCCGTCTCGAAAGAGATCGGTAGGATGAAAGACGCGGCGGAACGCGAAAAGAAGATTTCCGGGATGCGCGAGGTCGGTGGCAGGATCGCCGCGCTCGATAAGCAGGTGACAGACGTCGAGGCGGAGTTGACCGCATTGACCGCCTCCCTGCCCAACGTCCCGGATGAACGCACGCCGATAGGCGCATCCGAGGAGGAAAACGTCGTCATCAAAACGATTGGCGAACTCCCCGAATTCGACTTCGAACCCAAACCGCATTGGGATCTTGGTCCCGCACTCGGCGTGATTGACTTCGAACGCGGCACCAAGATCACCGGCTCACGCTTTTACGTCCTGAGCGGACCCGGCGCGCGCTTGCAACGCGCCTTGATCGCCTTCATGCTCGACCTGCACACGAATGGTGGACAGGGCTACACAGAAAAATACCTGCCCTTCATGGTGAAATACGATACGGTGTACGGCGCGGGTCAATTGCCCAAGTTTGCCGACAACCTGTATAAAGACCACGAAGAGGAATTGTATTTCGTGCCTACCGCCGAGGTGCCGCTGACAGGCTTGCACATGGACGAGATTCTCGACGAGGCGCAATTGCCCCTACTTTACACGGGGTACACGCCCTGCTTCCGCCGCGAAAAGATGAGCGCGGGGCGCGATGTGCGCGGCATCAAACGCGGGCATCAGTTCGACAAGGTCGAGATGTACATCTACGCCAAACCCGAAGAGTCGGACGCCATGCTCGAAAAGATGTTGAAAGACGCCGAAGAGACCTGCGCCGCGCTGGGGCTTCCCTACCGCGTCAAACAACTTTGCACGGGCGACCTGGGCTTCGGCTCAGCCATCACTTACGACATCGAAGTCTGGGCGGCGGGATGCAACGAGTGGTTGGAGGTCTCATCGGTTTCGAACGTGCGCGACTTCCAGGCGCGGCGTGCGAATATAAAATATCGTCCCGCCGACGGCGGCAAGGCGCGCTTCGTCCACACGTTGAACGGATCGGGTCTCGGACTTCCCCGCACGCTGATCGCCGTCATGGAGAACAATCAGCAGGCGGATGGCTCGATCCTCGTGCCTGAAGTGCTCCGTCCGTGGATGGGCGGCGTGGACGTGATCGGATAATTCAACAGACCTTTAGACCTGTGAGGTTTTAAGACCTCGCAGGTCTAAAAAGGAAATCATATGCCTGAATGGCTCCAACTCTTACCGCAAGTCATATTTGAAACCATAATTCTCGCCGTTCTCCTCGTTGGGTTGGTGAGTTTGATCGTGCCAGTTTTCCCAGGGCTTACGATCATGTGGTTTCTTGGAATACTGCCTTATACGATTGTCCGAGCCATTCAGGGAAACATGACCGGCTGGGAATGGTTTGCATTCGTCTTCACCACCCTCCTGATGATCGGCGGCAACATTGTGGATAACCTGATCATCGCAAAGAAGGTACGCGAAAATAACACCCCTTGGAGTTCGATCTTGATCGCGTTCGCGGCGGGGATCGTCGTCAGCGTTTTCTTCACGCCGCTGGTCGGTCTGATTGCCGCGCCGCTGGGATTGTTCCTCGCGGAACTGGGAAGGTTGAAGGATCGCGACGAAGCCTTGCAATCCACGAAGGCGTACATGATCGGATGGGGCTGGGCGTTCGGCGCGAGGTTTTTGATCGGTATTACGATGATCGGCTCGTGGATGTTATGGGCGTGGCTATGAAAAAGAGACGGTCGCTTCGGGCGACCGTCTCTTTTATTTTGCGGATTCGATCACGCTTCGCGCCACGGCTTCGGGCTGTTCCCCATTATAGAGGCGGATCAACGCCTCCTGCAAAAGCGGTCCCACCACAGATAATGACTCTTCAGAAGGGACAGGGTGGGCGGATCGCAAAGCCTCTCCAATCGAGTTCTTCAAGTCCTCGTCGTCCCATCCCGCCAGAGCCTGCGGGCGTGTGGGCAAATATCCAACCGCGCGCGTCCACTCGGACATGTAACTGCTTTCGACGAGATACGAAGCCAGTTCCACCGCCAACGGCTGGTTTTCCAGGTCCGAACCCGCCAACGCCCACACCCAGCCATCGCCGAGGGAATATGGGAGGTTGTTCAACCCCGGCAACGGGGCGTATCGTCCGCCTGGGGCTGGGAGGTCGCTGGACGCCCAGACAATCGCCAGGTCCGCGCCGCCCGCTCGATACAACTGGAGGGATTGTTCGTCCGTTTGATGATCCATGATGGAGCGGGGAAACGTGCCCGCATCAATCGCCTGTTTCTGAAAGAACAACAATCGGAGGAGGGATTCTTCGTCCAACGCGACCCCGCCCTGGTTCTTCACGGTCTGCGCGCCCTCCGAAAGATACAGGGAGAGGGAGAAGAGCGCCTTCGGGTCGGCGGCGGGGAAGGCGACGGGGACGTTCGATTCGATAAGCGCCTCCCACGCGGACGGAGGTTCTTCGAAAACGGCAGGGCGATATACGGCGAGCAGGACGTCGCCTGCGAACGGGATGCCGTATTCGATGTCTTGCAGTTTTCCCAGGTCGCGGGCAAAGGCATACCAGTCGGGGTCCTGCGGAAGGGTCGTCAAGCCGTCGAAGGAGTGCAGTAAGCCCGCAGAGACCGCGGCTTGCATGTCGGTGTGGGATAGCGCGATCAGGTCCGGCATGGAGGCGGGCGCGGCGTTGTCGGTAATGGACAGCGCGTTCAGGATGTCCGCTTCCGATTTGATTCGGACTTCGATACGGATGCCCGGATATTCGCCCTCGAATTCGAGCAGGCGGCGCTTGAACAGTTCGGCGGCGGGCGTCTCTGCATTGGGATCGAATCGCGGCGGAAGCCAGACGCGCAGAAGGCGCGGTTGATTAGTCGTCGCGGCGGTGGGGGTGGGAATCGCTTCAGGCGTGGAGGTGGCTCGAGGGACAGGAGCAGGTGTCGGCGTGGCAAGAAGCGGGGCGAGGGACGAGCATCCAACGAGCAGGAGGGTCAGCGCGAGTTGCGCGATCCGCAAAGCGCGTTTCATCATCACAGCCCGATCGGCGCGCGCAGGAGGGCGGTCAACAGTTTGACTGAATTCTGCACGTCGGAGTAATCCACCATTTCGGAGGGCGAGTGGACATAACGGACAGGTATGGAGAGACATCCCGCAGGGACGCCGGCGCGCGCGAGTTGGATGGCGCGCGCGTCGGTGCTGCCCATGAGCAATACCTCGCGCTGATAGGGGATTTTGTTTTTCTCCGCGGTGCGGATCATCCATTGGACAACGCGCGGGTCGGCGATCATGCCCGGATCCTGGATCTTAATGCAGGGACCTTTGCCAAGCGCCATTTCCATTTTGAGGGCTTTCGGCGTGTCGCCGGCCGGCGTCACGTCCAGCGCGATGCCAAGATCGGGATCAACCCCGTATGCGGAGGTTGCCGCGCCGCGCACGCCGACCTCCTCCTGCGTGGTGAAGACGAAGTAAAGGTCGTGTGGAGTGGATGCGCCGCCCTGAGCGTATGGAAGAGTCAGAGAGCGCAAGGTTTCGATGGCGACCAGCACGCCGACGCGGTCGTCCATGGATTTGGCGACGAGGCGGTTTCCCATTTCGGTAAACGGACGATCGAATGCGGCAACGTCGCCGATTTTTACGGGACAGTCCTTTTTGCCCGCCGCACCAACATCAATATAAACTTTATCGAGCGCGGGCAGTTCGTTGATGTTATCGAGGCGGTCGTACCCGATCACGCCCTGCGTTCCGTTCAAAAAGCGGACGCGTCCGCCGGGGACGTAGCGCCTGAAAACGCCGCCGATCGCCGAGAAGCGGACGAAGCCGTTTTCGTCCACGTGGCTGACCATGAGTCCGATCTCGTCCATGTGCGCGGCGATCATGATCTTCTTCGCGTCCTTCGTTCCTTTGAGCGGCTTTTTGCGGACGATGAGGTTGCCGAGCGCGTCCACTTTGAGCTCGTCGGCAAAAGGTTCGACTTCGGCGCGCACCAGTTTGCGGACGTCGCCTTCGTAGCCGGAGGGCCCGAATGTTTCAGTAAGTTGTTTGAGAAGTGTTTTCATTGAGGTAGTTTATTAGTTCGATGGTTCGGCGGATTGGCAGTCAATCGAGCGTGAGGGTTTGTCCCATTTCATAGATTTGTTCGCCTGCTCGTGTAAAAATGTGAACCTTGCTTTTTCCCATCACCGTCCATTCGCCGCCAAGCGTTCCGACGAGGGCGGTGTTTTCGTCAATGCCAAGCATTCGCCCATCCGCTTTGAGTTTGCCTTTCAGGGCAGCGACGAGCGGCTTGAAGACAAGGGGGATCGCATCGAAATGAGGCATGACGTATTCAACCGGGAGGATGCCAAACCCCGGTTGTGTTTGCGCGAGGCGAAAACGAGGCATTTGTCTGGCAAGGATCATCGCGCCCGCCGAGCAACCCGCGTAGATCGCGCCGCGCTTCCAGGCACGGAGCGCGGCGTTCCAGGCGCGGCTTCCGTTCATGGTTTGGTACAGGTAGCCGGGGTTTCCGCCGGAAAAGTAGATCAGGTCCGCGTTCTCGAGGAACGATTCCCATTGCGGGTCGTCTGCGGACTGACGGTCAATGATACGCGGCGCGTTCACGTCCGCGCCGAGTTTTTCGAAGTGCGCGATTCCCATGCTCGACCAGCGAGTGACGCTTCTGTCGCCCTCCTTCCCGGCGGCGGTGGGCAGGCAGGCGACGCGCGGTTTGCGTCCGTTCAGGTTCAGGCTGGCGAGCAAGTGACGGTCAACCGGCTCCATGACGGGGAGATATTCACCGGAGCCGAGGAGAGTGATGAGTCCATTCATAAGGCACCTGTAAAGTGGAAAGTGGGCAAGTAGGCGGGTAAACAGAGAAGAAGGAGGTTAACGGTTGGCAAGGAGCGATGGCGTGATGCGCTTCAACGCGGCGTGAAGCAGATTGATCGTGTTCTTCCAATCCTCCACGCGCGAGACGCTGATCGGAGAATGATTATAACGATGCGGGACGGAAACCGAAACAGTCGGGATGCCGCCCAGCGCACGCTGAATCGCTCCCGAGTCCGTTCCGCCCCCGCCGGGTTGGCGGAATTGATGGGGAACGTTTTCAGCGTCGCCCACTTCACCTAGTAAGCGGACAAGACGCGGGTCGTGAAGAGTCGAACCGTCCGCAATGTAGATCGCGGGACCCGATCCGAGTTTCGTGTTGTATGCCGTATTTTCATCCCCGTCGTGAACGGGCAGGTCGTACGCGGGCGTCGCATCAATGGCGATCGCCATATCGGGCTGAAAGTATTGCGCCGCCACCTTCGCGCCGCGCAGGCCGATCTCCTCCTGCACGGCAAACGCCGCGCACAGGTCAATATTCGATGGCGCGCGTTTCAGCAACTCGATCAACGTCGCGACGCCGATGCGGTTGTCAATGGACTTCGCCATGATCGAAGGTCCGGCGCGGCGGAACTTCGCGGCAAAGCCTGCGCGGTCGCCCACTTTCACTTTTCCGCCGAGACCCACGTCAATTCGCAGGGACTCCAGCGGCACCTTGCGTTTCATCTCGTCCTCATCCATCAAATGGACGGGCTTGCCGCCGATCACTCCGGGAACGCGATCCTTCCCGACGAAAACCTGTTTGCCAACCAGATAACGAACGTCCATGCCGCCGACGGTTTCGAAGCGATAGATTCCCTCGCCGTCTTCGCCAACAATGAAGAAACCGACTTCGTCTATATGCGCGTCCAACATGACGCGGACACGCTTCTTCCCTGACCCGCGCCTGGTCGCCAGCACATTGCCCAGCGCGTCCACCTTGACCTCGTCCGCGTACGGCTCGACCTCCTCGAGAACGATCTTACGCACCTCGCCCTCATCGCCGGAGACGGCAATGGCGTTGCAGAGTTTTTCGAGCAGTTTGATTTGCGGGTTTCCAAATGGTGGCATAAGTTTTCTCTATGGACTCAGCCAGATCGCTGGCGTACACGGGAGCAGACTCCCGATCCCAAATCATTCCCAAACGATCTCTTTCACAAAATCCGCATCGAGCGAAACAATGAACTCGGCGAGCAGACGCCCGGCGCGTTGAAGGTCCTTCACGGCAACCGCCTCGACCGTCGTGTGCATGTAACGGAGCGGGTATTCGATCAGCGCGGTGGGAATTCCTTCCATCGTCGTTTGCATCGGGTAGGCATCCGTGCCGGAATGTTTGGGGGCAACATCCAAAAACCAGGGAATTTCGAGTTTGTCCGCAAGTTCCGTAAGTTTCTTGTGCAAATACGGGTGCATGTTCGGTCCCATGCAAATACCCACGCCCTTCCCCATCGGATGTGTTTGCCAGCCGTTCGCGCCAGGACCTTTGGCAAATGTGCCGTCCACAGCGATGGCGATATCGGGGCGCAACTGGAACGCGGACGTATACGCGCCGAGATAATTCGTCTCTTCCTGGACCGTCCCGACTGCCCGCACATCCCAAACGTGATCCTTCCCCTGCAATTCCTCCAAACAGACCGTCAACGCCGCGACCGAAGCGCGGTTATCCAGCGAATGACCGGAGATCACGTCGCCTGCCAGTTCCATCGGTTCGTTCGCAAACGAGACCAGGTCGCCCACGCGTACTTTCCTTTTCACTTCGCGCGGGGTTAAACCCGTATCCACGAGCAGGTATTTGAGCGCCACAACGCCATCTCCTTCGGATTCGGGCAGGAATTTTGTGGGGGGCATCGCAATGACCGCAGGCAACTCCTCCCCACTACTCGCATGGACAGTCACCTGCGCGCCGGGCAATACGCGCACGTCAATGCCGCCGACGTTCGTGATGTGTAAGAAGCCGTCTTCGATGCTGGAGACCATCATGCCGATGGCGTCAATGTGCGCGGCGATCATCACGGAGGGACGCGGCGATTTGCCTGACCCTTTCTTGAGTCCATGCACCGAGCCGACTCGGCTGAGGCTTGTCTCATCCACGAGAGCGCGCCATCTTTCTTCGACGAGTCTGGCAACGGGCGTTTCGTGCCCCGATAAACCGGATACCGAGATAATGGATTTCAGGAAGGGAAGGATATCAGGCATTTACGGGCTGGGGAATGGAGTGATGGACGGTGTGGGCGTGACGGAAGGTGTGACCGGGGTGACGCTTGGGGTCTGGGTAAAGGTTTCAGTGGGTGTGAAGGTAAGCGACGGAGTGAACGAAGACGTAAGGGTAAACGTGGTTGTCGGCGTGAGGGTGGCTGTCCATGTTGAGGTCGCGGATGGAGTCAGCGTCGGGGTGTAGGTTTCGGTCATCGAGGGGGTGATGGTCGGCGTGTTGGAAGAAGTCGCGGTGATCACAGCCGGGCTCGGGGTCTGGATCTGAAGCGTTTCCGTCGCTGTGGGAGAGGCGGTCAGAGTCGTCGCGGAGGCGCTGGGCGCGAGCATAATGGCGATCCCCCCGATGCAATAGCAGGGAATTGTTGCGAGGACGATGGAAAGCAGGATGAGGCGGCGGCGCGCAATCGGGTTCGAGGTTTCAAACATGATGGTGGATTATAATCCATTGAACCATCGGTCCCATGATTCCCATTCGTCTCCGCATTTCGGGCTTTCTTTCTTATCGCGATCCCGTCGAACTCGATTTCAGTCCGTTCGACCTCGCTTGCATCTCGGGTCATAACGGCGCGGGAAAATCATCATTACTGGATGCAATCACGTGGAGTCTGTTCGGGGAGGCGCGCGGCAAAAGCAGCGAGGTCATCAACCTGAACGCGGATGTCAAAGCCGCGGAGGTTGCGCTCACGTTCGAACACGAGGGAAATACCTATCGCGTGCAGCGTACATTACCGCGCAATAAAAGCACCGTTCTCGAGTTCCAAATCCGGAGCGGGGACGGATGGAAGCCGCTGACGGAAAAGACCACGCGCGAGACTCAGGCGCGCATCGAGCAGACGCTTCGCCTCGATTATGAAACCTTCGTCAACGCGTCGTTCTTTTTGCAGGGCAAGGCGGACCAGTTCACACAGCAGAACGCCAGCAAACGCAAGGACGTGTTGAGCAACATCCTCGGTCTCGAAATTTGGGAGGAATACAAGAACCGCACCGCCGAGAAACGCAAAGCCATCGAACGCGAGGTGGGTGAAATTGATGGACGCGTCGCGGAGATCAATGCGGAACTCGCCGAGGAGGAGGCGAGGAGGCGTCGGCTGGAGGAACTGCAAATGTCGCTGAATCAGTTGTCGGCGGCGCGTGAAGCGCAGGAGTCCGTGCTGGCGAACATCCGACGGAACGCGGCATTGCTGGACGAACAGCGCAAACTGACCTCCACGTTATCCAAATCGCTCGAGAACGCGCGCACGGCTCTCGCGGGACTTGAGACACGTCTCGCCGCCAAACAAGCCGACCGCGCCGCTTACGCCGATCTCGTGAACCGCGCAAAGGAAATCGAAGCCAGGCACAAGGAATGGCAAAACGTCCGCAGGGAATTGGAGAATTGGGAGAAGACCGCCTCGCAGTTCCGCGAGCATGAAAAGGAACGCGCGCCGCTGCTCGAAAAGATCGCGGCGGAGAAGGCGCGGCTGGAGGAGGAGAGGCGGGGGTTATTGGTCGAAGAGGAGGAGATCAGTAATCAGTCATCAGTGATCAGTGAGTTAAGAGCGGGCATTGGAGAAGCAGAAAAGGCTTTGAAGGACGCGGAAGCCAGGGTTGCGGAACGCGTTGAATTGGAGAGCAAAAGGAACGAGGCGCGTGAAAGACAGGCGGAGTTGAAGGCGGAGAACGAAAACCTCAAAGCGCAGATGGATGAATTGAAAGCGCGCATTGACCGTTTGAAATTCGCCGAAGGTTCGGAATGTCCGTTGTGCGGGCAGCCTTTGAGCGAGGAACATCGCAAGTCCACGCTCAAGCAATTGGAAGCGGAAGGAAAGAGAAAAGGCGACCAGTATCGCGCCAACCTGGAAGAGGCGAAATCCATCTCGAAGCAGGTTGCAAGTTACGAGTTGCAAGTTACGCAACTGGCTTCCGCCGAAAACGAACGCGTGAAATACGCCGGCGAAGTTTCGGGACTCACCGAGCGCATGGAGAAATTGCAAGCGGAGGCGCAGAAATGGGAATCAACCGGTAAAAAACGCTTGAGGCAGGTGGAGAAGACGCTGGAAAGCGGAAAGTTTGCGGTAGAGGAACAAAAGCAACTCGCCAGACTGGACAAGGAACTCGCTAAACTCGGCTACGACGCATCCGCTCACGACGCAGCGCGCGCAAGGGAAAACGAACTGCGAAACGTCGAGGAAGAGTACGCCAATCTGAAATCCGCGAAGGAAGCGATAAAGCAAATTGATGGTGAAATCGCCAGTTTGAATTCTGAAATCGTAAATCGTAAATCTGAAATCGAAAATCTCGAAGCCGAATATCAATCCGCAAAGGGCAATCTCGAAACGGCGGAAGCACAGGCTCCGAATCTCGATGAAGCCGAGCGCGAATTGTTCCGACTGCGTGAGAGTGAGAACAAGGTGCGCGCGGAATTGGGAGGCGCGCAGCAGCGCGTGGACATTCTCAAAACCCAACGCGCCCGCAAAGCGGACTTTGAGAAGGAACGCGAGGAATTGCAAAAACAGATCGCCCGCCACAAAACGCTCGAACGCGCCTTCGGCAGGGACGGCGTCCCCGCGCTGTTGATCGAGCAGGCGCTTCCGCAAATCGAAACGAAGGCGAACGAGATTCTCGACAGATTATCCGACGGGCAGATGTCCATCCGCTTCGTCACACAGACCGAATACAAGGACAAAAAACGCGACGACCTCAAGGAAACGCTCGACATTCAAATCAGCGATACGGCGGGCATTCGCAATTACGAAATGTATTCGGGCGGCGAAGCCTTCCGAGTCAACTTTGCCATCCGCCTGGCGCTCTCGGAAATCCTTGCCCAACGCAAAGGTGCGCGCCTGCGGACTCTCGTCATTGACGAGGGTTTCGGTTCGCAGGACACGCAGGGACGTCAGCGCCTCATCGAAGCCATCAACCTGGTCAGGGGCGACTTTGCGCGCATCATCGTCATCACACACCTCGACGAACTCAAGGACGCCTTCCCAACCCGCATCGAGGTCGAAAAAGGGGAACGCGGCTCGACAGTGCGCGTTATCTAACGTCAAAGGTCAAAAGTTGGGCAAATGACCTTTGACTTTTGATCTTCAACTCTTACATGCCCTACTTCATCGTATCAACCATTCTGTTCATCGGCGGCATTGTCATCATTTACTGGCTTCACAACCAGTATCATCTCGATATCGTCGTCGAGCCGACACGCCCCCCATCGCACGCGTCGCTCATCTCCGTTTGCATCCCCGCCCGCAACGAAGAGCGCAACATTCGTGCCTGCGTCGAATCCGTACTGGCGCAGGATTATCCGAACATCGAAGTCATTGTTTTGGATGACCGCTCGACCGACGCGACCTTCTCCATTTTGACCGACCTCGCCTCCCGCGACTCTCGTCTGCGCCCAATCAGCGGCTCAGACCTCCCCGAGGGCTGGGCTGGCAAACCCCATGCCTTGCACCAAGCCTCAGCCTCCGCGCGCGGCGAGTGGTTGTGTTTCATTGATGCAGACACCTTCCTTTCACCGTCCGCGCTTTCCTCCTGTTACGCCAAAGCCCTCGAAACCGGGGCGGACATGTTCACCATTATGACCTTCCAGGTCCTCGGCTCGTTCTGGGAGAAGACCGTCATGCCGCTGGTAATGACCGCCCTCTCGGTGGGGTTCTCGCCGCGCAAAGTCAACAACCCGAAGCGCAAAGACGCCATCGCCAACGGACAATTCATTCTCATCAAGCGTTCGGTCTATGACGCCATCGGCGGGCATGCCAGCGTAAAAGACAGCATCGTCGAAGACAAAGCCATCTCACAACAGGTCAAATGGAACGGCTACCGTCTCGTCGTCGCCGATGGGATGAAGGCAGCGCGGACGCGCATGTACACCTCCCTGCCGGAGATGTGGGAAGGCTGGACGAAGAACATCTATCTCGGTTTGCGAGACCAGGCGGCCTTGTTATGGCTGGGGGTGTTCGGCGCGTTTCTGGCAATCATGGCTGCGTTGTTTCTCCCTCTCTGGCTGCTGCTGGGCGTAGTCTGGTACATCAAGGGCGGAGAATGGATGGCGCTCGCGGTCACCGGCGAGGCGCTGGCGTTATGGGCATATCTCATCGCTACACGCGCCAGAGTCGCCGCAAAGATGAACATCCCGCGCTGGTATGCGCTGACCACTCCCCTCGGCGCGGCGGTCTTCGGCGCGATGATGCTGGCGTCCGCGTGGAAGGTGGTGTCGCGCAAGGGGGTTGCATGGAAAGGTCGGGTGTACGGGTCGAGATAGAAACATTCACAGGCGCCCGTGTTGTGGGATAGAATCAAAATATGATCTCAATTGCCGAGTTTTTTGCCATCAACCGCTCCATCATCTATTTTGTTTACGGGCTGGTTTTTTTCATCCTCGGCTTTGCCATCACCCTGTATACCCGGCAAAGTTCACGCCTCGAATTGGCGCGGAGCCTGCGCTGGCTGGCAGCGTTTGGGATTACGCATGGCTTGCACGAATGGGGCGAAGTCTTCATTCCGATTCAGGCTGAGTACTTGAACCAGCAGACTGTGCGCATCCTGGAATTTCTGCAACTGCTCTTGCTTGCAGGTTCATACAGTTTCCTTATGGAGTTTGGGTTCGCGCTGCTCAGCCAGGACAAACGCCAAACCTGGCATCACCGGTTCACAGCAATTCTTTTTACAGCCTGGCTCATTCTCACGATCAGCATGATCCCTCCCGAGATAACCGACGAACGCCTGTGGAGATACCCAGCGAACGCCCTCGCCCGCTATTTCATCGGATTCCCCGGTGGACTGCTGGCGGCATACGGGTTGCGTCGGCACACTCTGCTTCGCATCAAACCATTGAATGTCCCCCGTATCGTTCTGACCCTGCAAGCGGCGGGGATCACCCTAGGCATCTATGCCCTGTTGAGCGGGCTGATCCCCCCACCGGTGGAATTCTTTCCCGGAAACATCCTCAACCGCGTCACCTTCACAGAATTCTTCGGAATTCCGCCCCTGGTTTTCCGCTCCCTGACCGGTCTGATCCTGGTGGTCACCTTCATCCGGGCGCTGGAAATCTTCGATGTGGAGACTGCGCGCCGCATCGAAGAACTGGAACAGCGTCACATCCTTACCGCCGAACGCGAACGGCTGGCGCGCGATCTGCATGACGGCGCCATTCAAAAGGTGTACACTGCGGGATTGCTGGTCGAATCCGCATCCAGACTGGCAGACCCGAAAAGTGAAATCGGATCCCGCCTCGAAAAATCGGTGCTCGTCCTGAACGACGCCATCGCCGACCTGCGCCGCAACCTCTCTGACCTTCAATCGGATTCGACAAACCCGGTCGAATCCCTGCCTGCGCTTTTATGGCAGATTGCAAACGATCCGTATTATTCGTCCCTGGTGAATATTGCACTGAAGGTCGATCTCCCGGCAGACAGGGGGTTGTCGTCCATTCGCACCGGTCACATCCTTGCAATCGTGAACGAAGCAATGGCAAATATTATCCGCCACGCACAAGCAAAGAACGTGAAGATCGAAGCGCGGGACCTGGACGGGCAACTCCACATTGTCATCATGGATGACGGGGTTGGTTTTTCCTCAGAACAAAAGGCCGGTTATGGGTTGCGTAACATGCGCGACCGCGCCCGCCTGCTGAACGGCAATTTGACTTTCGCAAACGACAAAGGCACAACCGTAAAACTCACCCTGCCCTGGATGGATCAATAACCTCATGACCAAGACCCGTATTCTCATCGTAGACGACCATGACATCGTCCGCTTGGGGTTGATGACCCTGCTCAACGACCAGCCAGACATGGAAGTGGTCGGTGAAGCCAGCACGGCAGGGGAAGGCGTAAAAATGGTTGAAAATCTCCTGCCTGATGTGGTGTTGATGGATATCCGCCTGCCAGGCGAGGGAGGCATCGAAGCCGCCGCGCAGATCACAAGGAACATTCCATCCTGCAAGGTGGTCATGCTTACATCCTTTGCGGATGACGAACTGGTCGTGCGCGCCATCCGCGCGGGCGCAGTGGGATATGTATTAAAGCAGGTCGGGAATGAAGAGCTTTTGAGGGCGATCCGGGCGGCGGCGAGGGGCGAAGCGTTGCTCGATCCTGCCACGACTGCGCGACTGTTATCGCGTGTCCGCGAGGCGGAACGGAAATCGGACGAGGATGCTTTCCGCGATCTTTCAGACCGTGAAATGGAGGTCCTGGTACATCTTGCGAAAGGAAAGACCAATTCAGAAATCGCCGCGCTGTTGAAGCTGAGCGAGAAGACCGTCGGGAACTACGTCAGCAACATTTTCAAGAAACTGCACATGAATAACCGCATCGAACTGGCGGCATACGCGTATGAACATCATCTATTCGACCGCATGGGACGAGAGGGATAAAAGCGAAGCCCCGGAGCATCTACTTCGGGGCTTCTGTCTTTCATCAGTTCCGGGACGCCTCGGCACTGACTGGAGACCGTGATTTATTTGGCGGACGTGTGGAAGTCAGTGGCCTCTTCTTGCAACTTGGCGTCATCCAGCGGCAACATGCCGGACGGGCCGTGACAAGATTTGCATGCAAAGTTCAAGCCGATCTGTGAAAGGGCATAGGTCTTTTCGACATCGCCCTCCTTGACCGTATAGAACTGGTCGAAGGTGGTGACATCGATCGCCATCAAGTGGGTGCGCACATCGCCGCGGAAGGTATCAGCATTGCCCCATGCACTCTTGCCGATAAAGGGCATGTGGCAGTCCGTACAGGCGAGGCTTTCCATACTTTTGCGGTTCTGTGCTTCCTTGAAGTGGCAGTTCTCACATTGCGTCCGCGTGGTCTGTTTACCAGCCTGGCGCAGTTGCTCGACTCCAGCATGCGGGTCGTGGCAAACAACGCAGTCAATGGTGATGTGCTTGGACTGGAACAACTCCTCATACTGCTCGTGATGTTCGATGAAGCCGCCGGAGGCGTCTACAAATTCCTGGGCGCCGCGGTCGTGGCATTTGCCGCACAACGCTGAGGAACGCTCGACTTCGAGGGCAACGCCGTGCGGATCGCTGGCGTGCAGGCTTCCTGGTCCGTGGCAGGCTTCGCATTGGATTCCGGGTTCAGCCCAGGTACCGACGATGCCGGGCATATCGTCCTGATGAGAATCGGGGGGCCAGGCGGAGTAACCGGTGGTATGGCAGGTGCCGCAATTATAGACCAGACCGGGCTGGTCCTTGGTGGTCTTGCCGGAGTTGTATTTTACCCAGCCGGCGTCCTTGCCAACATAGGCGTTGGCATAGTTCCACTGGTTAAGGTAATCTTTGTGCTTTTCAGCATCCGGCGCCTCGCCTTTGGGTGCGGTGATGATGTAGCCGTTCTGGTCCATGAAGCGGGCTTTCCATTTGTAGCCGCCGATGACATAAGAAATATCATCCCAGGTGTAGCCATCGGGCAGTTGAATCTCGCCGTTCTTGTCGGCAAACGGGTAGGCAGGCTGTTTTCCATCAACCACCTTGTTCAATTTCCAGGGATGACCGGACATCATGAAGGTGTTGTAAAGCGCCTCATGGCATTGCGAACACGCGGCGGAGCCAACGTATTCCGCACCCTTGACCTCGGCGGCTGCACCAGCCGGGCCGGGAGGTCCTGCTGGACCCGGGTCACCTTTGGGACCTTGCGGACCCGCCGGTCCAGCCGGACCTGCGCAGCCAGCCAGGGCAAGCGCCAGTAACAAAAGGCCTGATGCGATGACGAAGATCGTCTTTTTTGACATGGCATTCTCCTTAATTTGGGGTATACACCATGAACGGTTTGTATTTGGCGTCCAATTCGTTCATGGCAATGGGGATCGTTGGAATCCCTTTCTTTCATTGTAGAGATTAAATCCAGTTAAATGCAGGGGAATCCTCCCCGGATAAAACAGGGGAGAATTTCCTTATTTTGTCTTGAGATGGTCGCCTGCACTTACGTCCCTTAAATTCAAAACCCGGAGTGCCCGCTCCGGATTTTGAAAAACCCTGAAAAGAGAATTCTTATTACAGCATGATTGTAGACTCCCCAAAGCAAGAGGGGTAGTTGCGTTTTCCCCTGTTTTGCCAGGGGAAATATCCCTCCATTGGCAGATGAGGCTGGTCAATACACAATCACTTGATCCGCCTCCATCGTCCAATCACCGAGCAGATCCATGCTGCCCATTTCCACACCCTCGGTTAGTTCCTCCGCCCCGAGACCTCGGGGTTCGCAGCATGTGCCTCAGGTAGCGACTTTGCCGCGTTTCGCCAACGATTTGACCATGCGCTCGATGTTGTAGTAGCCCTCAGGCGTTTTCTGATCCTTGCGAGCACAGTAGACCGCATCCGCGACCAGGAACACTTTTAACTGCACACCCTCGCGCTTGACCAGGTTCATGGCGTGGCGCAAGGCATTGTATGGACGCTCGTCCCCATACGGCGCGTCGTTGATGACGAACAGGCAATTCATTTTTTCTCCTTGAAATCAGTTGAGTGTTGATGTGATGAAACCAATGAGCGCACCACCAACGATCAACCATGTAGTATTGACTCTATATCGAAACAATAGAATGGCGGATAGCCCGAAAATGACAATCGTCGGCAGGTCAATCAGCGAAGCCAACCCAAGTTGAAATGTGACCGCCGCCATCAAGCCTAATGAAGCGACGATCACTCCATCCAGCAAACTGCCAGCCCACGCGGATGCCCGCAATTTTGAAATGATCGGATTGCTCATGGCAACGAAGATATAGGAAGGCAGAAAAATTCCGAGTGTGGCGATCAATGCGGCAGGGACTCCGCCGAGCAGATAGCCGATGAAGGTCGCAGAGGTGAACAATGGTCCCGGTGTGATCTGCCCGATGGCGATGGCGTCTATCAGTTGTTGTTCGGTCAGCCAGCCGAGGCGTTCGACAAAATCAGCGCGCAGAAAAGCGACCAGCACATAACCACTGCCATATAAGATCGCGCCGATCTTGAGGAAGGTCAGGAACAGGGTGGATAAACTAAAT
Source organism: Anaerolineales bacterium (assembly GCA_013360875.1). Taxonomy (GTDB): domain Bacteria; phylum Chloroflexota; class Anaerolineae; order Anaerolineales; family Villigracilaceae; genus Defluviilinea. The sequence continues at coordinate 20,824 of JABWAU010000018.1, read as the reverse complement.
GAAACGGGAGCAGCTGTCAGCGCGGGAAGAAGCGGGAGCAGAATGGAAGGTTTCGCCTCACGCAGTCGAGTCCAGTTTTGGATGAGCATGAGTGTTAATCCGCCTGCGAAGAGAAGCAACACTTCGTTCACACCGAGGAAGTACAAAACGATACAGACAATCCCGATTGCGAGAGTCAATTTCCCTTTGATGGCTTTGCGCCCGAGTTCCCACAGGGCTTGCAGGATGATGGCGATCATCACGGGTTTGACTCCGTAGAGCAGCCACGATGCTTGAGGTGTGGAACCGTATTCCACGTAGAGCCAGGCGAAGACCAGCACGATCAACATGGCTGGAAGAGTGAATGCCAGCCCGCCCGCAATGAGACCCGCCCAGCCCGCGCGCAAAAAGCCAATGTGGATCGCCATCTCGGTTGAGTTGGGACCGGGGATGAGGTTGGTCGCGCCGAGCAGGTCGAGGAAGGCTTCGTCGGTTAGCCATTTGCGGCGATGGACGAACTCGTCGCGGAACATGCCGATGTGCGCGGCGGGCCCGCCAAAGGCAGTGAAGCCGAGTTTAAGAAAGGAGGCGAATACTTCTAAAGCAGGGGGCACTTGATTTTCCTCTTATTCTGCACGGATGGATAAGCAGCATTTCGACACAAGATCGACTCAACTTTTCCGGCTTTTTGAATGGGGTGGTATGTCATAGGGATTTTCTCTGCTGCGAATCAGAACAGACCAGTTGCCATTCCAAACCCGACCAGAATCAACATCACACCGACGATGATCTGCAAAGTGCGAAGTGTGATCTTTTTGACCAACCGCGAGCCGATAAACGCGCCGAGAAACGCGGCAAAGGTGGCGGCGAACACCAACCCGCCAATTTCGCGCACGCCGGAAAAGCTGACAGCGTAGAAACTCAATCCGTAAACCAGCAGACGCGCCGCATCCACAATCACCGCCGAAACGGTTCCAGTTCCAATGAAGGCTTCCTTGTTCAAGCCTGCCTTGAGCAGGAACGCCGAACGCAACGCCCCCTGGTTACCCGACAAGCCGCCAAAGAAACCGGAAAGCAGTCCGCCCAATGGCAGGTACTTGCGATCGAAAGCCAGGTTTCCAAAATAAGGGATCAACTCGAACAATGCAAACAGAACGATCAGGATGCCAATCACCAGTTTGATGACGGTTACTTCAATCACCCGACCGCCCAACGAGTAGGTGTACAGGGCAGGCATACCGGCAAACAGATCCAACAAAGCCGCCCCGAGCATGGCGGCAATCACAGCGGGCGCGGCAAAGCGCCAGACGACACCCCAATCCGCCTTCCTGCCTACCAGAAACACCTTGAAGATGTTATTTGCCAGGTGGACGACTGCTGTTGCGGCAACGGCGACCGGCACCGGAAAAAACAACGCAAAGGCTGGCATGAGAACCGTTCCCAGCCCGAAGCCTGAAAACAATGTGAGCGCGGAGATCAAAACCGCCACAAGGCAGACAACCAGATATTCCATGATGAGACTCCTCAATCAGTGTTGATTTCGTCAAATAACTCGCGGACTTTCGCCATCGCATCCTTGAGCGCTTCCCGCCCCGGCGTGGTGATGACGTAATACTTGCGGACCTTCCCCTCCACCACCTGTTTTTGGGACTCAAGAAAACCGTCCCGTTCAAGGCCGTGCAGGATAGGATACAACGTACCAGGGCTGAGGCTGTAGCCATGCCTTCCCAGTTCGCGGATCATGTCCAATCCGAAGATGGGTTCAACCGAGGCATGATGCAGGAGGTGCAGACGGATGAAGCCCAGGAAGAAGTTACGGTTTATTTTATCGGTTTTCGTTATCGGCATACGATAATAATATCATATGAAAACAATTATGACAACGTAACAGACACGGCTTATCGAGTTCGGCTACTCTATTTGTGACTAAAGTCACAACTAATCGGACAAATCAAGATAGAATTAAGGACAGATTACCGACAAAGGTGAACCGATGTTTAGAAATCCACTTTTCATTGCAATCACAGCGGCGGTCATCGCCTTGGGGACGTTTGTGTTCGTGACCGACGCCCCTGCCTACGCCGGCACTGCCTCCGAGACGTGCGCGAACTGTCACGTGATGGATTCGATGTACGAAAATTACTATCACAGTGCGCATCGTCCGTGGGCAGAATGTTCAGACTGCCACCTGCCCCACGATAACATCGTGAACTATTACATCGAAAAGGGGCGGCAGGGCATGCACGATGTGTATGTGTTCAGCACAGGGAAGACGCCGGAGGTCATCCGCGCCAACGAACATTCCAAACAAATCATTCAGGGGAATTGCATCCACTGTCACGAGGATGCAGTGGAAACGATCATGATGGGCGTCCAGCCGTTCGACCGTTATTGCTGGGAATGTCACCGCAACACCGCGCACGGACCGCGCGGCGCGTCCATCGTCCCGTTTCAGGATTCGAATTTCTATCCCGTCAAATAATTTTTGAGACGCCAGCCGTCATCACACGATCAAAAGGAGAATCGCATATGAACACAGTGAAAAAATATACGACCCTCATACTGGTTGGCATCATTATCGTGCTTGCCGCCGTATTGACGGGCGTGCTGGTTTTCCTGCGCAACCAGCCCGTGCAGGAAAGAGGCTTTCAGCCGCTGACAGAAATCGCGCCAATGGAGCCTGATTCGGCAAAGTGGGGCGTGAACTTCCCCAATCAATACACGACCTTTCTCAAAACGAAGACGAACAATATTGATACAACCTACGGCGGCTCGTCGCAGTTCTCGTGGCTGGAACGCGATCCGCGTCAGGTCATCCTGTTTGCGGGCTATCCGTTCAGCAAGGATTACAACGACGACCGCGGTCATGCCAACGCGCTGGAGGATGTGCGCGCCACAAAACGCCTGAACCTCAATGACGAGGATCCGAAGCACACACCTGCCACCTGTTACTCCTGCAAATCCTCCGACAACCCCCGCTTATGGGCGGAGATGGGCATGGCAGCCTACGATAAGATGTCGTTCAACGAGATGACGCCGAACATCAACAACCCCATCGGCTGCGCCAACTGCCATGAAGCGGGAACGATGCGGCTCATCGTCACCAACCCCGCGCTGGAAGAAGCGTTGAAGGCACAGGGCAAGGACTGGACAACCTTCACCCGTCAGGAAATGCGTACTGTCGTTTGCGCCAACTGTCATGTGGAATATTACTTCAAGGGTGACGGCAAGTATCTTACCTTCCCATGGTCAAACGGCACTGATATTAATTCCATCATCAAATACTACGAAGACCTCGGCTTCAAGGATTGGGAATATCCCGGCACAGGCACGCCCATGCTCAAGGCTCAACATCCCGAATATGAGTTCTTCACCGCCGGCTCCACACACTACAACGCGGGCGTCTCTTGCTCCGACTGCCACATGCCTTACGTCCGCGAGGGTGCGGCGAAATATTCCACACACGATGTTCACAGCCCCCTGCTCAATCCTCAGCAGGCTTGCGGACAATGCCACAGCGACACGGAGTATGTTGTCCGCCGCGTGAACGCCATCCAGGAACAGGTTGCCACCACCAAGATTGCAACGGAAAACGCCATTATTGACGCCATCAACGCCATCAAACTCGCCGCGGAAAATCCGAACGTCGATCAGGAATTGCTGAACCAGGCGCGAAAATTGCACCGTGAAGCGCAGTTCATGTGGGACTTCGTCTCCGCCGAAAACTCAACCGGATTCCACAACCCGGAATACGCGCTTAAGATCCTGGCGGAATCCACCAACCTGGCAAGGCAGGCGCAAATGCTCGCGGCGCAATCCGTGAACGACATGGCATTGCTGGAGACGGGCATCTACGACAAGATGGACCCCAAACCCACACCGGCTCCGTAACAGACAGAGGACGGGAGATCGAAAGGGCACTGTCCATACAGACAGTGTCCTTTTTCGAGGCTGACCTCACCGAGGGTTGAATATGATTCGACGATGATCCTCGGAACGTTGGGAGCGATGGTCGTAACGCGACTTTCAAGTCGCGACCCAAAGGCGACATTGCGAAGCATGCCGCGCTACAGAACCTTCGCGATTGGGATGGTTTTCGCGCGGTAATGATAGTTACCTCCCGAGTCCATCGGGCAGACAAACCAAATTCAAATGCGAGGAGCGAGATGAAACGAACGGCTTTACTTCTGCTTTCGGCAATGCTATTGCTGGGAGCGTGCGCCGCGAGGCAGGGCATCGAAATCCGCGACGCGTGGGCGCGTCCATCCACACAAGGGATGAACAGCGCGGTCTATTTCGTAATCCAAAATCACAGCGCGGAAACGGACGAGTTGGTCGGGGCGGCTTCGGATGCGGCGGAGGCGGTCGAAATCCACGAAAGCAAAATGGAAGGGGATGTGATGACAATGAGCCGCGTGGAATCCATTGCGCTGGAACCCTCCGCCAAAGTGGAATTTGAGCCGGGAGGCTATCACGTCATGCTCATCGGTCTCAAACAGGACCTGAAAACGGGCGACGAGATCCAGATCGTCCTGCAGTTCAGGAACAGCCCCGACCTCACCGTCACGGCGGCGGTCAAAGACAGCAACGGAATGCAAGGCATGGAAGATCACAGTCCGTAACAGGAAGGCTCCCCGGTACCGGGGAGCCTTCGTTTGAGGAACCAATCGCGGCGTTTCATCGTCAACCGGGGGAAGGAGACAAAATGAAAAAGATAGCCTTATTGTTACTCGTTCTGATCCTTGCCGCCTGTTCCGCGGGCGGAAGTGAACTCAGCATCAACCGGTCCAGGTGGCAGGATGCGGGCGTCAGCCATTACCGCTTCCAGTTGGGAGTCGGCTGTTTCTGTCCGGTGGGCGGCATCATGCCGATGACCGTCGAAGTGAAGGATGGGGAAGTCGTTTCCATCGTTGACGTCCACGGGAATGCTTTTCCCGCCTCCGACCCAATGAGCGAATTCATCCTGAAATATGCGACGATTGACCGCATCTTTTCGGAACTCGAATCTGATTCTGTCCGAGAAGCCGACAAACTCACCGTGGCCTACGACTCCACCTACGGCTTCCCCTCACAGATTGACATTGACTTCATCGAACTCGCCGTTGACGACGAGTTATCCATCTCGGTCTCGGCATTCGAGCCGCTTCCCTGAGCGGAGTCAACCGCCTGTCAAATCAAAAAGACCCCAAAGGTTTTTCAGCGCCTTCAGGGTCTTTCGTCTTAATTGTACGGCTGCGTCCACTGGCGCAGCACGTCCCCGTCCTTGATGTGGATGCGCCGGTCCTCGATGCGGATCGCCCCGCTCTTCTCCAATTCCTTGAGGGAACGCGAGACCACCTCACGCACGGTTCCCAACCGAGCCGCAAGTTGTTCCTGAGTCCAGTGCGGGCGCGATTCGTCCACCGGCAGTTCGGTGATCAGACGCGCCAGGCGATGCGTAACCTGGTAGAACGCCATCTCGCTCACCTTATGCACGAGATTGCGAAGGTTCTGACCGAACTTGCTGAGGATCTTCAACGCAAACTCCGGGTTGGACTTGACCAGTTCGCGCAGGGTGAGCGCGTCCACCACCCAAACGCGCGAAGTCTCCAGCGCCTCCACGTTGACCGGGTTGGTCCCGCCGTCGAAGGCCGGCACCTCGTTGCACGTCGCACCTTCGGTGAGCACGGCAATGATGTATTGCCGTCCCTGCGGCGAGATGCGATACAGTTTCACGCTCCCGCTCTGGATGATGTGCAAGCCCGCGCAGGGGTCCCCCTCCCAAAACAGCATGTCGCCGCGTTCGTATTCGCGCAACTGCGTTTGAGTCGCGATCACCTTCAAAACGTCTTCGGGGAGATCGTCGAAATACGGGTTGACCCGCAGTATCTTGAGTTTTTCGTTGCGCGATACCTCGACAAGTTTCATATCAGACTCTACACTTCGCCAAGCAGAACCTGGTCCGCGCCGCGGTCAATCTCCCAGGGATAGACGATGAACGCATCAGTGACGGCGGCATAGTAATCCGGACGGACGCTACCGAACAGGCTGCGATAGGGGTTGAAATGCAACACGCACGTTTCGGGGAATCCGCCCGCCGCGGAAACGCGATTCTTGACCGCCGTGATCGTGCGCCCCGACCCCCACACATCGTCCACGATCAGAGTGGGTCTGCCGCGCAATTTATCCTCCGCAGGGAACTGGATGAATTGGGGCCAGGCCATGAGTTTGGCTTTTTCGTTTGCCGATTGGGCGGGAAAATCCACCGCCGCCGTCAGGATGTGGGTGATGTCCATCGCTTCGGCGAGCATTCCGCCGGGGATGATTCCGCCGCGCGTGATGATAACCATGGCGGTGAACTCCCGCCGAAATTGCGGGAGGAGATGGTCAATGAGGCGGTTGATCTCATCCCACGAGATCATTTCACGGCGGGGTTCTTTTTGAGGTTGCATTCTTTTGGTACAGCCTGCCTTTCCTCTCGCATCTTCCGTCGCCAACGGGAAAGGACAAAAGAAGTAAGAATATGTTCCTAGGATAACACCGCCGCCAGCGGAGCCGGCGCGGCAACCGGGATCGCCTGGCCCGCTTCCTGCGACTTCTCCACGTCGCGCGCCCAGATGTACAGGCACGTGTGATACGCAATGGACGTATAGGAGGCGATGACGCTGGCAACGACGACAAAAGTAAAGAAGATCAATGCGCCAAGGACAATGCCCACAACCGATAGAAAATTGACTCCGCCAGCCGCATAAACCGCTCCGCCGCCGACCGCAAGCCCAAGCAAAAAGCCTCCGGCGCCCAGCACGAACCCAATCAAACCGGTCACCAGGCGAACGCCGACGGTGCTGACGCCGATCAACAACAGATTCTCCCTCGCGATCTTCAAGACCCGCATCATCCCTTCCTTGAGGTTGAGATCGTCAATCACCATGGCCGGCAAAATGAGATACGACGCCTCCGTCCATAGAACCTGGAACAGGTTCGCCGCGCCGCGTATGAGTCCCGAAGCCAAACCGCCGCGCCGATTGCGGTTCGCCGCGTTCTTGAGCATGTTGACCACGGTCGAAGCCGCGGCAAGCGTGACGATATCGAAAAAGTCGCGGCGGACGACCGCCCAAGCCTTGTCCATGCGCCCGTCGCCCTCGGAAAGATAGCCGAAGATCAGGTAGGCGGTCATCCCAGAAAAAAGATACGTGACGATAAACTGCGCAAAGACCAGGATCGCGCCCATCACACCCAGGATAATGTTCCCCGCCTGCGACCCGCCGAACAGGATCGCCGTCACCGCAATGGGAATGATGCCGAACGCCGAAACGATCATACCGGCGATCAACGCGTAGATGGAAGGTTTGAGCAGGTCCTTGTCCTTGAAAGCCATGCTCCAGGCTTGTTTCAGGAACGACCAGCCCCGTGAAAAACTCTGCATATTGTTCTCCTCTGCAATGAAATCAAGCCGATTATAGCAAAGGATTGCCGGGAAACGGATTCCTCACAACAGGCTGATGGGATCCACTTCCACGCGCCAGCCTTCCAGCCTTACGCCGCGCAACAACTCCTGAGGGTTTTTTCCGCGCAAAACGATCTGCCAGCGATAATACCCCCCGACCTTCGCAAAGAAACATGGGACGGGCCCAATCACCGATGACTGCCTACTGCTCACTGATGGCTGATGACCGATCACCGATGACCGATCACTGATCACTGATAACTTTTCCGCAACCTTCCTCGCTTCCTTCTCCGCCGACGCCTGATCCGGGCTCCGATATTCCAATCTCACCAGACGCGTGAACGGCGGATAGCCCAACCTGCGCCGTTGTTCCAACTCGTATGCGTAAAATCCGTTCACGTCATGCTTCGCCGCGGAGCGGATGACCGGGTGATCCGGGTCGAACGTTTGCAGGATGACCTTCCCGCCGCGTTCGCTTCGTCCCGCGCGCCCGGCAACCTGCGTCAGCACTTGAAACACCCGCTCCCCCGCGAAGGGGTCTGGCAAATGCAGTCCCACGTCCGCCAGCACGATGCCGACCAGCGTGACCATGGGCAGGTCGAGTCCCTTGGCGAGCATCTGCGTGCCGATCAACACGTCCGCCTTGTGGTTGACGAAGTGAGTCAGGATCATTTCGTGCGCGTCCTTTTGACGCGTGGTGTCCCAGTCCCAGCGCAATGTCCTTGCTTTGGAAAACAACGCGTTGACCTCCGCTTCGACCCTTTCGCTCCCCAGCCCATATTCGCGAATCTGCCTCCCGCCGCACTGCGGACAACTCTTTGGTTTGCCGCGTTCGTAGCCGCACGTATGGCAAAGCAAACGTTCCTTCTCTTCGACGTGAAATGTCAATGGAGAATCGCAGTTGGGACATTTCATCACGTATCCGCAATCGCGGCAGAAGACGTAGGTGGCTGTCCCGCGGCGGTTGAGGAAGAGGATCGCCTGCTCGCCCCGTTTCAGCGTGGAGTCGAGTTCATCGAGCAGGAGTCGGCTGAAGGTCCCGCGATGACCCGCTTTCAGTTCCTCGCGCATGTCCACGATGCGGATCGGAGGGAGGCCTTTTTCCACGATCCGTTTTGGCAGATCCAGTTTTTGAATCTGATTTGTTTCCGCCTGATATCGCTGTATGACCGTCGGGGTGGCGGAACCCAAAACGCAAACCGCCGCGCACAGGCGCGCATACATTTGCGCCGCAACGACCGCGTGATAGAACGGCGGCTCGGACTGATGATAGGACGCGTCGTGGCACTCGTCCGCAACGACGAGACCGATGTTCGGCAGCGGCGCGAACAACGCGGAGCGCGCACCGATGATGACTTTGAGTTTGCCGGCGCGGGCGCGCCGCCAGGTATCGTATCGCTCGCCCTCCGAAAGTTTGGAATGGACCAGCCCGACCTGCCCGGGAAAACGACTCAAAAAACGGCGGACGGTCTGCGGCGTGAGCGCGATTTCGGGAACGAGAATGATCGCCTGCTTCCCGCGTTTGATCGTCTCCTCAGCGGCGCGCAGATAGATTTCCGTTTTGCCCGAACCCGTCACGCCCTGCAAGAGGAACGGGCTGCGGGCATTCAGTGACGTGATGGATTTGATGATTTCATTCAGCGCAACATTCTGCTCGAGCGTAAGTTCAACTGTTTGTGTACCTGTATGCCTGTCCACCTGTCTACTTGTCTTCTCCAACGGATCGCGAAAGATCTCGCTCTCGAACAAGCGGATCAACCCGCGCGCTTCGAGTTCCTGCAGGTCGCTGAGGTTGCATCCGCTTTCGGCGTAGACCCACGAGACGTTGATCGCTTCGGGCTGGCGGATGAGAAACCGCAACGCGGACTGTCGGCGCGCGAGCGTTTGTTTTGTCCCCAAATTCGGCATTTCCCTTTCCGCTTCCTCCGGCGGGACTGCGAGTTGAGCGACGCGAATGTATTTTGATCTCACCCGGGGCGGGGGTAAAACGCTCTTCGCTGAAAGCGTCCCCTTCCGCACGAGGTAGTTCGCGGTCTTGCGCCAGTCCACTTTGGCAAAGTGTGTATCAATCTGCCGTCCGCGCAGGGGACCGCGCAATCGCAACAGGCTCAACAGGCGGTCTTCGACGGTTTGTCTTTGGGTTTTGGCGTTGATCGTCCCGCCTTCCGTTCTTCCGCCTTCCACGCTTCGTTCCCTGATTTCGTAGATCGTATCCACCTGCTGGCTAAGTCCCACCGGCAGAAACAACCCGACAATGGACGCCAACGGCTGAAGCGTGGAGTCAGCCATTTCTTTAGCCAGGGCAATCTGGGGCGGAGTCAGAACCGGTTCTTCATCCACCGCTTCGAGAATCTCTTTTACATCCCGCACGGAGGGCGAATCCACGAACCGATATACGACGCCCTGCGCAGTCTGTTTGCCGAATGGGACGATGACCAGATGCCCGACGCCCACCTTCCCCGCAAGATGTTTGGGAACGGCGTAATCGAACACTCCCGAAACAGCCGGGATGTTGACGATAACTTGAACGAATGCAGTCATTGGGGTGATTGTAACGTTAATTATGCAGCCGCGTAATGTCCAGCCTCAATCAACAAAACCGGTTTTATTTCCAGAGACCCTAAGAAAAGTCAGACCCTAAAGGTTTTTGGGGCGAAAAAGGCGCAGATTTTTCAAGGAAGCCTTGCTTGAACTCGTTTGAGCCTGCAAGGGAAACCTTTAGGTTCTTTTTCAAAAGTTTTCAGACACTCTCTAAAGGTTTCTAATTGCAAGATTCGTTTCCTTTTTTATCGGTCACTCTCAGAGGTCGAATGTAAGCGCCCGTCGCATAAAGGACAGGATCGTCAAAAGTACAGGGCTTGCCTTTTTTCGGGGCGATGGTTTCAGTAAGCACATTAGTTTTCATATTACTCCCCCGGCGGCATCAACCTCCGCACGGCGATCACCGCGGCGAGAAAAGCGACGCCCAGTATCCCCGTGATGGCGGGCAAAATCCACATCAATGCCGAACTGCCAAAGGATTTGATGCGCGCGTCCAGCGGGCGCTTCGGATCGTACAACACGACCACCTCCTCCCCCGTTTCGTATTGCGGCGACGAACTGCCTTCGTTCATTTGCACGGAACGATGCCTGCCGTCGCTGGCGACGAATTCCACCACCGGATAATAATATTCCTCGACGATCCGATCCTGTTCGTTGACGTACTCGCGTCGTTCGATGATTTCCACCACGCGGCCGGGCGCGCTCTCCTCCCGGCTGGTCTTCAGGATGTTGTTGACCGATGCGATCCCGGCGATCAGCAGCATCAACGCTGCGACGCCGGTGAACACCGAGAGAATGATCCTTTCCACCGACGCGCCGTTGACCTTCTGGGCTTCCCTATTCAGTTCGGCAAACCCGGTGTCGAAGTCCGCCTCGAACGAAGACTCCATCATCGCTTCGAGTTTGCGTCTGTCCGCTTCGTTGGGGACATCCTCAAGGCTTTCGTATCGGACGCCATCCACTTCAAAAGAAACCGGGAGGTCGTCCTCCCAGTTGATCGAATATTTTCTCTTCGCCATCAACGACTCCAAAGGAGAGGAGATTATTTCAACACCGCCGCCGCGCCGTATCCCACCACAGACGAATAATCCCCCGTCACGTCGCCCGAGGTGGCGTGACGCAACACCTCCACCCTGTCCGCGCCCAGATCACGCGCCGCCCACAACACCGCAGTGACCGCTCCCAACCCGCAGGCGAAGCCTTTGCCGGCGCGTTCCAGGTCGAACGCGCCCTCCGGGTCGAAGGATTCGATCGCGCCCAGCATGGCGCGGTCGTATTTCAAGGCGGCGTTCTGGTTGTAGAAATGCGAGAGGTCGGTGCTGGCGACGAGGACAAAATTCTTATCGCGTAAAACCTGCGCCAGCGCCCTTCCCAATCCCCGCGAAACGGACGGCTCCTGTGCGCGCACCATGACGGGCAACAACCTCCAATCGGATTTCAACGCGCGTTGCAGGAAGGGCAGTTCGATCTCGAGCGAATGTTCGGGGTCGCGCGCGACGGACGAAAGACCAAACCCAAGTTCCGACATCAAAACCGAATCGAGTTCGTTCAAGACATCCCTGTCAACCGGGACCTCGCCCAGCGGGGTCCAATACGCCTCGTGCGAAGTGGTGATCAACGGCTCGCGATAGGGATGGTGCATCGGCGCGATCACAGCCGCGAGATCGGGCGTCCGCTTCGCATGACGCAGCGCCGCAAAGGCATAGCCCGCCACCGCGCCCGAATACACGTGCCCCGCGTGCGGCGCAATGACCGCCATCACCTCCCCGTCCAGTTCGGGAAGTTTCGCGCCCTCCAGATATTCATCCACGGAACGGGACAAGGCTTTCGCATTCCCCTCATACCATTGACCGGCGATCGGCGAAGGACGAACGTCAACCATAAAAGGATTTTAGCACTTTTTGCGTGGCAAGAAAAGCAAGCGGAGGCAGGCGCGACCCATCGAACCACTCGACCGCGTCCGCGTCGTCGTCCGGTTTCAACTCGCCGCCCAGGACTTCGGCTCGATAGACGATGACAAAGTCCGCCCCACGCGGATGTTCCCGTCCCGGCACGATGTCGTACACCCGCGTCACGCGCACGCTCAAGCCTGTCTCCTCCAAACATTCCCTTTCCGCCGCCTGAGCCGGGTCCTCGCCTCCGTTGATAAATCCCGCCGGCAGCGTCCACAAACCGCGGAAGGGTTCGTTGGCGCGCCGCACGAGCAACACGAACCCATCTTGAATCACCAATACTGCCGCGGCGACCTTTGGGTCCACGAAATGGATCCATCCGCATGCCGGGCAGACGGGACGCATTTTTCCGAACCGCTCTTCGAGATTCAATTGTGCCGCGCAACGGGGACAATATTTGTATTCGGTGTTTGCCATCTGCAAAACAAATCGGACAGCTTGCTGTCCGATTCCAAAGTTTTATTTCCAGCGCCGGGCGGACGCCTGCCGCATCAGGTACAGCAACAGCGTGCCGGCCACGGCAACGATCAGCAACCCGATCTGCCACACGAAGGAGACCAACGGCATGGCAGCAGGCGGCGCTTCGGGTGGGACCTGTAACTGCTCCGCCTCCCCAACGGCATTTTCATCTCCTCCTTCCTTGATGGACGGTGTCTCCATGACACGCGTCGCATCCTCGGCCGGCGGGAGTTCGGTTCCCGGAGGGACAAGCGCCACGGAGGGTTCTTCGGCGGCGGCTGTCGCCTGGGGAGCGGGCGCGGCTTGCGCCGCGGATTCTTCCGTCGCGGCTTCCGCGGCGAACATCTCGGTCTGCTCCACGCCGCCTCCTCCACCCATGCCGAATTGATTGGTCACAGTGAATTGAGGCGCGAGGGCATTGGCGGCGAACGAGAAGAAGAACAGCAGGGTTGCCGCAGCAGTGGCAAAACGGAAAATGGGATATGCGCGCGGTAATGGCGGGTTTTGTCCGACCATCTTACGCGTGAGGGTAAAGTTGCGCGGGGCTTTGCGCGCGGGCAGTTTGCGGAGCAGGGTCCGGGCGGCGCGCAGATCGTTTAAAACAGAGGCAAGTTCCGGGTCGGATGTGAGGCGGGCTTCCAGTTTTGTTGAGTCCGATGGTTTGAGTTCCCCGTCAAGATATGAAGAAAGAAGTTCGAGATCGCGTTTATTCATAATGCGTTCAGTCCTTCTTCCAGACGATAATTTGCGGGCAAAAGTTCCGCGAAGCCCTGTAGGCATTCGCGCAGGCGCAGGCGGGCGCGCGCCAGGCGGCTTTTGATGGTGCCGAGCGGTACGCGGATCGCTCCCGCGACCTCGATGTAATCCATGCCCTGAATATCCGCCATGACGACGACGGTTTTGAACTCGAGCGGTAGGTTGTCGAGGCAATGCTGAATGGCGTGTTCGAGTTCGTTGGCTTCGGCTTCCTGGTCAGGCGTCATGCCCGGGTCGGCGAGCCAGCGCGGGGTGTCCATTTCTTCGCCGTCGTCGGTTTCGGGTTCGAGAGGCGTGGTGGGACGCCGTTTGCGACGGCGCAGTTCGTCGTAACAGGCGTTGGTCACCGTACGCATGAGCCAGGCTTTGAACGACCCGCCGCGGAATGATGCGATGCTCTTGAAGGCGGAGATAAAGGCGTCCTGCGTCACGTCTGCGGCGAGATCTTCATCGCCGAGGATGCGGAGCGCGGTGTTGAAGACGCTATCCTGGTAGTGCAGGACAAGCGCGTTGAAGGCGTCGAGGCTTCCCTGTTGCGCGTCGTGGATGAGGGCTTGTTCGTTCATTGCGGGTATTTTATCACTGTGTTGTGTTTTGTCGTGGAGGCGGGGGAGGTGGGAGGTGGAAAGTAGAAAGTGGAAAGATTGCCCTGAACGGAGTCGAAGGGTGGAAAGTGACGATTAGTGAGGTTTGCGGATGAGGAGGAGGCGCAAGCCGCGCCGGAGGAACATGCCAAATGCGGAGGTTGTTGCAAACACCACAACGAAAACGGGAGGGATTGGGGCAGCGAGGATGAGCCCGCGCAGGACGGCGGCAAACGGAGCGGCGAAGAGCATGGCGAATGCAGGACGCCAGAGTTCCCTGGGGTTGGACACGATCTCTTGTTTGAATAACCCGAGCGGGGAGGCGAGAAGGAACCAGGAGACGGAAAGTGGAAAGAAGACCGCGGCGATGCGCGGCAGGAAGGATAATTCCGCTGTGCCGTGCGTTGCGAAACCAATGAGCGTCACAACAGCCATGGCGAGCAGGTCCCCCAGGATCAACGTCCACTTCGAGGCGGTCACGTTCAGAACCCCGCCAGCAGGAGGTATACAGCCAGCCCGCATATCGCGAGCGCGGCGACCGCCAGGAGGAGGAGCAAGCCGCGCGCTCCCGTTCCACCCCGTTCCTCAAATGGATCGCGGCCGATCGCTGACTCATGCTGTGCGTTCATGGCAGGTCCATTTAGCCGTCTCATGGAGGCTTCGATCCTGTCCACCGCGTCCTTCGCCGCCTTCAAGCCGACGCGGTATTCCTCGCGGTAAACTTTGACGGCTTCGACCTTCCGCCTTTTGGCAAGTAGGGATTTGATCCTGGCTTCGAGAATGGGATTATCGTGATCCCTCGTTCCATCCGGCGGTTTGGCGGATTCGTTGCGCGCCATTTCCTCGATTGCCTGCTTCGCTTCCGCAAGGCTGGCTCCGGTGGCTTCCCGATACAATTTGATGGCGTGGATCAATTGCTCCCTGTGGATGAACTCGTGGATCTGCTGGACCTGGTCGGGGCGCAGGCTGGGCATGGTGTATCTCCTGTAAAACTTATTCTTCCTTTCGCAAGGCGGGGAACAACAGCACGTCACGGATGGAATGTTTGTCGAGCAGCAACATCGCAAGACGATCCACACCCATGCCGAATCCGCCGTTGGGCGGCATTCCGTAACGCATGGCGCGCAGGTAATCCTCGTCGAGCGGATGCTTCTCCGCGTCGTCGGCGGCGTAGTCGCGCCCCATTTCGATGAAGCGCTGTTCCTGATCGAGCGGATCGTTCAATTCGGTGAAGGCGTTGCATAGTTCGAAGCCTGCCACATAACCCTCGAAACGTTCCACGGTCAGCGGGTCGCCGGGGATGGATTTTGCCAGCGGCGAAATATCACGCGGATAATTGTACAGGAACGTCGGCTGGATCAAAGTCGGTTCCAGAAATTCGGAGAGCAGGAAATCTATCAACTTGCCGCGCGTGGCGTTTGGGTCGGGGGTCAGGTTGGGGTGTTTTTCCCGAATCGCCTTGAAAAGTTCCTTCGCCGTTTTATGCCCGGCAAAATCAACTCCCGACGTTTCGAGAATGCCCTGCCGCATTTCGAGGCGTCTCCACGGAGGCGTCAGGTCAATCTCGTGTTCCCTGAATCTGATCTTTTGCGTCCCCAACACCTTCTCCGCCACGTACGAGACCATCCGTTCTGTCAATTCCATGACCTGCAAATAGTCCGCGTACGCCCAATAGAATTCCAGTTGCGTGAATTCGGGGTTGTGTTTGAACGAGACGCCCTCATTGCGGAAGTCGCGTCCGATCTCGTAGACCTTTTCGAGGTTACCCACCAACAGGCGTTTGAGATACAACTCGAACGAGATGCGCAGGTACATATCCTGTTCGAGTTCGTTGTGATGCGTCACGAACGGACGCGCCGCCGCGCCGCCGTATAACGGCTGCAGGATGGGCGTCTCCACTTCGAGGAAGCCGTGACCGTCCAGAAACTCGCGCAGGGCTTTGACGATGGCGGCGCGCTTGCGGAATGTCTCGCGCACGTCGGGATTCACCGCCAGGTCGGCGTAGCGTTGTCGGGCGCGCAGTTCGGGATCTTCGAGCGCGGCGTGACGAACGACGGTTCCGTCCTCGAGCGTCTCGTCTTTTGCGGCGGGGAGAGGGCTGATGGATTTGGCGAGCAGTTTGAAGTCGCGGACGTGAAGCGTCACTTCTCCGCTCTTCGTGCGGAACATGACTCCCTCCGCCTGGATGAAGTCGCCGATGTCGAACATCTTGTTGAAGAACTCCAGGCGTTCCTTCCCGATCTCGTTGGCGCGGAAGAACAACTGCACCCTGCCCGCGCCGTCTTCGATGTGAGCGAACGACACCTTCCCCATCGAACGCATGGAACGAATGCGCCCCGCCAGCGTAACGGGGATTTCGACGCCCTCGCTCTCCTTTGCCTCGAATTCCGAGATCGCCTCCGCGCTCGAGTGCGTGCGTTTTGCGCGCGTGGGATAGACTTCCACGCCCTCGGCGCGGAGTTCCTCCAATTTTTGCAAACGGATCTTTTCAAGTGAATTGTATTCAGCCATTCAAACCTCCCAGCCTCCGCCTCGACCCTCCCCGATCCCGCGAGACAGGGGAGGACGCCGATGGCGGGAAGGGGGAAATAAAACCCCGCGTTCCGTCACAGGCACGCGGGGATGCAGGTACGCGCCTGTACTGTTTCAACCGATCTTCAGGATTTTAACATTATACGTTCCGCCCGGCGTTTCCACCTTCACCACCTCTCCAACCTTGTGCCCGAGGATGGCTTTGCCGATGGGCGATTCGTTGGAGATCCTGCCTTCGCGGGGATTTGCCTCCGCCGCGCCGACGATGGTGAAACTCTCGGCTTCGAAGTTGCCCTCCTTGATGGTCACCTTCGAGCCAAGTTGAACGACGTCGCTCTTTTTCCTGCCGTTTTCCTCGATGATCTTGGCGCTGGCAAGCAACACATCCAATTCCTGGATGCGCCCCTCCACAAAAGCCTGCTCGTTCTTGGCGGCTTCGTATTCGGCGTTTTCGATCAACTCCCCGCCCTCCATCGCTTCGTGCAGACGATTGGCGACTTCCTGGCGCTTGACGGTGCGCAGGTATTCCAATTCCTCCTGCAATTTTTGGAAACCTTCCTTGGTCAAAAAGTTGTTCGGCATATTTCTTTCCTGCTATGAAGAATTTTGTCCCGCATGGCGGGACAAAGAATTGGTCGAGACATTTCTCTCCGAAAGTGGCGATAATATATCACGAATTTTCGGTCAATTCAAGAGTTGTGCAACATCCTTACATAGGTACAAACAGCCGAATCCCCCTGTTCTCCGTCCAATAGGAACGGATGGATTCCCCGGCTTTTTCGGGGGTATCGAAGGCGTCCCCCAGGACCGGCAACTGGGAGGCGTACGCCAAAGCCGCCTCCTGCCAGGACCTCAATCCTGCCTCTGTGACCTCGTGGACCTTTTCCTTCATCCCAGCCGATTTCGAGGGAAGTTCCCCGGGTTTATAGAAAATGTAGGGGACGTCAATGTCGTACAGGAGCGGACGCCCCAACAACTCCGCCGCCCGGCGGACGAGGACGTGATCCACGTGAGAACCGACCGACAACTGGCAGACCAGCACGTCGTCCCGCGTGAGGCGGGGGGAGATCGTCTCCGCGATTTGGGCGGGCAGGTCCTCATCCGCTTCGTGAGGCGGAACGTAAATGTCGCCGTAGAGCCATTCTCCGTTTTCCGCGCGGCGGTAGATGCAATCCAGAAAATCGAAATGCTGAACGCCCGCGCCGACGATCTGCGCGGCGCGGCGATCCTCCTCGCGGCGTGAGCGCACCGTCTCCTCCGCGGAGGAAAACCCCCACTGATAATGGAGCAACTGCGCGAAGGGCGAATACTCGACGTCGGGCGGGAAGCCGCACATGAACGTCCAGATTTCGACCGGGATGCCCGATTTCGCCTGCTCGTAGATCAACCCCCCTGCGGAGAGGACGGCGTCGTCGAGGTGTGGGGAAAGATAGATCCAGCGCATGGGATGATTTAACCACAGTCCGCCGGGATTGACGAAGTTTTTAAGAGATTCATGCAATTGATTTCGGAGCATTCTTCATGTACACTTGGGCTGGAGGTAAGGTATGCAGGAACGACGCAAACAACCGCGCAAGGATTTGATGTCCTATTCCCAGGTTTTCGACGCGAACGGGGGATACCTGATCGGCTACCTGGGCGACCTCAACACGCTCGGCGCGATGGTCATCAGCGACGCGGAAATGAACGCAGGAACCGAATTGACCATCCGCATTCAACTGCCGGAACTGGACGGGATTTCGGACAGCGCGATCGCGATCCCCGCGCGCGTGGCGTGGTGCCAACCGGATATCAGCCCGGACTTCCACAACATCGGGCTGGAATTCAAGGCGCTCACCGAAAGGCAAAAGAGGATCGTCGAAGCCATCATCGAGCGTTACGAATTCCGCCGCCAAAGACCCGGTTACCCAACCCACCCGAACGAACTGAACATCGCGGAATGAGAACGCGACCAGCGAATGGACGACATGAAGCCTCTCATGTCGTTTTTTTTGTTTACCTATTCCAGTTTTTATCCTATAATCTAGCCACCTGACACTTTTGATGCAAGTGGTGGTCGAGTAGCCCCGAGTGTTCTTCGAGGGGCGTATCGTGACCACAATTCCAGCAATTCCTGCCTACATTTGGTCTCGATACGATGGCAAACAGTAGCATTTCTTGAAAATCAATACTTTTTCTGACGCCTACTCGACCAACAGAGCTCCGTTGAAGCAAACTGTCAGGCGGCTAATCCTATAATCAATGTATCAAAAAAGCGTAGTAACGACTTCAGCCGTTGACTTTGGTCGTTGACCTCAATCGTCGAACGAATGCAAGGAGAGGCGCGCATGGATCCATCCCCCACCCCCTATTTTTTCTTGAGTTACAGCCGCGAAGACACCGTAAAACAGAGGCGCATCCTCAGGGAACTGCGCGAACGCGGCGTCAACGTCTGGGTGGACATCGAAAATCTCACCCCCGGCACACCGACCTGGGAACGCGAGGTCGAAAGGGCGATCCGCGAGTCAACGGGGATCGTCGTCCTCCTCTCGCCGGAGGCAAACAACTCGGAATGGGTGCGGCGCGAGATCAGTTTCGGCGAACAGCATCGCAAGCGCATCTTCCCCGTATTGATCGAAGGGGACGAAGATACGTCCACCCCTCTCAGGCTTGCCAGCCACCAGCGCGTGGACCTGCGCACAAAGTTCGAGACGGGTCTCGATGAACTTGCCGCCGCGCTCAAGGATTACGTTGGCACTAAAAAGGAGATCGCCGCGCAGACCCGCGTTGTCGGCAAGGGGATCAAACCGGCAATGGATTTGAAAAAACTCGGCGTGCCAATCCTGATCGCCGTTGCGGGACTTGCTGTCCTCGGCGGGATCATTGCGGTGGTGAACGGTTCCGGGAACGGCACGGAAACTCCCCCGTCCGTCGTCGCCACCACGCCCTCCGACACCGATCTCCCAATCATTGAAACCGCCACAGAACCTGCGACCGCGGACCAGACCGAACCGGCCGGCAAGATTATTTTTTCCTGCGAAATCCAGGGAACCGAGATTTGCATCATCAACGCGGACGGCACCGGCTGGAGAAGGCTGACAAACACGTCCTTTGCCAATTCCCACGCAACGCTCGCGCCGGACGGTCGAATGGCGGTCTTCGTGGTGAATTACGGGACCTATTCCGAGATCCACGAACTGGACACGCAAACCGGACAGACGAAACAATTGACCGATTTTGAAAAGTGGTCGAGCGCGCCGGAAATCTCACCGAACAATAAGACCATCCTCTTCCAATACGCCGCCCCGGGCGAAACCCTGCGCTTATGGCTGATGGACAGGGACGGGAGCGACCCGCGCGAATATTTCAGCGAACCGGGCAGGGACGCGCACGACGGGAACTGGTCGCCGGACGGAACGCAGATCCTTTTCGCAATGGGCAAGGGCGAAAGCAACAAACTCTACATCATGGACTTCGATCAGCGCGCGCCGCAGGTGGTCAACGATTCGATTGACACACGCGGGCGAAGCGATTGGTCTGCAAAAGACCTCATCGCCTTCGACCAGGGCGGTCCGTTCCAGCACGAGGTCTACACCATGAACCTAGACGGAAGCGGGCTGACCCAATTGACGAGCGGCATGAACGCGCAGGGCGTCAGTTTTTCGCCCGATGGGGAATGGATCGCCTTCACCGCCTACACCAACGTCGCGGGAAGGGACCAGAGTTCGTGCGAAATATACGTCATGCGCGCCGACGGCACGGACGTCCGCCGACTCACGAACAACAGTTACTGCGACTACCAGCCCAGGTGGGGAAATTAGAAACGTCCGCGCGCCGCCTGCAAACGGGAATGAACAACGTCCAGGATACGCGGCATACGCAACGGACATCCCGCGTCTTTCCCCCGCCGACGCCTGGCGCGGTCACGTATGCCTCAACACCCCGATAATGATTCCTCTCTGCCAGGAGGATTATAATGACCTCGAAATTTGTTCGACGAAGGGCGGATCGAATCGAACCCAGGCAAACCGGCGGCTTCCGGCAGAAAGGGTAAAACATGGAAGACCTGACAGGCAAGCCGTTTGGTCATTATCAAATTGTCGCCCCGCTTGGCAAAGGGGGCATGGCGGCGGAGCCGGTGTCGGGCTTGGTGTTGGAGATGGTATGGGAGTAGGACTTGGTGACGGTGATGGCGGCTCTTCTGTTGGTACGGGAGCCGGTGAGCCACACGCCATCCACACACTCAAGGGAAGTACAATCAGCATCAGCAGCATCAACAAGTACGGAGTAGCCTTGCTCTTCCTGCGCCGTGCAACCACAGAGAACAACGCCAGCGGACCGATGATCGCACCAATCGGATTCCACGGCACGCAG
Organism: Anaerolineales bacterium; assembly: GCA_013360875.1. GTDB lineage: Bacteria > Chloroflexota > Anaerolineae > Anaerolineales > Villigracilaceae > Defluviilinea. The sequence goes on along the minus strand of JABWAU010000018.1, from coordinate 242 downwards.
GGATTGAGAGCGTCGGGATTGACACCACGAGTTAGGAATCTACCCGTAGCAGGCTCACACCTGCACTGCACCGAACGCAGTGCGGTGCAAGTGTAATACTGTCCATTGCCAACGTACAGAAGCCCGGTGGCGGTGTCCAGAATACTGCCGATATAACCAAAGGTAAAAGCCTGCCCTGAGCGAAGTCGAAGGGTTCAAGTCCATCGTGAAGGTAGTTGTAACGCCACCTGCGGCGGTTTCCT
>JABWAU010000017.1 GCA_013360875.1 Anaerolineales bacterium | reverse complement strand
GTCCGTGGGGGTCATAAGGATGCCAGTGCCGTTCGCGCCGACCGTGTCAATGAAGAACTCGGCGTTCTTCACAGCGGAGGTCACCGCGCCGGAACCGGGTTCGGTGAAGCGCGCGTCCACACGCACCGATTGGATGGAGGGCGAATAGGGAAGCGAGCCGTTGTTCGGGTTGGGCCTCAGTTGTACGTTGCCGGCGTCGGGTCCCGTCTTATCCACGCCGAATTGCAGGGAGCCGAACGGTCCCCAATTGCCGTAGGAATCCTGTGCGTGGATGTAGACCCAGTGATAGCCCTCGCTCAAACCGCTCATCGTGGAGGCGGGGATCGTTCCGCTGAGGGAGACGACCGGCGCGGTCTGGTTGCGCGTCATGGGCGTGCCGGAACCGTCCGCTCCCAAGACGTCAATGAAGAACTCCGCGTCCACCACGTTGCTGTTGCCTGAGGCGCTGTCGCTCGCCGTGCCGCTGATCGAAACGCTGACCAAGCCACTGCTCGGATTGGGATTGGCGGATAAACTGCTGATGGAAGGTCCCGCCTTGTCGAGGATCAGGACGACCGACTTGAACGCGCCCCAGTTGCCCGCCGCGTCCTTTCCGTGGACATAAACGACATGACTGCCGGAGGACATCGGCGCCGGGTCAATCACAGCCGTAACTGCTTCCGTCAAATCGTCGAACGCGGCGTCCGACGCGTTCATCAGAATGCCGCTTCCATCCGCGCCGGCGGCATCCAGGAAGTATTCAGCCTGGACCACGTTATTTTCCGCGTCGGTGAGGGTCGCATTAAGTGTGATCAGGCTGGAGCCATTGGAGGGATTCGGCGTGAGGGATAGTCCGCTGGCGGAGGGACCGGTCTGATCGCCGATGCCTGTGCTTCCCAGAACGTGCAGGAAGGTCAACATACCGCCGAAGCGCTGGTTATTATTCAACAGCCTCATGCTCGGGTTATAGACCGCGTAACGCTGGTTGCCCGGCGCGGTTGCCGGTATCGTCACCAGCAGGTCGGCGGTCTGACCCGCGCCGAGGGTCTCGGAAACTGCGGAGTAGGGATAAGCAAAAGGTTTCCCGTCCATGGAAAGGACAGTGTAGCGCAATCCCAAAACGCCGATGGGATGGCTTTGAATCCCCGCGTTGACCACGCGCAAAAGGACTTTATGCCCGGCAATCGTATCCATCTCGTCCGTGTTGGGATAGCCCTTGCCGTTGAACAGGAAATACCTCGGCGTGTAGTTGCGCATGTCGAAAGTCGTCGGAGCCGCATTCAGCGCAGTATCAACCTCGCTCATCACGAGGACAGCCTCATCGTCGAAGGTTGAAGCGGGCCCGTAAGCCTCCTGTGGCGCGCCGGCCGGGCGGACGATCAGGACCCCGTACATTCCCATCCCCACCTGTCGTTCGCCATTGGCAGTGGGACCGGCTTGATAAATGTACGTGCCGGGCTGAAGGCTGGGGAAGATGTAAGACTTCGTACCGCCCGGCCCAGCCCCGGTTAAGTCTGAAACGCCGCCCAGGCCGGGAATGGTCAGTGAGGTGGATTCGCCCAGGTTGTTATGAAGGACGACGACCAGCGTCTCACCGGAGTTGGCGATCAACATGGGCCCGGGCAGGGATGCGGGGTCTCCGCTGTTGGCGGCGTATCCCCATATCGTCACACTCCCGCCGCCTGGCAGTGACAGCGTGCCGGTGGTCGCGTACAAATCACAAGTGCGGACGCCGCCCGCTTCCGAACACGTGGAGGCGGGCAGCACCGCGGCGGAAACCGAATGGGGAAACGCCGAGGCGATGATCGCAAGGATCAACCCCAATGTCAGCAGGCTCGCCCGAAGTGGATGCAATGTATTTGTTTTCATGGGAATTCTCCTCATACCTTTCTGCCCATTACGGACAGCCCTCCGGCGGGTCAATGCGCGTGTAGGTGCCCATGCCTGTCATCACCGCGCCCCACGAAGTCAGTTGGTACAGGGCGTGGTTGTGCGCGATGTGATAGTACTCGCCGCATTGGTTCTGGATCGTCGTTCCAACCGGGACGGGACCCTGCGTTCCCAGATAGGGACTTCCGCTGTAGAAAGTGCCGAAGAACATATCCAGGATATTGGCAAAGGTCACAGGCACCGGGTTCCCGGCGCTATAGGCTTCGGGGTCGTGCCAGGTGAAGAGCGTATCCCAAGCCTGGCCGGGTCCGACGGGGATCGAATATTTGTCGTACGCCAGGTCCACCGAGCCGGCCAGCAGGTTGCCGTCGCGTCCCACCACGCGCACGTTGTTGCCGTGCGGGTGAAAGGGATAATCAATTGTGCCGACGCTCAGATATCGCACCGCTGCCGGGAGGGGGTTCAACGTCTCGTGCCAGGGTGTGATGCGAACCAGCGCGCCGTAAGGCTGACCCGGCAGCCACGACGCGTAATTGGGCGCGAGCGTATCGGGAAGTCCACGCCCGTTGATGAACCAGTAACGCGGGTGATAGTTCCGCGCGCTGAAGGGTCGGTTCTGTTCCATCGCCGCGCTGAGCATTGGGTCCACCTCGGAGAACAGGGCGATGTATTCCCTGTTCGGGTTGAAGGCGGTTTTGGGATCGCCGTATAACCAATCCGGATGACCGGCGGGACGCACGACGATCGCGCCGAACAAACCCATCGGGACCTGGATGTCGGTTTCTGTGCCGGAATAATAGAGGAACGTGCCAGGACGCGTCGCCACAAAACTATAGGTGACGCTTCCCCCTCCCGCTGACGCCTGCTTCGCCATCGAAAGCAGAGTCCCCCCGACGCTGAACACGGGCCCGTCCGGTTCCCCGTCCGCCAGGACGTTTTCCTGCCCCGGGAAGACGAGAGAGGTGGCGCGGTTCAACGTGTTGTGCAGCACGACGGTGACCGTATCGCCCTCGTTCACGCACAGGACGGGTCCCGGATATTGGAAGGGATCCGAGCCGGAGGAAAGCCCCCACATGAACACGACGTTTCCATCGGGTGTGCCGACGTAGCCGGTTTGAGAAGTGAGGCTGAAACTCGGGCCATAAGTGCAGACCATCCCGTCGGAGGCGGGTGCCTGCGCCTGCGCCGATTTTCCGCCGACGGACAACGAAAGGATCAACGCCAGCGCAAACAGGGTCGTCAAAACCTTATGGGGTCTGAAATGGGAATGCTTGAGCATGATGAACTCCTTTGGCTACGTATTCGGCGCCGTCTGGGTGGGCAGGCTCCCGGCGGGGTGGACGCGGATCTCCGTCATCTGCTTACCCACGCCGAAATCGCCGATGGAATGAGACATGGTGAAGTTGCGGTTATAGAGCAGGTAGGTATCGGGTCCGCTTCCTCCGGAATGAGTGGGGGCGGTAAAGATGACATCGAATGATTCGCCTGCGCCGATGACAACGGTGTTGGTGAGATAACTGATGTCGGCGCCGCCGTTCCGCAGGAACGTGGCGTCCTTGCCGACCACGCGCATTTGAATGCCGTCAATCGTCATCGAAGCCTGCATGAAACCGAGGTTGGTAAAGCGCAACAACACCCGTTCGCCCTCGTTGCATTGCACCAGCGAAGAGATGGGCTGGTATTGGAGGTATGGAAAGCCGTCCGGCGCGATCAGGTCGCCGTTTGCGTCGAAGCCCTGACCGTTGGGGGCGACCGTATCAGGATACACGCGTCCATTGATCATCGAAAAATCGGGTTTGTAATCGCTCCATTCGGGTAGTTGGATGTGCGAATCCGCCCAGTGCGAATCCACCCACATTTCGCTGAGGTGCATCCCAAACTCGCGGTCGTAACCGGTGGAGCCATCGCCGTCGTTGAACACGTATTTGCCGCTCGGGTACAGCGACGTGTTGCCATCCTGCGCCGGGCGGACGAAGACCAGTCCCGTCATACCCATTTGAACGTGTTCCACATCCTCCACGTGGCAGTGGAACATATACGTGCCGGGATCGTGCGGACGATAAATGTAAGTGAAGGCGCGATTCATCGGCACGGACACGGACGAAGAAGGTTCGCCATCGAAGAAGGGAATGGCGTTCTTGAAGCCGTGGAAATGCACCGTGTGGGCGTCGGTCAGGTCGGGGCGCATCTGCAAGCCGAGGTTCCGCAGTTCGAGCCGGAACTGTTGACCTTCGTTGATCCAGAACATGGGCGCCGAGTGTTGCGCCTTCATTTTTTGATTGAGAATCTGCTCCTCGGTCATACCAGTCACATTCCTGAAGCCGAACATGTAGGTTGTAAAAAGGCTTGGGTCGGGAGAAAGGTCGTCCGGGTGATACGGTGAAGGGGTGGGAAGAGGCGGCAGATAGATCCAGCCATCGGTCGCCGCGAAGACCAGGTCCGGTTCCTCACCCTGCGCGGAGGCGATCAAATCGGGGAGGAGTAAGCCGGACGCCAGCCTGTGGGCAACGCCGATGCCGCCCGCGGCGAGCAACCCGCTCCCTGCCAGTTTCAGAAAGTCGCGCCGGTTGATTCGACGGGGGAATTTATCCAGTTTCATAAGTGACTCCTTTTGGCTGATCCTGTGGGAGGCTGATGACAGCCTCCCACAGGCTTCACAGGTTACAACTTAGGGCAGGCTGCCGCCCTTGAAGGCATCCACACGAATGCCGTTGGTCTGCAACTGTACGCCGATGCGCCCGCCGCCCAGAGTCCACGCTCCCGCCGCGGAGGTCGAGACGCTTCCAACCAGCACGCCGTTCTTGTACACGTTGACCGTCCCGTCCGAGTACGCCGCGGCGGTCAATGTGTCTCCGAGGGCAAATGGAACTCCGGTAAGGATGCCGCGGGTGGTGTAGGAACCGCCGCCGTTTGTCGTGGTTTGGACGAGTATCCGTCCGCCTCCGGTCGTCTGGAAGCGCACCCGGATGAAGTTCGACGGGGCAGTGACGGTGCCTCCGCTGGCTTTCAGGATCAACGCCGCGTTGTGCCGGGTGTTGTTGGCAAAGGTGAATGAGGCTCCCTGGTTTGCGCCGAATACCGATGCGTTCCAGATTGCCTGACCGCGGTCGTTGACCTGGTTGGCGACTGCCTGGTTGTTATTGACCCGCAGGTCAACTTTGAGTCCGGTGTTTGCCTGACTCCAGTTCGCGCCGAGGTTGTTGGCGTTCGCCCGGTTGAAATCGTCCAGCAATGGGAATTGATACGCCAGGATGTCGGTCGTGTCGGTCGCGCTGTTGTCGGCGGGATCGGGGTCCGCAAGCCCGGCGGGAGGCGAGACGGCAACAGCGTTGGAGAGCGTCCCGGAAGCGGTCGAGGAGAGGGTGGCGTAAGCGTAGAACAGCACCGCCCCGTTGACCGCAACGTCAACCGTTGTATTGATGTCGCCGCTTCCACCCGCCGCGCCGCAACTGGAACCGGGCGCCGCGGAACAGGTCCACGTGACGCCGCTAAGAGAGGCTGGGAAGTTATCCACCACACTCGCGCCGACCACCGGTTCGGGGCCCACGTTCGAGACGCCGATCATATAAGTCACCGGACCGCCCGCGCTAAGACTGGTCTGTCCATCCGTGACGCTGATCGAGAGGTCGGCACTCAGGATTGTATTGGTATCGGTTGCGCTGTTGTTTGCGGGGTTCGGGTCGGTAATGTTGGACGGCGCCGCGATGGTTGCTGTATTGCTCAACGAGAGGGACGCGCCCGCGGAGACGGTGGCGTTGACCGTGAACGTCGCGCTTCCGCCCGCAGACAGGTCAACCGTTGTGTTGATGTCGCCGCTGCCGCCCGCCGCGCCGCAACTTCCGCCGGAGGCTGAACAGGTCCACGCTGCGCCGGTAAGAGAGGCGGGGAAGAAGTTGGTCACGGTCGCGCCGGTGACCGGGTTGGGACCGGCGTTCGAGACTACGATGATGTAAGTGATCGCGTTGCCGGGGGCGGTATTCGTCTGTCCATCGTCCATTGCGATGGCGAGATCGGCAAGCAGCGGAATTTCATCCGCGCCGATATCGAAGGCGCCGTTGATCGGGCGAGCATCGTCGTCAATGTCGAAGGCCGGAGCGGAGACGGAGCCTTTCGATGGCGCGCCAGCATCTCGGGCGGGTGAAGCGTCCTGGAGGTGGTAGTCGCCCAGGAGATTCGGCGCAGTATCCACTGTGATCATCAACACGTCCACAAAGCGGGGATGGCCGCGCCAGGGCAATGTGCTGACGGTGGTGTCGTAGAGGTCAACCACCTGCGGGTCCACAGACTGGTTCGAGGCATCGGGGATCGTGCCGTAATCGGTCTGCAAAATAGAGTTCGTGGGCGACAACAAGCCCGTGCCGTCGGAGACGCCGAGATCCCAGTAATTGACGGGGTTCGGGTCGCCTGTCAAGCCGATGCCTGCCACTGTATCCCCAACGAACCATCCTGCCCGGTTATCCCAGAAGATGTTGTTGAACAAGACGGGGTCGCTAAAGATGGGCGAGCCGGAAGGCAGAGTCGCCTGTAGGAGCGCGCTGTTGCGCGCGGAGGCAAGACCGGCGGGTGCAGGTTGACCGTTGCTGGTGAGCGCGGTCGCCGTGGTGATGTTCTTCATCACGGTGTTGTTGTAGAAGTGGACATCCGGCGCGTCGTTCAAGGAGACGCCGCCGCCCTCGTGCGTCGAGACGTTGTTGACGATGATGTTGTCGTATACGTTGTATTCGAAGTTCCCCGCCATGAGAAAGCGCAGACCGCCGCCGTCGTCGTTGGCAAGGTTGTTCTGGATCAGGTTGGCGTACACGTCCACAGGACCCGCGCCGGCAGAGAGGGTAATCGGGTCTGTGGGCAGTTCACCGGCGATGATAATGCCGCCACCTTCGTCGTAGGAGCGGTTGAAGTACACGCGGTTGTGATGGATGCTCCCGTCCGGACTCAAGCCGTAGTGGCTGACGCCGCCGCCGTATTCCGCGGAGAAGTTTCCGCAGATGTCGTTATGGGCGATCTCGTATCCTTCCGCGCCGGAGTAGATTGCCACCGCGCCTGCCAGGTTTGTGCCGCCGTTGCCCAGGATGCGGTTGTGCGCGATGCGGATGAAATCGTTTTGGTTATCGTTCAGCGCGCCGGGCAGATGCGGCGTTCCGAGGCGGATGGCGCCGCCATACGCACCGCCGTTGCTCTGGATTATGTTGTTGGTGATTTGCAGGAAGCGCGCATATCCGTTGACGAAAATGCCGCCGCCCTGGATGCCAGAGATCTCGTGATTCGCCGGACCCGCATTGGGGTTGATCTGATTCGGGAAGCCCTGCTGGTCGCCGCCCTGGATCGTGAAGCCGTCAATGCTGGCGGGGTGGGCGGCGGTGAAATCGCCATCCTGCGCGACAACGTATACCACAGGTCCTTCGAATATCGCCTGGTTGCCGCTCCAGCTCAAGCCTGTGACGAAGACACGCCAAGCCTCTGCATAGGGAGAATCGCCGGTTACGCCGCGCCCGTCAATGACGGAGCCATCCACTTTGGTCGCATTAGCGTACATGCCGCCGGGACCAACGCCCTGCAACATGATCGAGTCGTAGACAACCACGTTCTCGAGGTACATGCCGCTCGAGGCTGGATAGACCACAACCAGGCGCGCGCCGCCTGACGCAGAGGCGGCATCCACCGCGCTTTGGATGGTCGCATAGGGCTTGCCGGGTCCGACTTCGTAGATGGCAGGCAGGTATGGAGCCGCCGCGTCGCCGCCGCCGAAGTCGTCGAAGCGGGCAAAGTTGACGTTGGTTGTCCCATTGAAGCGAACACCGATGCGACCGCCGCCGAGGGTCCACGCGCCGGCAACCGAGACGTTGACGGATCCTATCGGGGAGCCGTTTTTGTACACGACAACCGTGCCATCCTCGAACGCCTGCGCGCCGAGTTGGTCGCCCGCCGCAAACGCGGCAGGGAACGTGGCGCGGGTGACCGCGTTGTTCAGGTTTTGCCCCGGGTTCTTGGTGCGGACGCGCACTGCCCCGCTGCCGTAAGTGACTTCGATCACCGAGGCATTGTTGGCGGCGGGATTATTCCCGCTGAATTTCAGGAGCAGCGCCTGTTCGCTTGCCGAGGTGGAGAGTTGAACGAACGTAAAGTAGGCTTCCTGGTTCGCGCCATATGTAGCCGAGGTCCACCAGGCGTTGCCGCTGCCGCGCACTTGCACGTTGTTACCGTTGATGCGATAGGTGGCTTGATTGTTTACGTTGCCGCCCCAATCCGCGCCCAGAACGCCATTGGCTCGATTGAAATCATCCAACACGCCGTTGGCTGGGAAATTGCCGTAACCGGTCACGTGGAAGGTCAAGCCGTTGACGGTGGATTTGCCGTTGCCCGAGCGGATCGAAAGTTGATGAGGACCGATCGGCATCGAGGTCGGGATGGTAGCGGAAATGCCGGTATCAGTCCACGAGGAGATGTCAAGTGGGATTCCATCCAACGTCACCTGACTGCCTCCGCTCTGTTCGCCAAATCCCAGACCTGTAATCGTGAAACTCGATCCGGGGCTTCCGTATGGTTGGGAGACCCTGAAGAGTTGCGGCGTGGCGGAATCGAGCAGGCATTGCGGCGCGTAATTGAATTGCGAATCCGCCGCCAGCACGCTGGAGACAGCCTGCGTTGGGGCAAGATCCGAGGGGAGGATCAAGCCCGGATAGATCTCGAAGAGCGTTCCGATGGTGCGGAACTGCGGATTGTATCCCGCCAGGTTCGGGTCGTTGCCCTGGATGTAATACACGTTCGGGCAAACGCCGGAGGGCGTTGGGCAGTTCATCGAATACGTCGAAGGAAGCAGGATCTCGTACACGCCGTTCGGGTCGGAGGTGATCGAAGCGACCATGTTATTGGTGAAGTCGTAGACGCCGATCGGGGAGTTGGGAAGACCCGCCACCTCGCCGTAGAACAGGCTTCGAGGATCGGTGGAGATCGCCAGGTCGTTGATAATGTAGCCCTTCCAGCGGCCGGGAAGCGGGACGTCGGTGAAGAAGGTGAAGCCCGGTGCGATGGATTTGCCGTTGTTCAAGGTAACGAGTTTGACGTTGCACAGCGGTTTCTGCATCCCCTCGAAGGGACTCCCGCCCGCGTCCGCGAACGAGGGATTGTCCACCGCTTCGGGTCCGTCCGCGCCGACGCCTGCCACGTCCACGATGTGCATGGGACCTGCGCAGGGAGGAGGCGGCACTGCGGGGATGAACTCGTCGCCGCCGAAGACGTTAATATCCTCTTCGCGCACGACCTGGTACATTGGCCTGCCCAAGCTGTCATTCGGGACGACCACTTCCACGAGGTAATCTCCCGCGGGAATGGAGGTGCCGACCGGTTCGTCCGCACTCCCGAAGCCGGAGTAGATGGTATCGAATCCGTAGTTGCCATCAAGAGTTGCAAATCCGTTTTGGAATTGCGTACCCAAAAGGGGCGCTTCGAGACAGCGCGCCTCCGGGTCTGTAGGCAGGACTAATTGCGGAGATGGATCCCCGTGCGCGTTGCGCGCGATACACCCTGTGGGCTGTTCCCACGTTTCGGTGATGGCGGTGCTGACAATCGGGCCCACCTTATAATTGCCGCTGCCATCCAACTCCCAGGTGCCGGTTGGATCGCACGCCGCGAGGGGATCGGTGCCGCAGGCAACGCCGCCGGCAGTCATATCCCTGGCAATCGAGCCGTCTTCCGCGAGCGCAAAGGTTTCCGTCGGGTCGCACGGCGTCACGTCGTCAAACGGGCAGTACACAGGTTTGGAAACCGTGACCAGAAGACCGGGGATGCCGGGCGCCCAGCCTTCCACTGCCTGGTATTGCGCGTCCAATTCGTTGCGGGTCACATCGTAGAAGACCGTGCCAACGATCCCGCCATTCGTGCCGGGAGCGTACGGGCGCACGCCCCAGTCCAAACGTCCGCCCTGACCGAGGATGGGCAGGACGCCCACGTCCACGCCAGCGCCGAGGACGGTTGTCTCCTCCGGCTGATTCTCGACCTGGTAGGTGACGCCGGTCGTGTAATAGCGGTCGTGGTACGCCTCGAGGATCATCCACGATCCCATCGGATAGGCTTTTTCGAACAGGTAATAGCCGTTCGCGTCCGTGACAGCCGCGATGGACATGCGGTCAATCTCGCTGTTATCGCGGTCTTTCAGCACGACGAGGTAATCGGCAATGCCCGGTTCGCCCGGATCCCGTTTGCCGTTGCTGTTCAGATCGTTGAAGACATATCCATCAATTCGGGTGAACCAGCCGGTCAAGAGAGGCGTGCCCATGTCCGTTATCTGACCGTCCGCAACCGTTACCTGATTCAGGTCAAGGATGTAGTTGAGATTCTGGTCCCACCAGGTGAACAGATAATTTCCATCCGGCACGTTATTGATGACGAATGTCCCATCGGGGTTGGCGGGTGCAACGTACACGGTTTGGTCAATGGCGTTCTGCAGGTCGGAAAGCGCGACCCAGCCATCGGTGACGGGTCCGAGAACTTTCACACCGCTGAAACCGGTCCATTGATCGCCGAAATAGGAGGGTAAAGCCCCTGCCGGAGGCTGGAAGACCGACGCGGCAACCAATGTGCCGCTTATGCCGCCAGTTACTTCGGGATCATTGAGATTGTCCATCGGCTCGACAAAGCCGAATATGGTCCAGGGGAATGGTTCAGCCGCGACGACAAATTCATTGTCCAAGCCTGTACTGCCCTCTTGCAGCCAGGTGTCCCAACTGAGACCGCCTTCCAACGTGGTGGTCTCCAGCCATGTCTGTCCTGGAGGCGGAATGACGGTCACATCGTAACGGTTGGGCCCCAGGTTCGGAATGACAATGTCCCCGTTGGCGTCGCTGTTCAAACAGCCATATAGGTTGATGCCGGTCGGGTTTCCGCCTGCGTCGTAAGTGGTGCAAAGCGGATTGCCGAAGATGTCCGTCGAGACCTGTCCGACGATATCGTTGACCACCGCGTGGAATCCCTCGAGACCGCTTTCGCTGGTATCGTATTGCCCATTGGTAGAGGCGTTATCATGGAAGACCTTGATCCGTATTGTACCTGTGGGCAGCGGATGCGGATGGAGACGGACGGTGACTTCGCCGGTTCCCTGCAGCGGCACCGTGAAATGGATGCCGCCGAGTTTGTATCCGTTCGCCATCACGCTGATCAGGTATTTTCCATCGGGGAGATCGAAGCCGTTCATGTTCACACCGTTGAAATCGTCCTGATTTCCCTGCGCGAAGATGGGCGCAGCGCCCGGTACGGCGCGGATGGAGGGCCAATCGCAGGAATCCGGATAGCCCGGGTCGTCGGGCGAGCAGCCATCCTCACGCGCCTGAAACGGGTTGCCGGTATTATCCACGTTGATGAGATATTTGTATTCGCCGATGGCGGAAGAGTCTCCTGCGTCCACAACGTGCAACGTCAAATGGGACGTGGTGAGCGCGGCGGCGCGTTCAACGAAAAGCCCGGATATCGAAGACGGTGTAACGCCTCCGATCACCATCACCAGGATGGTGAGAAGCGTTACACCCCATCGCCAGGCTCCTGCGCCGCGGCGGGATGAAAGGGTTGGGGTTTCCTGGGTCATGCTTTACCTCCTTGTGGAATTACTTGAATCGTCACAACAACATAGATGGGTGGGTGGATGTGGTTTTTCAATGCCTTGCATGCTCCTTTTCCATTGCGCCAGGACAGGCGGGGTCAGACCCGTTCGATGGCTTTGATCAATTCGTCGGATGAACTCAGAAGTTTGGTCTCCAGGTGAACGATGTACATGAAATTGGATTCCTCGCCGATCACGATCACCGGCACGCCCGGCTTCGCGATCAGCAAACGCACGAGAAAAGAATTCTCGGAAAAGGGCGACGATTCCTCGAGCAGGATGATGTGCGGTTCGACCTCCGCCACCTCCTCGATTAGATCGCCTGTCGAATCCGCATTGCTTTCGTACAGATCGAGGTTGACGGTCAAATCAACCAACAGGCTCGCCACGAGTTGCCTGAATAATGAATCCCTTCGTCCTACGAAAAAACAGCGCTTTTCCAAAGAATTACACCTAACAGGAGTGTTTTTATCCGCAATCAAGATACTCTCCCGGATTGCGTATGTCCATTGCCCTTTGTCGAAATTTGGAATCAAAAAAGGATCATCTTTTGGACGATCCTTTCCTGGATGGATTAACCGCCGGGGGTTAATCCCCGCGTAACGATGCAACAGATGCGTTATTTGCCGGTCCCGGACCTTCCGTTCTTCAATCCCAATTGTCTTGCAAGCACGCCCGCCTGATGGCGGTTCTTCACCCCCAGTTTATCCAGGATGCTATGGATGTGATGCTTCACAGTGTTTTCGGAAAGGAATAAGCGGCTGGCAATCTCCAGGTTCGACGCTCCGTTTTGCAATTCGTAAAGGATTTCGATTTCGCGGGGGCTGAGTCGGGAGAGCGCGTCGCTGGCTGGAGGGAGGGCGCCGGAGCGCGAAAATTCCATCACCCGGCTCATCATTTTGCGCGACATGGCGACCTCCCCCTGGTCGAGAGCGCGAAGGCTTGCCAGCAGAGAGGAACCGGAAATATTTTTAAGCAAATATCCCTTCGCGCCGAGGCGGATGGCTTCCATCAGATTTTCGTCCGTTTCGAAAACCGTGAGAAAGACGATCTTGCATTCGGGCAATTCCGCCAGGATCGCCCTGGTTGCGTCCAATCCCGTTCCGTCGGGCAGGGAAAAATCCATCAGGATCACGTCAGGCTTGTGGTAAAAGGCTTTTTCAACGCCTTCCCTGATCGTGCCAGCCTGGTCCACGACCTGGAAATCTGTGGTGGAGTGGAACAGGCTGATCAATCCATCGCGAAATAGGACATGGTCTTCGATAATCAGCACTTTTCGGGGAGGCATTTCCTGATTGTTCATGTCTTCACCATGATGGACTCAAGCGGCACGCTTATCGAAACAACCGTGCCAGAGTCGGTGGATGATGTGACCAGGAACTTTCCCCCTACATTGGCAACCCTCTCCTGCATGATCGTCAACCCGAAATGATCATCCTGGGGAACCGCGTTGGTATCGAATCCCCCGCCGTCGTCCGCCACCGTGATGTCGAGAATGCCATCGTTCCAAACGACAAGCACGTCCAACTTGCTTGCGTTCGCGTGTTTTTCCACGTTGCTGAGGATCTCACGAAAGGTGAAAAAGATCAATTGTTGGGCGCTGGGGGTCAAGGGGACAGGCTTGCCCACAGATTTGAAATCGAGCGCAAAATTCGCCCTGCGGGAGATAGACCTGGCATGTTCCTGCAAAAGGTTGGTGAGGTGTGGGCTGGTCTCGGGTTGTATCTTCCTGAGAATGTCGCGCACGATCTCATAAGACTCGTTGGCGATTTCCCGCAACCGTTGCATTTCCACCCAGACGTTTTTCATGCTTCTGATCTTTTCATCAGAGCCGAGTTGATCCAGTTTCAATTGCAAATAGCCGAGATTCTGACCCAGTTGATCGTGGACAAAACTGGAAATGGCGCGGCGTTCCGCCATTGCCACCTGGGCGGATTGCATTTCAGCCAGTCTTTCGCGATCCCGGTTCGCCCGAATTGCCACAATGATCTCATCCCCGATGTTTTCGAAAACCTCTTCTTCGTCCTCCGAAAGTTTCAAGCCGGGCGCAAGTCGGAATTTAAGGATGGTAATGGGAAAGTCATCGCCGCGCAATCCCAGACAATACACACGATTCGAGGGAAAGCCCTCATCGCTGCGGCAACAGTTAAAGATGATCCTTTCATTGACGTTCTTTTCCTGGCATCTCGCGCAAGTCAGGGTTGGATCCCAAACGCCCGCATGAAGCGCCTGCGTATTTGCGATCCAATGTCCCACCCTTTCGAATTTCCCACTCAGAGGGTCATTGACAAGCAGGTACGTCTCTTCGACATTCGCGATCCTGGCGGGCAATTTGGTCAGTTTCCCGATCAGAGATTCCGAATCTTTATCCGACGCCAATTCCAGACTGAGGCGGTGTTTATATTCCAGGATCTTTACTGCTTGCTTGTGGGCGCGATTGGAGCGCGCGAACAATTCGATCAGAATTCCGGTGGCGGCGAGAAGCACGGCATACTGGAACACCTCAATGTAATGAAAGGGTTCCCCAAACACCTGGAACTCCTGGAACTCTAGGATTTCCACCCATAACAGGGATAGACCGATGAGGGCAAGGATCACCCAGCGCCATTTTGTAAGCGGTTCAGCCAGTGATTTTATATACGAACCCAATCTTTTCCCAAACGATTTCATGTGCCATGTCCCATGGATGAAACGTAAGACTCCGCTCCCGAAATAAAATTTTCCGCTCAACTTTCAAGATTCATTATACATCTTATTGGCGCAACATACGCGACTTTTCGTCAGGAATCGGAGCCTTTTGGAAAACTCCTGAAATCCAATAAATCACAAGTCTGAACCTGGAAAACCCCTGCCTTTCTGGGATAAAGAGATTGGACTACCACTAATAGGACGAAATGGATAGTTTTTTGTTACAAAATTCCCGCGTTTATCCAAACCACTCCATCAACCTCTGCGTCTCGAAGGAGCGTTTTTCGTCCATGAAGCCGGTGGTCGCTTCTGCAAGCGAGACCTCGGGTTCCGGCTCGACGAGGAATCTTCCCTGCACAAGCATCGCCTTCCCGCCGCCCACTTCGAGATAGCACCCCCCCTCACCCTTGAAGGTTGCAACTGGTTCCTCGCCTGCAAACTTCGACGCGATCCGCTCGGCGACCGTCTCCCCCATCTGTTCGGCGAATAGTCCTGCTTTTGGCAGGGGCTTGCCGTTCGCCAGCATGATCTGGGTCACATCTCCGATGGCGTACACGTCCGCGAACGATGTTTCAAGAGTGCGTTTATTCACCTCCACCCAACCCGATTCGCCGACCAGTCCGCTTTCACGCACCACCGCAGGCGGACGATGCGGCGGCACTCCCAGCAACAGATCGAACGGCATTCTTTTATTGGCGAAAACTACCTCGCCCGCTTCGATCGCGGTCGCTTTATGGTTCGGATAAAAATCAATTCCGTTTTCGGCTAACCTGCTTTCGATCAAATCGCATCCCGCCTGACCCAGCACAGGCAACGACATCGGTTGCGGCGTGAACGCCTCAATGCTTGCCTTGACGCCGCGCGCCTTGAACCTGTCGCGGATCATCAACGCCATCTCATAAGGCGCGGGCGGGCACTTGTACGGCGCGCCGAAAATTCCGATCACGAGTCGCCCGCCCTGAAAATCACTCAGCGCTTTTGCCGCGCGCGGAATATCATTTGCGTCGTACACGTTGAAGGCATGTTCGTCGAAGCCCGGCACGGCGGATGTGTTCAACTCCGCGCCCAAAGCGACGACCAACGCGTCAGCCTGGATTCGCTCTCCGTCAACGAGAGCAGACTTCTCTTGAGGATGAGTCGCCTCGATCGTCGCCCGCCTCACATCCACCCCGATCCTGCTGAGGCTTTCGAGGGGCTTTTGTCCCGCCTCAAGCGTGGACTCGCCGACCAGCGCCCAACTCTTGCGGAACCCGACCATGAAATAATCGCGGCGATCCACAAGGATGACATCAACGTCATTTGCGAGTTTTTGTTTGAGGCGGCGGGCGGTCGCAATCCCGCCAAACCCGCCGCCGAGAATTAGGACACGTTTCACGAATATCCTCCTCACGCTGAGCGGTGTGAGCCGTGAGTTGAACCCGGACGAAGCGCACTGTCACGAAATACGCGCTTCGTCTGCGCCATGCTTCGCTCAGCGCGAAACTAATACACCGGCAAACTCGTATCCACTTCCCTCGCCCAGGCGTTGATGCCGCCTTTGAGGTTCTTCACCTTCTTGAACCCGGCGCTCGCCAGAAGTTCCAGCCCGCGCGCCGAACGACTGCCGGATTTGCAGAAGATCACCATCTCCTCGGCGGAGTCCAGTTCGGAGAGGCGCGCCGCCAACTGCCCAAGAGGAATATTGACCGCATTCGGCAGAGCCGAGATTTCGAGTTCGTGCGGCTCGCGCACATCCAGCAGTTTGAGGTGATTGTGCTTCACGCGCTCCGCAAGTTCGGTTGCCGTGATGTCCCACCCCGCGCCGGCAGAGCCCTCCTCGTGATCGTGACTGGGAACGCCGCAGAATTCCTCGTAATCAATCAACTCCTTGATGTCGGCATTCGGTCCGCACACGCGGCAGTTTGGATTCTTCTTTAACTTCACGAAGTCAAACGACATATCGAGGGCATTGTAAAGCAGAAGTTTTCCGATCAACGGCTCGCCGATACCAAGCAAAACCTTCAATGCTTCGGTTGCTTGAATTGTTCCAATCGTGCCGGGCAAAACGCCAAGTACCCCGCCTTCCGCGCACGAAGGAACAAGTCCCGGCGGGGGCGGCTCGGGGAAGAGACAGCGATAGCACGGTCCCTCTTTGGCATGGAACACGCTCACCTGCCCATCGAAGCGATAGATCGAGGCGTACACGTTGGGCTTGCCGAGGAACACTGCCACGTCGTTGGTGAGATAACGCGTCGGGAAGTTGTCGGTCCCGTCGAGGATGATGTCATGGTCACGCGCGATGCGCAGCGCGTTTTCGGAGGTATAGGGCTCGTTGTAAATATCCACTTGAATGTCGGGATTCAGGTCAACGAGTTTGTCCCGCGCGCTTTCCACTTTCAACTTTCCAACCGTAGACGTCCCATGAATGACCTGCCGCTGAAGATTGGAGGCGTCCACCACATCGTAATCCACCAACCCGAGGCGGCCGATGCCCGCCGCGGCAAGATAGAGCGCGACCGGCGAGCCAAGCCCGCCCGTGCCGATGATGAGCGCGGACGAGTTCTTGAGTTTGCGCTGACCTTCCAATCCCACTTCGGGGATCAGCAGGTGGCGCGAGTAACGCAGGATTTCATCGCGTGAGAGTTCGGGTAACATATCAGCCTCCCGCAATGGATGGGATCAACATCAATTTTTCGCCATCCCTGATCGCCGTACTTACCCCCTGCAAATCCTTGATATTGTTCTCGCCGACAAATATATTCACGAACGGACGCAGTTCGCCGCCTTCGTTGAACAAGTGCGGCTTGATGGCGGGATATTGGGTCGTCAGGTCCGTGAGCACTTCGGAAATATCCGAGCCATTGACGGTCACTTCGCTTTGCCCGTTGGTGTAAACACGTAACGGGGTGGGTATTCGTAATACAGGCATATAGTTTGTTCTCCTAAATGACTTTGGAATGCAGGAGCTTGCTCTTGCGAATAACGACAGCAATCTTTCCGATTCCAGATTTTACAAAGTCTGCAATTGCTCCATCAACTTTTCCGCGCGGGCAACGCCGTTGTTGACGTAACGCGCCTCGCCGCGCGCGTCCAGCAGGAACGTGGTCGGGACGCTCAACACGCCCCATTGCTTCGCCAGGTCGGGGCGTTCGGTGGCGTCAATTTCGATTACTTGCAGTTTATCGCCCATCAGACTGGCAAGTTGTCTGAGCGCGGGACGTTGAATCGTTTTACACGGAACGCAATCCGGCGTGGTGAAATACACGATCACCGGCTTCTGAGGCGGAACAGCGAACAAGGAAGGAACGTTGCTCCGCGCCCGCGCCAGCAATCTCTGATTCACCAGCCAGTAGGCAAGCGCGCCCAATACAATGATACCGAGGGCGTACCCAAAACGCAACAGGATGTCCACGTTCATGCGTCCCTCGCTTTGGGTTTCATGCCGGGGAATGTCCCTTCGGGCGGCTCTTTCGAGAAGCCGGGCAGGCGCAGCCGAGCCAGCCAGTAATACACCGCGCATCCCACGCAAAATCCACCGAAGGCGTTCAATGAGGCAAGCGCGACGACCAGCCACACCAGCGACCAGCCCAACACGCTCGAACCGAAAAACAATGCGAGCGATCCGCCCGTCATAAACAGGAACCCGAGGAATTGCGCGAAGCGATGCGGTTCGGGATTATCCTCCAGCACATCGGGCTTCATCCAACCGCGCGGCTTGAGAATGGATTGATACACAAATCCAAAGCCGGGGACTTTCAGTGTGGAACCGATTCCCATTACCAGTGCGACGAACGCCGCGATCACAGGCAGGCTCAACGCGAATGCCAGAACGTTCAGCGCGATGATCATGATTTGATTTGTCTTCAAAGCAGAGTGATCCACTTTTTGCAAGGTTTGAGATGTCATGTTTCTATCCTACAAGCGTTTTGCGTAGTGTGCGCTCTCTTGCGCGCACTGGCGTTAGAGAACGCCGATTACGCAGAGGACGCCGATTACGCAAAGAAAGCCGATTACGCAGAGGACGCCAATTACGCAGAGAACGCCGATTACACAGAGAACACCAATTACGCGTTGAGTTTTATCTCTTCTTCCTCGAATTTCGAACGGTCCTCGGTCAATCTCCACGAACGGCTTTCCATGGCTTTACCCGAACGCACGCTCGTGATGACGTAGGAGAAAAACGGCTGCGCCCATTCGCGGTCGAATTCGGACGGCTCGTTCGGATGATCCGGATGCGAATGGAAGACGCCGATCAGACTCAACCCGAGGCTGTCCGCCGTTTCCTCGGCTTTGACGTAATCCTCAGCCGCGATCAAATACCGGTTGTGACGCGCCTCCTCCTCCCGCGAATTGGAAAGCGGAAGAATGGACTCGACCTCGCGCGTCCCGTTCTCCGAGTACGCGCCAAGTAGGAAACCAGCGCCCTCCTCCGGATAAGCCTCCTCTCCATGCGAATGAATCCGGGCGATCAAGTCCTCGGGAATATTCAGGATCATTTTCCCTCCCACAACGATTTGTCGCTCAAATATTTGTACCCGGCATCCGGGAAGACCGTCACGACAACGCCTGCGTCCAATCTTTTGGCAACACGTAGAGCGGCAACTGCCGCCGCGCCGGAGGAGATCCCCACGAACAAGCCCTCCTCGCGCGCCAGGCGCAGCACCATATCATGCGCCTCCTCTGTTCGCACTTCGAGGGTTTCATCAGCAAATGAAGGATCGTAGATGCCAGGCTTGATGGCGGTCGGCATGTGCTTGAGTCCCTCCAGCCCGTGGAAGGCGGCATCCGGCTGGAAGGCGACGATCTTCACATCCGGCAGTTGCTCACGCAGGTATTTGCCGGTACCCATCAACGTGCCCGAGGTGCCAAGCCCCGCGACGAAATGGGTCACCTCGCCATTGGTTTGTGAGGCAATCTCCGGTCCCGTGGATTTGTAATGCGCCTCCCAGTTTGCCGGGTTGTTGTATTGATTTGCGTACCAATACAAATCAGGCTCTTGCTGCGCCAACTCACGCGCCGCGAGGATCGCCCCGTCCGAGCCTTCGGTGGGATCGGTGAGGACGATCTCCGCGCCGAGCGCTTTGAGGATCGTCATGCGCTCCGGGCTGGCGCTGGCAGGGATCGTCAAGGTGACCGGGATTCCCAGCGCCGCGCCAAAGGTGGCGTAGGAGATGCCCATGTTGCCGGAGGTGGAATCGAGCAGGCGCTTGCCGTTTCCAAGATCGCCGTTCGCCAGCGCAGACTGGATGATGTTGAGCGCGGGTCTGTCCTTGACGGAACCGCCCGGGTTGAACCATTCGGCTTTGGCAAAGACCCGGACGCGCGGAGGCAGGTTTGAGGTCACGCGGCGAAGCGGGAGAAGAGGCGTGTTCCCGACGTGAGCCGCGAGTCCATCCAATGAGAGAGTCTTCGTTTCGGATAATCCATAGTCAAGCAAGGTCATATTATCCTTCTTTGCGTAATCAACGCAAGTGAGCGCCGAGTACGCGATCCTTTTGCGTGAATTAAATCAAAAGCAGTCAACGGGTAAACAAAAAGACGGCGAACGAACGCCACGCATGTTGCAATGTTTTGCGCGCGGGGGTCGTCCTACCGTCTGGGATCCGTTGACTGCGGAGGTGTCTCAGGCGGCGGTTACGAGCCCCGCCGTAGACACAAGCAATGGGTAAATGGTTTCATGGTCTGCCTATTTGATGCCCAATATTTTATGATTCTTACCTGAATTGTCAAGTCAAAAATCCAGGACTCGCGCTAAGCGGAGATGCGTTCGACCGTGAACATCATAGTCGAAACGCATGTCCGACAGCAAGCTGTCGATTCCAAAAGACTCATCCCCCCGCCGCCGCGGCAAGAATGCGAACAACGTCGTTCTCCCCCACCTTCGTTTCAATCCCATCCAGGTCTTTTACATGCACATCGTTCACGAACAAATTGATGTGCCGGCGCAGGTTGCCGTCCCTGTCGAACACGTGGAACTCGAGCGCGGGGAATTTCCTCACCGCATTTTGCACAGCTTCCAGCGCGGTGGAACCGGAAACTTCGAAGTGAGTCTGTTTGTCTGTGTAGTAACTGATGATGTTTGAGACGCGGATGGTCGGCATGGGGATATTGTAATGTATACAAATATACAGGTACACAAGTACACAGGTAAACAAGAAAACAGGTACGCAAGTCTTTCAACTTGTGTACCTGTCTACTTTTACCTGTGTACTATCTCACTCTTCCTTCTTCGCTTCCATTTCCTTCTTGTGGGCTTCGATGATCGGACCGGCAACGTTCGTCGGAACGATCTCGTAATGGTCGAATTCCATCGTGAAGTAACCGCGCCCGCCGGTGATCGAGCGGAGTTGGGTGGTGTAGCGCATCATTTCCGCCAGCGGCACGTGGGCAATGATGACCGTATGTCCGTGTTCGGCTTCGGTTCCCTGCACGCGTCCGCGGCGGGTGTTGAGATCGCTCATCACGTCGCCCATGTTCGCGTCGGGGACGGTGACGCGCACGTTCATGATCGGCTCGAACAACACGGGGCCCGCGCTCTGCACCGCAAGTTTGAAGGCTTCGCGTCCCGCGATCTCGAACGCGACCGGTTTCGAGTCCACCTCGTGCTCCTTGCCGTCGTAGACGATGATCTTGACGTTGCTCATGGGGTAGCCCGCGAAGACGCCGCGCTCCATGGCGTTCTTGATCCCTTTTTCGATGGAAGGCAGGTACGAACGCGAAAGGTTCATGCCGACGAGTTCGTCTCCGAACTCGAAATCGGCTTCCGGGAGCGGCTCGATGCGGAGATGCACCTCGCCAAATTGACCCGCGCCGCCGGTCTGTTTCTTGTGGCGGTATTGCGCGGAGGCTTTGCGCGTGATGCCCTCGCGATACGGGACCTTCGGCTGCTGGATGTTCAAGCCCACCTGGAATTTTGTCTGTGCGCGGTTGATCGCCACGTCAATGTGCTGGTCGCCCATGCCCTGCAAAACGGTCTCGTGTGTGATAGGGTCGTTATACCAGGTGAGGGTCATGTCCTCTTCGCAGAGTTTGGTCAGCGTGGGCGAAATCTTTGCCGCGTCCGCCTGGGTTTTGGGGGTGATCGCCACGCGATACAACGCGGCGGGGAATTTCGGCGCGGGGATCGTGAACGGATGTCCCTTATCGGAAAACGTATCGCCGGTAACGCTCGCGGTCAATTTGGATACGACCGCGATGTCGCCCGCGTGAACGACTTTCGTCGGGATCTGTTCCTTGCCGCGCTGAAAGTGCAAACCGGACATGCGCTCATCCGTTCCCTTGTTCTGGTTCCACACGTACATATCCGCCTGGACCGAGCCGGAGAATACGCGGAAGTACGACATCCTGCCGACAAACGGGTCGGCGGTCGTCTTCCATACGTAAGCCGCCAGCGGATTCGAATCGGAGGCGGTCAATTTTTCCTCGCCCTCCCTGCCCTGGGCGACGCGCGCAGGCGCGGACGACGGGGAAGGCATCAGGTCAACGATGTCGTTGAGCAGGGCGATGGAGCCGATCTCGCGTCCGCCCGCCGCACAGAAGACCGGGACAAAACTCCCGTTGTAGACCACGTCCTTTAAGCCGCGCACAATTTCCTCGTCCGAGAGCGAACCGTTTTCGAGATATTTCTCCATCAATTCGTCCTCCCCCTCCGCCGCGGCTTCCACGAGCGTGAAGTGCGCTGCGTCTGCCGCTTCCTTCATTTCGGCTGGAATTTCGGCGATGGTCCTGCCGTCGCCCATGTACGCCTTCATGCCGATAATGTCCACCACGCCCTTGAAATCCTGCTTCTCGCCGATCGGCAAATGGACCTTGACCGTGCGCTTGCCGTGCGAACGCACGAACTCATCCAGCTCGGCAAAGACCTTTTCGAAATCGGCGTTCTCACGATCCATCTTGTTGACAACTATAAAGCGCGGCAGGTTGAACTGATCGGCGTAGCGCCAGGCGAGTTCCGTGCCGACTTCCAAACCGGCGACCGCATCCACTAAAATGATCGCGCCGTCCGCCACACTCAGGGCGGAGATCATCTCACCCACGAAATCGGTGTAGCCCGGCGCGTCAATGACGTTGATCTTGTGATCGCGATGTTCGATCGGAATCACGCTCGCATATAGTGAAATTTTTCGACGCTGTTCCTCCTCGTCGTAATCGGAAACCGTTGTCCCGTCCTCGACCTTGCCCAACCTGGTGGTAGCCCCCGTCGCATGAAGAAATGACTCCGCTAGCATCGTCTTGCCCGCCCCCCCATGCGAAACAAGCGCGACGTTGCGAAGAAACTCGGTGGTATACTCTTTCATGTATCAGCCCTTCCTGTCGTGGGATGTAAGCAAGCCGAGTGATTGTAAAAGAACTCATTTGAATTGTCAAAGTGACAACCTTCTTCATTTGGAAGTGACACGCCGGGCGCCGCTAGCCTTACTCCATCATGTTTCGTCGTCTGACCTTCATCCTCTGGTATCTCCGCAAGCCGCCTTGGGACAGCGGCATTTCCCCTCCCGAACTCCTCGAATTCATTCGAACCCACCCGCCCGGCAAAGCCATTGACCTCGGCTGCGGCACCGGCACGAACGTCCTCGCCCTGGCGCGCTCCGGCTGGCAGGTCACAGGCGTGGACTTTGTGCCGCGCGCCATCCGCGCCGCGAGGAAAAAAATCGAGCGCGCAAACGTCACAGCAGATCTGCGCGTGGGCGACGTGACTCGACTCGACGGCATCGCCGATCAATACGACCTTGCCCTCGACATCGGATGTTTTCACGGTCTCTCACAACAGGGCAGGCGGGATTACCTGACTCAACTGGATCGCCTCCTCGCCCCGCGCGGATTCTGGCTCATGTACGGATTCTTCCGCCCGAGCGCGCATCACGCGCCGCCCGGGCTGGTCGAGGCGGATATTGACCTCATCTCCCTCCGATTCCTCCTCCGCTCCCGCCAAAACGGATTCGACAAACGCGAACGCCCTTCCGCGTGGTTTTTGTTTCAAAAGAATTGAGTTGTCATTTCGACGAACGAAGTGAGGAGAAATCTTCCCCCCAAGCAAAGATTTCCCACTTCGCTTGAAATGACATGCTTGATTGCCATATATGACCCAACATGAACAACCGCGACGAAGAATTCCAAACCCTCGCCGAAACCCTCATCTACGAATTGACCAAAGCCTTCGCGCTCCCTCAAACCGCGCGAACTCGGGCGATGATCCGTTTCGTCTTCGGCAAAGCCGCGCGCGCCGCCGCGGAAGTGGGCATCAACCTCGACCGCGTCGTCGCCGAGGGCGGACTCTCCGCCGGCGCGCGCTGGATACTGCCGCGCTTTGTCAAATCCCACTCCGCGCGCGGCATCGAAAACATTCCCTCCCGCGGACCGCTCGTCATCGCGGCAAACCATCCCGCCTCGGTTGACTCAATCGTCATCTCCGCGTACGTGGAACGCCCCGATTACAAAGTCATCATCGGCGACATCCCGTTCTTCCAACATCTTCCGCACATCAACGAACGGGCATTCTTCGCGCCCGAACTCAGCGACACGATGGGACGCACGCAGGTCATCCGCAGTTCGATCCGCCACCTGAAAAGCGGAGGCGCATTGCTCATCTTCCCGCGCGGCGGCATCGAACCCGATCCCGAATTCATGCCGGGCCCGGATGCGGAATTCGATCGCTGGTCGCGCAGCCTCGAGATTTTTTTGCAACGCGTTCCGGGCTTGCAGATCCTCGTCACCATCGTAAGCGGAGTCATCAAGCCCGCCTTCATGCGGCATCCCATCACACGGTTTCGCAAAGCCAGACCGGATCGCCAGCGGCTTGCATTCCTCCATCAACTCGCGCGGCAAATGCTGAGCGGCAGGGAACTTTTCGGACTCACGCCGCGCGTCACATTTGGTGAAGTCATTACCGGGGAAAATCACGAACACATTCTGGCGGACATCGAGCAGGCGGCGCGCCGACAACTCCATCAACACATGGCATGGGGTCAAGTATGAAACCCGAACTTCGCATCTTCAAGGATGTGGAGAGTCTCAGCCGCGAGGCGGCGGATATTTTCATCGAGCAAGCCGTAATGTCCATCACGGAGCGCGATCGCTTTCTGGTCGCGCTCAACGGAGGCGGCACGCCAAACCGCCTCTTTCAAATGCTTGCAATGGAGCATCGCGAAAAAATGAATTGGAGCAAAGTCCACGTTTTCTGGGGCGATGAACGATGCGTCCCGCCGGAGGACGCCGGGAGTAATTACCATCAGGCGAAAGAGGTCCTGTTGGATCAGGTCTTCATCCCGGATGAAAACGTCCATCGCGTTAGAGGCGAACTCGATCCCGCTTCCGCCGCGCAGGATTATGCGCAGGTTTTGAAATCGTTTGCCGAGGACAATCTGGGATTTCCGCGCTTTGATCTCGTGTATCTCGGTATGGGCGAGGACGGGCATACCGCTTCGTTGTTTCCCGGCTCGACGGTACACAAAATAGGTACGGTTATCCCCGTTACAGCAAACTATCAGGATCGTCCTGCACATCGCGTGACTTTGACACAGGTTGTCTTCAACGAGGCGCGGATGGTCGTTTTCATGGCGGCGGGCGAAAAGAAAGCGACCACTTTGGCAGAAGTGTTGAGCGGCAGATATAATCCAGACTTGTATCCCGCTCAACGGATCAACCCAAAGAATGGGAGATTGATCTGGCTGGTGGATGAAGATGCAGCAGGCAGGCTGCCGCGGGAACTGAAAAGATAATCACATGTCATTGTGAGGGCTGGTGGTCAAGTAGGGCGAGCATCCTTTTCGCTCGTATCGAGACCCCAGCCCGAAGCAATCCCCTCGCGCTGTGTCGGAGATTGCTTCGCTCGTAATGACGAGAGGCTATATTGGAGGATTACATGGAACTTGCAATGATCGGTTTGGGCAAGATGGGAATGAACATGGCGACGCGTCTCGTGCGTGGAGGTCATCGCGTGGTTGGTTTTGCGCGTACGGCAGCGACCGTCAAGGAAGCGGAAACGTTCGGCATCAAAGGCGCGCACTCGCTCGAAGAGGCGGTGAGCAAATTGAAACCACCGCGCATCGTATGGGTGATGGTCCCTGCCGGGCAAACGACATACGATACAATCGAAAAGTTATCGAACTTATTGGGCAATGGCGATATCCTCATTGACGGCGGCAACTCGAATTACAAGGATTCGATCCGTCACGCCGCGATGCTCGAACCGAAGGGTATTGACTTTCTGGATTGCGGCACAAGCGGGGGGATTTGGGGCATCAGCGAAGGATACAGCCTGATGATCGGAGGCAAGCCCGAGGTCGCGGAAAGGATGCGTCCCATTTTCGAGACGCTGGCTCCTGCGGCGGATAAAGGCTGGGGACGCGTCGGTCCGCATGGCGCGGGACATTTCGTCAAAATGGTTCATAACGGGATCGAATACGGAATGATGCAGGCGTTCGCAGAAGGGTTCAGCATTTTGAGGGCGAAGGAGGAATTTGGACTCAATCTCGCCCAAGTCTCGCATATTTGGCAACATGGGAGCGTGGTGCGCTCGTGGTTGTTGGATCTTGCGGCGCGGGCATTGGATGAAGACTCAAAATTGTCCGGTATCAAACCCTGGGTTGCGGATTCGGGCGAGGGCAGATGGACGGTGTTCGAATCCATTGATCTCGACGTGCCTGCGCCCGTGATCACGCTCGCTTTGCAAATGCGCTTCGCCAGCCGTGACGAGGAGAATTTCTCCGCGCGCATGTTGGCGGCATTGAGAAATCAATTCGGCGGGCACGCGCTGAAGAAGGCGGAGTAGTTTTAGAGTCAGGGAGATTGCTCCCGCAGGGTTCGACCAGCAAGCTGGTCGATTCCAAAGGATGTATATGGACAACGGCTTACCAATTTCAATCGTCATCTTCGGCGCGTCGGGCGATCTGGCGCAGCGCAAACTGGTGCCATCGCTGTTCAATTTGTATCGCAAGGGACGCATGCCGAAACAGTTTCACATCGTCGGATACGGCAACACGGCATTCTCCGATGAAGGATTCCGCGCGCATCTTGAAGAAGGGATCAGGAAATTCGCCTCGTTCGAATTCAATGAGGAGGAGTGGGATACATTCGCGCCCCATCTTGTCTACCAACAAGGCAGATATTCAGACCTGGCTGACTTCAAAAATCTTGCCGGTTTCCTCAAGAATTGGGAGCCCGATTCGGGCAACCGCATCTATTACATGGCGACCCCGCCCGGCGTCTTCCCGAACATCGTTGACCTGCTCGGGTTGACCGGTCAATTGACCGAGAACGCAGGCTGGCGACGGGTGGTCATCGAAAAGCCGTTCGGCATGGACCTCGCCTCAGCGCGCAGTTTGAACGAACAGATCCACAAGACGTTGAACGAAAGACAGATCTATCGCATTGACCATTATCTCGGCAAGGAGACCGTACAGAACATTTTGGTGACGCGCTTTGCCAACACGATCTTCGAGCCGTTGTGGAATCGAAATTACATTGACCACGTCGAGATCACGGTGGCAGAACAGGTCGGCGTGGAGCATCGGGCGCGGTTCTACGATAACGTCGGCGTTGTGCGCGATATGTTCCAGAACCATCTTCTGCAACTTCTGACTCTGGTCGCGATGGAACCGCCCGCCTCCTTCGAAGCAAACGCCTTGCGCAATGAGAAGGTCAAGGTGCTGAATTCGATGCGCCCGATGAAAGCGGAGGAGGTGGCGCGCAGGACGGTCCGCGCGCAATACAAGGGCTATCGCGAAGAGGAGGGTGTCAATCCCGAATCCATGACCCCCACGTTTGCGGCTGTACGCATGCAAATTGACAACTGGCGCTGGCAGGGCGTCCCGTTCTATCTGCGTTCGGGCAAGCGATTGAAGGAAAAACTGTCGCAGATCACCATCGAATTCAAGGAACCGCCGCACATGCTCTTCCCCTCGAAGGACGATCGCCTGACGCCCAACATGCTCGTCCTGTACTTGCAACCCGACGAGGGCATCCACTGGCGGTTCGAGGCGAAGGTCCCCGATACGATCGCGGACATGCGCTCGGTGGATATGGAATTCCATTACGCGGACTCGTTCGGCAAGACGGCGATTCCCGAAGCCTACGAACGCCTCCTCCTGGACACCATAACCGGCGACGCCTCCCTGTTCACCCGCGCAGACGAGGTGGAAACCGCCTGGGGACTGATTGACCCCATCCTCGAAGCGTGGGAATCGCAAGACCAGCCGCTCGCGTTCTACGAACCGGGTTCGTGGGGTCCCATCGAGGCAGATGATTTGCTTGCGCGGGACAAGCGCAAATGGTCAACGTGGGATGGGAGGGTGGAATAGGCTGCTAATCGGCGGGGGCTTCGCGCCGCACTGCGATCTTTTCGCGGGCTTCGGCGTGCGCTTCGCGGCTCAGGGGGTAATGGATCGCATTCTTCTATTTCGAAACGATCACCCAGGCGCTCGAATCTTCCGAGACCACATTTGTCTTTCCGGCTGGAAACAGGGAGGCGATCCGCAGGGGCGAAAGGAAGCGGCTTCTCATCAAAAGGAGTTTCTCCGCCAGCGCGATCAGTTTGACGGCGAAGGTGTTGATGTCCGGTTCCTCGATGACGATCCGCCCGCCGGGTTTGAGGACGCGGAACATCTCGCGCGCGGAGGCGGGCTGGTCAACGACGTGGTGGAGGGCGTCCACCATGATGACGCGTTCGAAAAAATCGTCGGGGAAGGGCAGGGATTCAGAATATGAGCAGACAGGTTCGAGCGTGGGACGATGCGTTTGTTTCAACATTCCCATGGATATGTCCGCGATAACGATCTCATCCACATCGTCCCGCAACGCGGCGGCGACCCGCCCCGTGCCGCCGCCGAGGTCGAGCAGACGTCCCTGGGTTGGCAATCCCGCAAGTTCGCGCATTTTGTCGAGCGCGGAATAGGACACGCGCGCGTAGAACGGGGCAATGAAATCGAAGTGATCGAAGGGCATGGTCATTCCCCCACTGTGATGAGGTCTTTGATGCGTTCGTAGGTGCCGGGTCCGATGCCCGGAACGTTGATAATATCCTCCGTGGAGAGGAAGGGTCCGTTCGCGTTGCGATATTCGATGATCCGCTGCGCCAGCGCGGGACCGATGCCCGGCAGGGACTCGAGTTCGAAAGCCAACGCGGTATTGATGTTCACCAGGTCCTCGTCCGAGCCGGAGGTGACCAGTTCGGGGATGGCTGTGGGAATGACAGGCGAAAAACCCTCCATGTAGGGAATATCCAGCCTCTCCCCGTCTTCGAGGGTGCGGGCAAGGTTGATGGTTTCCTTTTCCGCCTCGGCGAGGAAACCGCCCGCTGCGGATATGACGTCCTGGACGCGCGCTCCCTTGGGCAGGGCGTACACGCCGGGACGCGGCACTGCGCCGGTGATGTGGACGATGATCGGTTTTTCGGTCGGCGCCGGGCGGAGCGTCACCGCCTGCCCGCTCGGGTTGCGCGATACCACCCAGATGACGGCGGCGACGAACAGCCCGAATAGAATTCCCGAAACCAGGTTGAGGATGGATTTTAGATTCTGCATTTGAGCAATTTTACTGCAACTTCATCACCAGCAGATGTTCGTTAATGGCGGCAAATTTGAAGAACAGATTCGCGAGCCTGCTGATGCGTTGAAAATAACGCGGCATCTCCTCATACGGCACACTGACAAAGCCAAATTTTTCATACAGAACGCCCAGCGACGAACGGCATGTGAGGAATAACGGGCGCGGGCTGTTTACCAGCAGATGTTCGATGATGGCACGCGCGACTCCTGTTCCGCGGTGTTCGGGATACACGGCAAGCGAAGCCAGTTCAAGGATGTCCTTCCCGTGAGGCTTCAACTGCCCGCAGCCGATCATTTCATCTCGATCGTTCACCGCGACGACGAAACGCCTCCAATCCAGACCGAGGGGGTTGATCCCGACCGAATGAATTAATTCCCTGATTTGGCTGGATTCTGATTCACGGGCGGGGCGGAGGGAGAAGGTGGTCATATAGTCTGATAGTCTGATAGTCTGATAGTCGGATAGTCTGATAGTCTGATAGTCGGATAGTCTGGGAGTCGGATGGTCGAAGCCCTCCGGAGTCAACCGCTAAATCAAGCCTGCGGCGACGATGATAATGAACGTGGATATGAACCAATGGATGAGGAACGGATAAAGAAATGACTTCGTTCGGTACGCCACCCAGCCGAAGGCGAAGCCGCCAAAAATGGTGGAGAGAGTCTCCACTTCGGGTTTGCCGATGTGCGCGATGGCAAACGGGACCGCCTGCAACCACAATGCGTCATGCCCAAACTTGCGCGCGTATCCGAATAGGATCCAGCCACGGAACATGAACTCCCAGCCGATCAAATCGAGGAAGGTCGTCCACGGCAAGCCGTTGGTATAAGGTTTGTAATACTCCCGCATGGACGCGTCGCCGCTTCCGAGAAAATAGATGACCGGAGCCATCAGCAGAATACCGAGGGCGGTGATGACCAGTCCGGCTTTCCAGTCGCCAAGGGCAAATCCGAATTCCTTCGGGTTTTCGCGAAAGACAAGGAGAATGAACGCTAAAGGAATGACAAGATAGAGAATGACCCGGTCCCAATAATAATAGGGCGTGAGTCGGTGATAGTAATCCACCATCAACAACAGGGTGGAAAGGATGGTGATGGTGACGACTTTCCAGTCGAAGGTGAGTCTATTGCCGAGGAGGGTTTTCATGAAAAGTGACAAGCGGCAAGTGGAAAGTGAGGGCAGGAATCAATAGGGGAAGTAGGTTTGGTTGCCGTCGGGTCCAAGCAGTTGTGAGATTTTATCCCAGTCTCGGGCAAGTTCGAGGATCCAGTTGGTTACGAGGAAAACCAAAGAGAGAATTGAGAGAATTACGAGAATTTTGCCGGTTTGTGATTCACGCCAGCGGGCGGACAACGTACCGAATCCATTCATCCAGAACTGCGCGGCAAGGATGGCAATATATGGCACGAGGGCAAGG
The DNA here is from genome assembly GCA_013360875.1 of Anaerolineales bacterium. Taxonomy (GTDB): domain Bacteria; phylum Chloroflexota; class Anaerolineae; order Anaerolineales; family Villigracilaceae; genus Defluviilinea. The sequence goes on along the minus strand of JABWAU010000017.1, from coordinate 13,944 downwards.
TGAAAACGGTCTTCGGAGAGGATGAACACGTGTGGAGTGACGTAAGTGATGAATAACAACGCCAGCAAAATATGTCCGGGCTTCCATCGCAAAAGCGACAGCCCCAACGCGGCGGAGGTGGAGACGATGATAAAGGGCAAAAGCAGAATGGCGGAAATGGTCAACAACAACGGGAGCGGAACGTAGCCGACGATGTTGTTCGAGTAGAAATACATTAACACGCGTTTCTCAAGCCCGAAGAAAAATCTCAAACGATTGATTGCCAGCGGAATGAATCTTTCGGGCTGCGCTTTGACGAATTCCAAAGACTTCTGTGCACCGACACGGTCGCGTTCGGCGTCGTCGAGGATGGTCAATAAATCGAGCGAGGGCCCGAATACGAATGAACCATCTCCTTGCGGGTGATAGCCGAGGTACAGATTGTAACCCATCGAGGTTTCGATGCCGGTCGGTTTTTGATGAAGAAGGGAGTTGCGGACGATCCAGGGAGTGATCAACAGGGAGAATGGGAGAATTGCGAGAATTGCGCGTCTTCCATGCCAATAGATCAGAAGGCAGAAGGCGGCAAGGGCGAAGGGGAGAATGACGGAGCGGGTGAGGGAGGTGAGGGCGAGGAAACAACCGGAAAGTAGAAAGTGGAAAGCGCTTGGTTTTTCAGTGGTGGATAGTAGAAAGTGGAAACTTGCAAGGAGGAGGACGAAGAAGGGATTTTCGGTTCCGAGACCGAGGGGGTAAACGAGGAGGAGCGGGTACGCGGCGACGATCCAGGCGGCGATTTTTGGAGTCGGAAGGCTTGCCGTCGAACTTACAGGAGCAAGCACTTTGAGCCCAAATAGACGCTTTGCCACGAAATAAGTCAGCGGAGCGAGCGGCGCTCCGAGAAAGATGGCTTGCGTCAATCTCGCGGCGAAGAAGCGTGAAGGATCAATTCCGTTGAAGAAATAAACGATGGCAAGAAAAATCGGATAGAGCGGCGCGCGGAACGAGGTGGGCACGCCGAGGGCAGGATCATAATTCTCGAGGCTGGACAGATCGAAGGTCAGGAATGAGGCGAAGCGGTCGAGGTCCGCCTGCGCGTACCAACGAAATCCATGTCCCTGCGCGAGACTGCGCGCCAGCATGTCGTACTGGAACATGTCGTCGAGTCCGATGCCTAGATCGCGCGCGAGGAAGACGGGAATCAAACGCAGGATGAGCGCAACAACGTAGATTCGAAACGCAAAGGATTTGAACATGATGAAAAATACAGCGTCCCGAAGGTTGGAGCGATTCAGCCCGGTTGTTCAAGGAAACCTTCGGGACGTTTTGCGCCAAACATAAAACGGACTGCACCATTGTACCGTGCAATCCGTTCCGGCTTTAGGCAAGCACACGCGCCTTCGTTTTGAGTTTCTCGATGCGTCTTGCGAGATATGGCATGAAGTAACCGTCGTATTTTTCCCACAGTTCGGGGTTTGCCCAATCGGTGCCTTTGACGCGCCCGCGGCAATTGGGACTGCCGCAATAACAATCGAACTCGTCGTAATCCGAGCCGTCGCACATGGCGTAATCGAAGGTGATCTCCTCCCCCGCGTGGATGTCGCGCATGGCAATGAGACCGATCTGCCCCGTGAAGCCGGCGTTGGGTTCGCAGGAATGATTGAAACAATCGGTCGGTTCCAGCGGCAGCGGCGCCTCCAGGTAAAAACCTTCCTCGATCTGGAGGATGCGTTGAGTGAAAAACTCCATGTTGGGGTCGAGTTCGTTCTCTGCAACGATGCGTCCGCCCCACAGGCAGATCAACTCACCCTTATGGATCGGCTCGCGGGCAAACACGCCACATCCGCCTTTTTCTTCGAACACGCCCGAATCGCACTTCGGGTTCAGATGGGAATAAAATTGACCGCTCATTCTTTCCTTTCTTATTACGAGGCATTTCGCCCGGGATATCTTTGGCAACGCGCGCCAAAGGAACTACACATCGGAATACCGACAAAACAAAAACAGTCAAAGCACAACAGTTCCAAACCACTGTGTTGACTGCGCTAACCTTAAGCAGTCCCGCCGCCTCACCAAGTCTCAGTTGGAGGGCGGCGGAAGCCAGATTTTATTCGTGGCGTATCAGATTAAAGAAGTGGCACAAGTATTTTTTCATTCACACTCGTGCGAGTCGTTGGAATATCGAACGCTCCTGGTTGGATTTGAACGTAATTGTAATGGTTATTGACGTGATGTCAATCTTTTCGAGGGAGGATTTTGGAGGACAAAAGACCCGCTTCGCGCCGGGCTGACGGTTAATCCTGCATCGAAAAAACGACATCCCTTATTTCGGCTCCCCTTCCGTATCCGAACTCGCGGCGGACAATTTTTGCGCAAACACAATCGGCAGGAAGGTGATCAGCATGACGAACATCGCGACCACGTTCGTGACCGGACGGTCGCGCGGACGCGTGAGTTGGGAAAAGATCCAGATCGGCAAAGTCGTTTGTTGACCGGCGGTGAATGTGGTCACGATCACCTCGTCGAACGAGAGCGCGAACGCCAGCATCCCGCCTGCGAGAAGCGCGGTGGCAATGTTAGGGAAGACAACATAACGAAAGGTTTGAAATGAGTTGGCGCCCAAATCCATAGAGGCTTCGATCTGCGATCCCTGCATGCGGCGAAAGCGCGCCAACACGTTGTTGTAAACAACAACCACGCAGAACGTGGCGTGACCGATCACGATCGTCCAGTACGAAAATGGAATGTCGAGCCCGCCGATTGCGGTGCGCAGGGCGATGCCGGTCACGATGCCGGGCAATGCGATGGGCAGAACGAGCAGGAACGAAATCGCCTCCCTGCCGAAGAACTTGCTGCGATAGACCGCCGCCGCGGCGAGCGTTCCCAAAACGAGCGCGGCAAAGGTGGCAACCGCTGCGACCTGGAGGGACAACTTCAGCGCGCGCCACAGGTCCGCGCGTTGAAGCGCGACGCCAAACCACTTGAACGTAATGCCCGGAAGCGGAAACGTGTACGTTCTCTCGTCGGGCGTGAGCGTGTAGAGAAAGATGATGAAAATGGGGACGTGCAGGAAAAGCAGCGTTCCCAGGGAGGCGAGTTTCAGTCCCCACGAGGCTTTCGGAGTGGAGGAGGATTTAGAGGGCATCGAACGCTCCCAACCTGCGGGCGACTAAAAGATAGACGATCATGATGACGACGGGACCCATCGTCATGGCGGCGGCAAGCGGAATATTCCCCGCCGTTCCCTGATACGAATAGACCGCCTGCCCGATGAAGAATTTCGAGTTGCCCAGCGAAAGCGGAACGATGAAATCTCCCAGCGTCAAAGAGAAGGTAAAGATCGAACCCGCCACAACGCCCGGAAACGCCAGCGGCAAAATGACCGTGCGGAACGTTTGCAGCGGTCTCGCACCCAGGTCGCTGGAGGCTTCGAGGAGCGAACCGGGGACGCGTTCCAGCGCGGTCTGGATGGGGATGATCATGTAGGGAAGCCAGATATAGGAGAACACGATGAACATGCCGATGGGCGAGAGCGCGAGAGACGACCCGCCGATGCTCGGAAAACTCAACAACCACTCCAGCGCGCCGTCGAGGCGGAGGAGGTTGATGAACCACGACAGGATCCCCTCCTTTGCAAGGATCAACTTCCACGCGTAGACGCGCACCAGATAACTCGACCAGAGCGGGATGGTTACCGCGATGATGAGCCAGGTCTTTGCACGCGGCGAGGCAAACTTGGCGATGTAATACGCGAGGGGAAACGCGAGCAGCGCGTCGAATACGGTGACAGCCGCCGCCATGGTTGCGGTACGCATGAAGATCTCGCGGTTGGCAGGGCTGAAGACCTGACCGTATGTTTTCAATGTAAGTTCACGAATGACGAGACCGGTGAAATCGTCAATCGAATAAAAACTGTTGATCAGCAGGGAAAACAACGAACCGAGATACACGACTGCCATGTACAGCATGGGCGGCAGCAGGAAAAGAGCCAGCACGAGTTTCGGGCGTTGATAAAAATATGTCGAAATGCGGTTGAGCATCCTACCCTCCCACGCGGCTGACGTGATCCTTGTGCCAGGACAGTTTCACCTTTTGCCCCTTTGCGGAAAGCGCTTCCATCGAAGAGGTTTTCAGGTTTTGTTCCACCACCACCAGGTCAATGCCGCCTTCGATCTCCACCAGATAACGGGTATACAAGCCCAGGTAGATCACATCGCGGATGACTCCATCCACAACGATCATGTCCGGGGAAGGCGTATCCTGCGCGGAGCCCAGATGGATCTTCTCCGGGCGGACGGAGAAGGTTTGTTCGGAGCCGGTCAAACGCTTCGCCACCTCCCCGCCGACCAGGTTCGACGTGCCGACGAATCCCGCCACGAAGGGCGAGGCAGGTTTCTCGTAGATCTCGGCGGGCGAACCGATTTGCTCGATCCTGCCCTGGTTGAACACGGCGATGCGGTCGCTCATGGTGATGGCTTCCTCCTGATCGTGCGTGACGAAAATGAAGGTGATGCCCACCCGCTTCTGAATGGACTTTAGTTCCACCTGCATCTGCTGGCGCAGTTTCAGATCGAGGGCGCCGAGCGGCTCATCGAGAAGCAAAACTTTGGGGTGATTGATCAGGGCCCGGGCGAGGGCGACGCGCTGTCGTTGTCCGCCGGAGAGTTGGGAGGGCTTGCGTCCGGCAAATCCCGAAAGTTGAACGAGTTCGAGCATTTCCTCCACCCGTTTCATGCGTTCGGCTTTGGGCACCCTCTTGACCATCAATCCGTAAGCGATGTTGTCGCCGACGTTCATGTGCGGGAACAACGCGTAATCCTGGAACACGGTGTTGACGTTCCGTTCATAAGGCGGCAATCCCGAAACGTCCTGCCCGTATAAATGGATCCTGCCTGCGGTCGGACGGTCGAAACCCGCGATCATGCGCAGGCAGGTCGTCTTTCCCGAACCGGAAGGACCCAGCATGGAAAAAAATTCGCCGTCCTGGATCTTGAGGTCAACCTGATCCACGGCTCTGACCTCCCCGAAATAACGGCTTACGCCGTCGAAACGCACGGCAACAACGGAGGAATTATTCATCGTCTTTTGAGGCTCATTGAAAAATCAGTAGATCACGAAAACCCTGCGTAATTTGCGCTCTTCGCGAAGCACACAAATACGGCGGTAGAGACCGCCAAATACGCGCTTTCGTGAAGTACTGAAAATATAGGGATCAGGCGGAGGAGGTCCCCCGCCTGATATTCGAATTCACGAAGCGGCGATCAACGACCGCCGATCACAGCGATGTAAGCCGTAACCCATTCGTGGTACGGGACACATTCCATGCGCCCATCGCCGCAGTCCGCGGTGGGAGTGCGCCACCACCAGATCTTGTCGAAGTCGTTCAAGCCGTTGTTCACACAGCCGTCGGGACCGAGCAGTTCATTGCCTTCGCAGGCATCCAGACGGACCGGGACGTTTTGGAACCAGGCGGCAAGATCACCCTGCAGTTTGGGATTGAGCGACCATTCCATCCACGCATAAGCGCAGTTGGGATGCTCGGCATCCACGTGCATCATGGTGGTATCCGCCCAGCCGGTCGCGCCCTCCACAGGGACGACCTTTTCAATGGGAGCGCCCTCGAACTTCAACAGGTTCGCCTGGAAGGGCCAGGAACTCGAAGCCGCCACGCCCTCGTTCCTGAAATCATCCATCTGGACGAACGCGTCGTGCCAGTAGCGGTTGATCAGTGTGCGCTGCTGGCGGAGGAGTTCGATCGCCGCATTGAATTGATCGCGGGTCAGTTGATAGGGATTCTCGATGCCGAGTTCCGGCTGGTGATACATCAGGTACAGCGCGGCGTCAGCGACATAGATGGGACCATCGTAAGCCTGGATGCGTCCCTTGTTCGATTGACCGTCCGGCAAAACCGTCTCCTCGAACACCACGTTCCAACTTGTCGGAGGCTGGTCGCTGAAGATATCCGTGTTGTACATCAGGACGTTCTGCCCGGAGGAATAAGGCACGCCGTAATGTTCGGGCGTACCGTCGCCGTCCATATCCACCGTATGCCAGGGCGCATTTTGCAGGCGCGGGTCAATTTTGTCGTAACTGGGAATGCGGGAAATGTCAATGGACTGGATCTTGCCGGCCGCGATCAGGCGGTTGGATGCGTCGCCGGAGGCGGTCACGAGATCGAAGCCGCCCTCGTTCATCAGGGCGACCATTTCGTCGGAGGTCGCCGCGGTCTTCACACTCACCATACAGCCGGTCTGCGCTTCGAACTCGGTCACCCAGTCGTAATTCGGGTCGGTCTCGCCGCGTTCGATGTAACCGGGCCAGGCGACGATGGAGACTTCGCCCTCGAGTTCCATGCTGGGGGCTTCCGTTGGCGCGGGCGCGTCGGTGGGGGCGGCGGCGGGCGCGTCAGTTGGAGCGGCAGGGGGAGGCGCTTCACTCGTCGCGGGAGCCGCCCCTCCACAGGCGGACAGGACAAGGCTGGCAAGGACCAGCGCGCTGAACAGTACGAACCATTTGGACTTCATATCTCTCTCCTTTGGGATTTTTGAACTGGCACGACGAACAAAAAAACGCTGTCTCCGCGCGACCACCTCCTTCCCGAAAATCTGAAAATGGAACACCTTTCAGCCTTATAAGTTGTGAATTGTTCGATTATATAGAACCTTCGGAAAGGGAGTCAATCAACGATTTCCGATACAGACAGGCTTTTTTGTACCCTGAGCGTAGACGAAGGGCGCCTCTCCCCCAGCCGAAACCTGATCCTGCTCGAACAGCCTCTTCCCCCTTCAGCCCATTGCCAGCATCACCATGGCGCGGAAGCCGTTATACGCGGACACCATCTCCCCCGCCGCGAGCGTGACGCGCCTCCCCTCGCGTCCCGTGAACGGAATCCTCGAAGCCCTGTCTGCCATATCCGAAGCGGAGAACTCCACAGTCACATGCACCGGTGTATCCAGCACGAACGGATCGGGCGCATCGCCCTCCGCCAGCCTCTCCACCGCGCGAGACGCCGCCTCGAAGATCATCTCCTGCGTCATAGACGGAGGGAGGCACTCCGCGGCAAAGCGCCCAGTCGCCTGCTTGACGACCGCCGTCTCAACATTGCCCAGCAATTCGACGATCTGCGCGCAAGCCGTCTGGTCGCCGCTCGCCATGATCACAGGTACGCCGAAGTGACCCGCCAGCGCCGCGTTCAAACCATATTCCCCGGTCAAAATATCGTTCAGCCACACGTTGGCAACCGTTTTCGACGACCACGTATGATCGAGGATCGCGTTCGCGCTTCCATTGCGCGCGTGATAACCAATGAACATCACGCCGTCCATGCTTTCGTCAATTCCCTGCATCATCGAAAACGGAGAAGGCGAACCGCTGTTCAACCGCGCGCGCGGGTCGAGTTCCTCGATCAGAACGTTCGACCCGTCCCAATGACCGTCCGCGACGATGACCTCGTCCGCGCCCGCCTCCATCGCCCCGCGGATGGCGGCGTTCACATCCTGGGTCATCAGCCTGCGAAAGCGCGCGTACTCCGCATGTCCCGGCGTGACCTGCTCCCACGTCGTCACGCCGGTGATTCCTTCCATGTCTGCGGCGATGAGGATTTTCATTGAGGCTATTGTTTTGCCATCCATTTCTCAACCATCCTCCCCACTATCGGATACCGATACCCATCCCCTTTCAACACCCGATACCCCGCCCACTGACCGAGGATGTGCAGCAGCGGGACAGCCAGAAGGATGAGCAATGTAACCAACAGTGAAATAAAGAAGACGACCGCGCCGATCAAAACGTTCGACGAATCGAACGAAATCTCGCCCTCGAAACCGATGGTCAGGAGGAATACCGCGATCCCGAACACGTAGAAAAATCCCGCCGCGAAATACAGCAGTGTTGTCCCTGCCTGATATGCGAAGGCTTGAATGGCTTGGAATTTGAGAAACAGGCTTCGTTTCCCTTGCAACGCCCAGGAAAAAATCGGGACAAGCAACCCCCAAATCACGATGATGATGCTGAAATGTCCCATGGACGCGACCCAGCGATCCTCGTGTTCCTCGACCAGCCAGGTTTTCTCTTCGCTGGATCGTGTCAGGTCGTATCCCAAATATCGCGCCAGGCGCCTTCCCATGAGCGGATAACGGAAATCCCTGCCGAGCGCGCAGGCGATCGCCGCAAATACTGGGGGGAGGAGATACAAAGCGATCAACCCGACCATCAGGATGGAATGACCCGCCGCCCAGGCGTTCAAGTCTGCTTCGAGGGTATCCATGTTTTGAACGCGGGAAAGGAAGCCAACTCCACTGACGATCGCCACGATAAGCATCGTCAGGATCCAGACGGTGTATCCCAAAGTCTGATACCCCAACGCCTGCAAACACTGGAACGAAGTGTAGTTGGATTTTCGCCGACTCTCCGACCAGCCGAAAATGGGAAGGAACAATCCGATTCCCATTGCCAGTGTGGAGAGGTGGACGATCGCCGCCCAGATGCGTTCTTCGATGGAGGGTTTGGCGTTCATGGCGTGGTTCGCAGAGGTTGTACCGCGACACTGCGAAGCGTATCGCTGCGCAGGGCGACTTGAATGTCGCTTTACGGAATCCTCCCCGATTTTATCAGAGCAATCGAAGGGATACTTGTGTCGCGAAGCGGTATAATCCCTTCATCACACCCGGAGGAATGGAATGACAGAACTTGCGCTATACCCCCTGAGCGAAGAACACAAAATGATTCGCGATGCCGCCCGCGACTTTGCCCAAAAGGAGATCGTCCCCGTAGCGGCTGAATTCGACGAAAGCGGAGAGTTTCCCAGCGAAACCGTCAGGAAGATGGGTGAGTTGGGATTCATGGGCATCGAAATCCCCGAAGAATACGGCGGCGCGGGCATGGACACGCTCGCCTACGTTCTCGCCCTCGAAGAGATCTGCAAAGCGGACGCGGCGCATGGCGTCATCATGTCCGTGAACAACTCATTGTATTGTCACGGAATTTGGAAGTTCGGAACGGAGGAACAGAAGAAAAAATTCATCACCCCGGTCGCCTCGGGGAAATCGGTCGGCGCGTATTCGCTGACCGAACCGATGAGCGGATCGGACGCGGGGACGATGAAATCCCGCGCGGTGCGCGACGGCAACCACTACATTTTGAACGGCCGCAAATCCTGGGTTACGAGCGGGCCGGTGGCGGATTATTTCGTCGTCTTTATGATGACCGACCCGGAGAAGAAACACAAGGGCGTAACCGCGTTCCTCGTCGAAGCAAACACGCCCGGTCTGACGCGCGGAAAGAAGGAACCAAAACTCGGCATCCGCGCTTCGGCAACGAGCGAGTTGATCTTCGAGGACTGCCGCGTGCCGGTGGAGAGTCGTCTCGGCGAGGAGGGCGAGGGATTCAAGATCGCCATGACCGTCCTCGACGCGGGCAGGATCGGGATCGCGACGCAGGCGCTCGGGATCGCGGAAGCGGCTTACGAAGCCGCGCGCCAGTACGCGGTCACGCGTGAAGCGTTCGGTCAACCCATCGGCGCGTTCCAGGGGACGGGATTCAAGATCGCAGACATGAAGACGCGCATCGAGGCGTCTCGTCTGTTGATCTATAACGCGGCGATGGCAAAGGAGAAATCCAAGAAGGACGGGAGTCGTTATTCGCTCGAGGCGTCCATGGCGAAGTTGTTCGCCAGCGAGACCGCCATGTGGGTCACGCATCAGGCGGTGCAGATCCACGGCGGGATGGGTTACAGCCGGGAACTGCCCATCGAGCGTTACTTCCGCGACGCGAAGATCACCGAGATCTACGAGGGGACAAGCGAGATACAAAGGCTGGTCATTTCGAGAAGCGAGATGGGATTGAAGTAAAACATGGACGGCAGGCGGGGAACGCTGGTCTCTGTTTTGCTGGCTGGGGGGAGTCTCATTCTGTATTTCGGCATTCAAATCAACGCGGACCTGCCGTTCGATCAGAGAAATCACCTCTGGTCGCTTGCGGCAGGTTCGTCCTTTTTCGTCACGGGATTGCTCATACATCAAAGCGAAAAAATCTATCGGCGGTTCGAACGCGCCATTGACAGACTCGCTGCATGGTTCGGGATTCTTTCCTGGCAGGTTCTGTTATTGGGGTTGAGCCCGGTCTTTATCGTTCTCGGCGCCATCGGGGCGGGATACGGGGCAAGGATGTACAGTCCCATTTTCGCGGTGATCGCGTGGCTCGCGGGAATTGCGCTGATCTTCATCGGCGGTTACGAATGGGATGAAGAGAAACCGAGGATCGCCAGGCAGACGATTCTCTTCGCGGCGGGTATCGCGCTATTCGCCTTTCTGGTTAGAGGGATCGGCGCGGGAGGATTCCCGATCATCCTCACAGGAGACGAGGGATCGGCGGGCATCGGCGCGCGTGACTTTGCGACCGGAGACTGGGACAATATCTTCATCGCGGGCTGGTTCTCGTTCCCATCGTTTTTTTCCTTCATCCAATCCCTGTTCATCCGAGTCTTCGGCGCGACCACTGAAGCCCTGCGGTTTCCATCCGCAATCGCCGGCGCAGCGACCGTGGCGGCAGTTTATCTTTGCGGCAAAGCCATGTTCGGCGAACGGGCGGGGCGTTTCTCCGCGCTGGCGCTTGCCGCGCTCCACTTCCACATCCACTTCAGCCGCCTGGGACTCAACAACATCTGGGACGGGTTGGGATATATCCTCACCCTCGGCGCGCTTTGGTATGGATGGGCGCGGGACAGGCGGCTCGCGTATCTGCTTGGCGGGCTGGCGCTGGGATTTTCCCAATACTTTTACGTGACCAGCCGGGGATTGTTCGCCATTCTCATTGGCTGCATGATCATTGCGTTCTTCCTTCAACGCAGCCGGTTTTACCGATCCGCTCCTCATCTCGTCCTCACGTTTGCGGTTGCGCTGGCGGTTGTCTTCCCGCTGGCGCGGTATTACATCCATGAGCCGAACCAATTCCTCGCGCCGTTCGCCCGTGTATCGTCCGTCAACGGGGGAACGGATGAATCCATCGGGAAGATTTCGGAGCAGATCGCGGCCGGATTGCAGGCGTACACGGTCGCTCACCTGCGAAACTGGTACAAACCCGAGACGCCGATCCTTCGTCCGATCTTCGGCGCCCTGTTCTACCTGGGAATCATCTTCCTGTTATTCAAGAACCGTGACAGCCGCCTCGTTTTCCTGACCTTATGGCTGGTCCTGTTCGGTTTCATCGGCGGACTCAGCGAATCGCCTCCCGCCGCACAAAGGTACGTCGCCGCGGCGCCCGCCAACGCGTTGCTCGTTGGATTCGGTTTGCACAAAGCCGTCGAGATGTTCGAAACAATCTGGTTGAAACATGCGAGAGTCGCGGCATTCCTGGGATATGCCGTCATCCTTATCGCCGCGACAAGCGACCTGAATTTCTACTTCCGGGATTATCGCGCCGTGGACAGGAGAGAAAACCTCGCCAGCAACGGAGCGATCGCGCAGGAACTCGCGAACTATTTGCAGGACAAACCCGAAGGCACGCAAGTGGTGTTCATGCACAGCCCGCGCATGGGGTATTACTCTATCCCGAGCATCCAATACCTCGCGCCCCAGGCAACCGGCATTGACTCTCCGCCGGACTGGGCGTCATTCGACCGAAGCCAACTAACAGGGGAAAGAATTATTTTCGTCTTTCTGCCGGAAGATCAGGGTGAGATCGAAACCGTGCGAGCGGAATTCCCCGGAGGCCTGCTTCTATTCAAAAACGCCTGGAACGGGGAGATTCTGTTCTGGCTGTACGAGTACGCGCCGAATTGAAAATGGTTGTGGCAAAAAAGAAAGTCGGTCGAAGCGGAAGCTGAAGGATGATCGCCGAGACGCCGGGCTGACTGGCGCAGCCGTGTCGAAACCATGAAGTAGAGTGTACCAGCGGTCCGAATGGCGATGCGCTGTGATCCGGCGTAGTAATACTTGGTGACTTGGGAACCTGTCAATTCGTTGTGACCACTAAGGACAAAAGGGAGTAATGTTGCTTTATGGTTTTACCATCCATCCAATCGGCTCAGCATCTGCTACAACCGGAAAAACAATATTCTTTTCGATATCGACTAATAATACTCGTTGGTGACCTTCGTCATATCTGTCAACTACCAAGAATTGTTTCCCGTTGGGGGACCAAATTGGGGGAGGTTCCTGCACGTTAATAGACAGGCATAAATCTGTCACATCAAGCGTAACGGCGTTTACTATGGCAATATTTCCAACATCCGATCCTCTCGGAGTTATAGAAAAGGCGATGAGGCTATTATCAGGAGACCAACTATGGAATGATGGCAATACATATCCAATACTAGACAGATTTGTCAGTTGCAAAATATCCCCATTTACATTTACACTGAACAACTCAATTTCTCCGGGAGATTCATCCTGATGCTGACCTACAAACGCAAATTGCCCTCCATCACTCGACCAACTGGGCATGGGAGAGGCATTGATAAAGAACCAGAAGGAAGAAAAAATCTTCTCAAGGTCAAACACTGATTTATTGTTTGAAATATCCCAGAGCGCATAAGTATACATCTCAGCGTTAACGTTGCTCTGTTTTGGGTATACAGCCCACTTAAGAGTGGGGTCTACTAATACGCCATACCAGCTCTCACAATAAGGCGCATCATATAACGAGCCGTCTATGAAATCAGAAATACCTAAATGAAAAGATTGTTGTCCACCGCTTATCGGATCTATCAAGGTATAAGAAACAAAGGAAGGTGATATCGTTTCCGTTCTTGATGATGAGACTATTATCTTTTGATCCGCCGTCCAGCCTAAAATACGGGACCAGTGATCGTTCCATGGAATGGAATTTATTGTTTGGAAGTTTCCATTTGCTATGATTAGGTTAAGTTGTGTGACTCCATTCGTAATTGTACTGGCTAAGTATACAATCAATTCTCCATCGGGAGAAACGGCAAAATTAGGTGTTATATTTATTTTTTGAGTTGATTCTTTTAGCTGCTCTTCAGACATATCAATAAGAATTATGTCGGGAGTTTGACCGGGAACAACGCCCACTAGACTTCGCAAAGCAATGATGCTATTAGAGGCTGGTGGCACATTTGTGATGTTGAGGCATTGATTACTTAGCCTGGCTTCAGAACTATTAGCAGGAGTTATCTTATTAAGGATTATTTCAGACAATGTAGTTGGGCTAGGCTCGATAGCTGGATTGATTTCACTGGGTGGAACAATTTGCGTCTCCGCAACCTCTTCTGTTCTTGCTTGAGTTTCTAACACAGGAGGACCATAGCTGGTTACTGTCGGCTGACATCCCACAACAATAAGCATAGTCAAGCAACAAACACAAAATACCCTGATGCTCATATTACTTTCCTCCCTTCCAGTAGAGCCATTGATCTACGGAAAAATAAATTGCATCTCTGTAATAGTAATATATACTATTTGGGGATAAGCCATTAAAGCCTTCCCATATCTCCTCTACTATTAACGCATCTGCCCAAGATTGATCGTTCCCCCATGAAGAAGGCCCCTTATTCCTGTCCCAGGAAATTACTGTAGACGGGTCAAGAGCCATCTGACCCACTGATGCAATTTTATCTCTGAGTGCTGTTTCACTCCCATATTTCGGTACACCTGTTTTTTGAGCGTAGCTTGCTGCGGCATTAGGACCGCCCCATAATCCACTACTTCCATCAATATTTGCCGCTATAAAATTAAATACCGCATTGGCACATTGACCGCCAACACTACAGTAAGCCGGATTAAATCCCCCCACATAAAGGTTTTGGGCCGAAATTGTGGCAAGAACCTCACTCAATGTATCAATCTGTGCCCTTGGGGCATCTATATTGCTTTCAAACAATAAATACATGCCTAAGAACTGCTCAATAGTAAACTCGCTTGTACAATTATTGTTCCACCATCCACATGCGTCTCTAAAACTTTCAAAAATCGACTTTATTTCATCGCCGCCATGCCGGCGTGACGT
>JABWAU010000128.1 GCA_013360875.1 Anaerolineales bacterium | reverse complement strand
CCAGGTATACCCGGAAGATCGAAAGCCTGACCTCCAGCGGCAGGGAAATGGAAAAATCAGCCGCGCTGTCGAAACTGCCGAGGAGGCCCTATTTCGTGGGCAGGGAGCAGGAATTGAAGATCATCATGCAATCCCTGCAGCCCAACAGCCGCACGTTCATCATCGGCATCGAAGGGATCGGCGGGGTGGGCAAGTCCGCGCTCGCCATCGAGGTGAGTTATCGCTGCGTGGAAAACGATCTCTTCGGCTCCGTGATCTGGATCTCGGCGAAGGAATCCATCCTTACCCTGCACGGTATCGAGCCGATCATACCGGAAGCCAAAACTCTTTCGGACATCCTGATCACGATCGGCACGAATTTGGGGAACCCCACCATCGGCAATCTATCCATCAAGGATCAGATCAACCGTGCTTATAACCTGCTGGCAAGACGTTCGACGCTTCTCGTGCTGGACAATTTTGAATCGCTCTCGAAGAACGAACAGCGCGAGGCGCTGGAGTTCCTGCGGAATTCGCCGATGACCCTCAAGGTCATCATCACCTCGCGGGAAAGGGTTTCCGAGGGGCAGATCATCCGCCTGCAGGGGTTGTCCTTCGAGGAGAGTAACGCCCTGCTGGATTGGGAATCCCAGCAAAAGCACATTCAACTCACGAAGGACCAGAGCAAACAACTCATCACCCTGACGGGGGGCCTTCCGCTTGCCCTGTTGTGGGTGCAGGGACAGGTGGCGGCGCTGGGGTATTCGGTCACCCAGGTCCTGGACAAGCTGAGCCTCGACGCGGATGTTCCGATCTTGCAGTACTGTTTCAATCATAGTTGGAACCTGCTCGGTCAAGCCGAGGCGAAAAAACTGCTCTTCATCCTGGCGCTTCAACCCGACGCTGTATCGAGAACCGCCTTGAAGGAAATCGCCGGGGTCGAGAGCAACGACACGTTCGAGAATGCGATCAGCGAACTTTTGCAATTGTCGCTTATCGAACAGGAACCCGACCGGGATTATTTCAGCATCCTGCCGTTGACGCGCAGGTTCGTCCGTTCGCAGTTCGCCGGTAGCCGGAAGTTCATCAAACAGGCTGAATTGAAGACCGCCCAATATTACGTGAGACTCCTTGCCCAAAAAAGCAGTTTCAAGGAATGGCGCGGGTACGACGATCTTCTGCTGGACCGCAACAACATTCTGGGCGTGGCTCAATGGTGCTACAAATCCATACAGAAGTGGCAGGCGAAAACCGGCGCCCTTACAAAGCAAGCCAGGAACATAGCCGAAATCCTAGTGCAGATCGGCATGCACTTCGGAAGCGTCCTGTGGCAACGCGCATACTGGTACGACCGCATGACCTTGACGCACGCCTCGCTGACCGCGGCAAAACTACTGGCGGATTGGAAATCCGTCAGCACCTTCGCCCGGAACATCGCCTGGATCTATTTCTACCAGGGGGATTACCTGAGGGCGTTGCACTGGGCGGAGGAGTCCCTGTCCGCCACAACGAAAACGGAGGACAAACTGCTCATCGCCGCCGCCAAAAGACTGCTGGGAACGGTGGAACTGCGCCTGGGCAATTTCGAACGCTCCGAGGCGTTGTTGATGGACGTGCTCGACACGAGCGGGGAATTCGCCGACGACGATTACGGCATCTACAGCAAGGGCTTTGCGGAATACGGACTGGGCGATCTCGAATACGAACGCGGCAACAACAAAAAAGCAAAACAATGGTACCAGAAGGCTTTGGACACCTGGAAGGACCCCGCCCGCAAAGACCCCATCCGGCACATCAGCCTGGCGTTGAACGGGCTTGGCTTCGTCGCCTTGAGGGAGAAAAGATATGAGGACGCAAAACGTCTTTTCATGGAAGGCATTCAGTCGGCGGAGGAATTTGGAAGGCTCGACGAACTGGCAAGGGGACAGCTCGGGCTGGCTTCCGTTTACCTAGAAACCGGAGAGGATTTGAAAACCAGCCTGATGATGATCACCGATTCCATCGAGAGTTTCCAAAGGCTGGGCATGCAGTATGAGATCCAGAAAAGCCAGGCGCTTCGGGACCAGATACTGAAGGCGCAGCCCCAAATATTGACAGCCGAGTGAAATGGATAACGAACTGAAGATTTTCCTTCAATCGTTCAAGGAGTTGGAGAATCTCTTCCAGGCGCTGCCGATCACCGAGGACCAATTCCAGCGATTGAAGGCTGTTCTGGCGGGCATCCAAAGGAACGCCAAACACCTGGCATTGTACGATGCGATCACCCACGCCCTTAACTCACGCGCGGGAAAGTGGCTCGTGCCCGCCGATCAGATCAAGGGGATGGCAAAGGTTGACATTTACGACCTGCGGCAAGCCAATAAGGTGTATGGGGTCCCGGTGGTGGATTCGGAACTGCACAAACTGGCTTACCAGTTCATGTCCATCTTCACTCTCGACAAGGGGGATTTCGTCCGCCGCTCCCCGGGCAGCGACGAATTCAGGATATTTTCCACCTCGAAAACCCCGCGGGAAATAAAACGCCTCCTCTCCAAACTTTACAAAAACCAGGAAACGGATTCCCTGCTTACCTGGGACTTCGGCGTGGGTCTGACAGAAACCGAAGCCGAGAACGAACTTCAGAAACAACGAAAGACCTTCAGGCCCCTGGTGCTCAGGCAGACCATTCTGGAAAGTCATTCGGAAATTCCCAAGCGCGTGGAGGAGGACAATAATTACCAAAATTGGAATGAGTTTAATATTCCCTACGAAAGACTTATGGATACAATCCGCTCATTGGCGCTGCCCTCCACGCTGGAATTGCAAACCCTGGAACAGGTCAGGATCACCCGGGACATCGTGGAAAGCATAGTGACCCGGGACGCCTTGACCGGCGCGCTCAACGGGCTGGGCGCAAAATGGTACCTGGAAAACGCGACCATTCAAGCCATGGCGCTGACCGACATGCTCAACATGCACGAAGGCAATAACCGTTATGGCAGCGCCGCCATTGACCAGGACCTCAAGCGGTTTGCAAATTTGCTCTTGAGGCATTTTCCGAAAGATGAAGGTTTTTTGTTGTTTCGCTCCGAGCGCGCAGGCGACGAGTTCAAGATCGTATCGTTCAGGAAGGGCGTTGCGGAATTGGAGGACAGGATTCGATCCGTCTGGAACGGCGACTTGCACCGCGGTTTGCTTGGATGGAACTACGGTGTCGGAAGGAACGACGCGGAAGCGCACGTCAACCTGTACAGGAACCGCTTGAACGAAATGGAAAGCAAGGAAATGTCTGTTCTGAACGGCAAATCAACCTTTATCATCGTTCGACCGGAGAGCGAAGACTATCCCGACCTGTACAGGCTTTCGGAGGATACGGCTCACGCCGTCGGGGGGGCGCCCATCGTTGACCTGCACATGACCTTGCAGTCAATCCGCAACGTGGAGGATTTCGACGCCTTGCGGCAATGCCTGGAGGAATATTCCCGGAAGCTGCGTCCATTCGAGATCAAGGTTAGGAATATCGCCAGGATGAACGTGAACAACCAGCAGGGCAGGTTGTGGCTGTTGGCGGAAAGAAGCGCAATATTGGAAACCCTGTACAACGACCTCAGCGAGATCGCGCGGCGGCTTGGCTGCGAGAGTTATCCCTATAAACCCCAGAACTGGCTGCCCCATATAAAAATCGTCGAACTGCCGGAAGACGGGTCAACCCGCATAAAAGACCCCAGCTTCGGGCATCTGCAAGAGATCACCTTCACGGTAAGACGCCTCGAGTGGACCGTGCAGAAGGAACAGGATCACTGGGAATTGCTGGAACAGTTCCCGTTATCGAAGTGATCGTCCTCCCTCCATTTTCGCCAGTATTCCCCATAATTCCATTGAAATAAAACAGGAACCTCCCGTAAAGCCCGGCGCGCATGGCGCAGGATTAGATCGCGCCGCGCCAATTGGAAAACTTTTGGCGGAATTGTGCTATTATCGGGTATGTTTTCCGAAGGCAAAACAAATGGTTCTCAAAGAGGCAAGACGCCATGGCGACCATTCTCATCGTTGACACCCGTCCAACCGACCGTCAATTCCTGATTACGCTCCTGGGTTCCTTCGATCACCGCCTGTTGGAAGCCAACGACGGCGCGCAGGCGCTGGAAATGGCGCGAAGGGAACTGCCCGATCTCGTCATCACCGACATCGTCATGCCAAACATGGACGGCTTCACCCTCGTCCGTCGTTTGCGCGCCGAGCCGCTCTTAGCCGGGGTGCCGGTCATTTTCCAGACCGCGCATTATCTGGAGGCTGAAATTAACCGGCTTGCGATCGCCAGCGGGGTCAAGCACATCATCGGAAAACCTGCCGAACCGCAGGCAGTGTTGCGCGCGGTGCAGGACTGCCTCAAACACCCCACCAGCGTCTCCAGGCTTCCCAAGACCGGGGAACTCCAGCGGGAACACCTCCAATTGCTGGCGGACAAACTCTACCAAAAAAACCTCGAACTGGAAAAAGCCAATGAACGCCTGCGAAGCCTCTCGCTGACCGACGATCTGACGGGCTTGAGCAACCGACGCGGTTTCATGATCCATGCCAACGGATTGTTGAAATTCGCCCGTCGCGCCGGACATCCGCTGTGCCTGATCTACATAGACATGGATTGCCTGAAAGAGGTGAACGATGCCTACGGTCACGCGGAGGGGGATATTGCCCTCAACCATTTTGCCCACATCCTGACCCAGACCTTTCGCGATTCGGACGTCATCGCCCGCCTGGGAGGGGATGAATTCGTGGCGCTGACCATTGACGCGATGGAAAACGACATTGCCGGCATCCGGGCGCGCCTGCAAAGCAACGTCAACGCGCATAACCTTCAATCCATGCGCGGGTATGCCCTGTCCTTCAGCATGGGGGTCATTCAGGTTGACTTGAATTCCACCCTCACCATGGAGGCGCTCCTCGCCCAGGCGGACGCGGCGATGTACCGTCACAAACAAAGCAGAAAACGCGCCGCATAAACGGTTGCATAACGCAGAACGACATCCTTCGATACGCTCAGGACACGTCCCGCGCTGTGGACGAAACCGCTGCGATCTGCCCGTTATCTTCCTTCTTTTCCGCGCAGGGGTACGAAAGCGACCGGCAGCAGCGTTTCCCGCAAAAAGGAATCCCCCTCGCGTCGCCATAACTCCAACACCTGGTCCCCGCGTTCTCCCACAGGCAGGATCATGCGCCCGCGCTCGGACAGTTGGTCCAACAGACTTTTCGGCGCGCGCGGCGCGGCGGCAGAAACGATGATCGCGTCGTACGGCGCGGCTTCGATCCATCCTTGCGATCCGTCGCCGACGTGAACGAAGACGTTGGTCACGCCGATCGTATCGAGCGTCTTTCGGGCGCGTTCCGCCAGGGCGGGGATCAATTCGATGGTGTGCACTTCAGGCGCGAGGGTGGAAAGAATCGCCGTCTGATAGCCCGATCCCGTCCCCACTTCGAGCAGGCGTTCGCCGCCGGCCAAATCCAGACACTGGATCATGTACGCGACGATGTACGGCTGCGAGATCGTTTGCTGGAAACCGATCGGGAGCGGCGAGTCGTCGTATGCCGAAATACGATACCTCTCCGGGACGAAGAGATGACGCGGCACGGACTCGAACGCTTCGAGAATCCGCCGATCCCTGATCCCGCGCCCCCGGAGTTGGCGCGCCACCATTTCCTTCCGCTCTTCGAAAAATTCATCCGGCATGATTACGCCCGGTTCTGGCGCAGCGCATCCCGCGGATTTTCTCCGCGCAGGATCGCGCGTCCATGCAGGAACAGGCTAAACTGGGATAGACCGAACCAAAGTAGAAAGATCGTCAGGATGATCGAGGCGCGGTCAATCCAGGCGGGCAGCGACTCGATCAGGTCCGCAACCTGTGCGCGCCATACAGCAACCTTCACCTGATACTCCTCGACAGCCGCGATGAAGTGTTGCAGGCTGGCGCGCGTTTCGGTCAGGTCGCCGCCCAGCAGATAGGAGGTGTCGCTGACAAAGGTCGAGGCGCGCTTTGCCAGGTCTTCGGCGTTCGCGATCTCGGTGTCCAGTGTTTCCGCGGACTTGATCAGATCGGTCAGGATTTGATCGGGCAGGTTGATCTCGATGAAAGGCAGGGACTCCAGGCTGAGGATCAGGGAACGCAAACTTTCCAATGAGTCGCGTGCCTCGCCAAGTCTTTCGCGTGTTCTTTTCAGCTCGGGGAGCAAACGGTCGTCCAGCGAACTTTGGATGCCCTCGAGCAAATTCTCCGCGCTCGTGGATTGTTCGGCGAGTTTTTCGAGCGCGCTCTGCGCCGCGTCCACGAGGCGCAGGGCGCGTTCGAGTTCGGTATGCGTGGACGCCAGCGTCGTTTCCGCTTGCGCGAGTTCGCCGTCAATTTTTCGCAGGCGTTGTATCGTTTCGCGGGTCAAGGGTTCGTTGTAGATCCACGCCGCGGCGATCCCCACGACGCTCGAAAGGAGAAGTAGCGCGCCGAGGATCGTCAACGTCCACGCCAGAATTTTTCGGGTCATTTCACCTCGCCACCTTCCAGGATGGGATGAAAACCTCTCCGCCAGGGAGATTATACATGCGTGAACGGATATTCGGGCTATAATCTGACCACCGTTACCGATATCAGAGGAAGGAAAATCGCCATGCTCGTGATCATCAGCGACCTGCATCTTGGGGATGGCACGACCGCCGCCTCCATCCCCGCCAGCGCGTTCCACCTGTTCGCCAAACGTCTGCGGCAGGATTCCCACTTCGCCTCGGTGCGATATGGAAGATACCGTCCCATCGAGGAACTGGACGTCATCCTCATGGGCGACATCATAGACCCGCTTCACTCGACCAAATGGCTGTTCCCGCCGAAGGGACGGGAGCAATACGTCAACATCAACGGCCAGGACTACATCCGCATCACCGAGGAGGGCGAGGAAGGGTACGTCCGCCCGTGGAGCGATCCGTACGACCCGCTGTTCGCCCCCAAACTGCTCGAAGTCACCCGCGCCATCATCGAACACAACCGGGCAGCCCTCGAAGTCATGCGGAAACTGGCAAGCGGGGAATACATCGAATTCGATCTCGCGGACGAAAACGGGAAGCGCGACGTCAACAACCCGGACAAGATTCCGCTCAAGGTTCGCTTCCACTACATGGTCGGAAACCACGACTGGTATTACCACCTCAGGGGCGAAGCCTTCGACCAGATCCGCCGGGAGATCATCGCCGCAATGGGGTTGAGCAATCCGCCCGCCCCGTTCCCCTACGATCTGCGAAAACTCGATCCTAATTCCCCGTGGGAACGGGACGAAGCCCCCGAGATCGAAAGACTCCTCAGGCAATATCAGGTCTTTTGCCGTCACGGCGATTACTTCGACGCCTTCAACTTCAACGCAGAACGCGGACGCGATCAGGCGACCCTCGGCGACGCCTTCACCATGGAGGTCTGCAACCGTTACCCGGAGGAACTGCGGCGAAAACCCGACCTCAACCCCGAGATCGTGGACAACCTGCGTCACATCACGAACGTCCGCCCCGCGCTGGCAACCCCCTTGTGGATCTCCGGGCAGATCAAAAGACTCTCCGACGAGCACATGATCACCGGGATGAACGAACGCGACCTCAAAAAGATTTGGGACGATCTTTCGGATAAATTCATCAACCTGAAATTTGTGAAAAGCAAAGACATACCGTTCAAGATAGACATCGTGGATAAAATGCAGGCAGCGATCAAGATCTCGAAATTGATCTCCCTCGAAACCCTCGACAACCTGATCTACAAAATTCAGAACAGAAGGATGTTCGGAGGCGACGGTTCCTTTGCAATACACGCCCTGAAGGAGCCAGCCTTCCTCGACGACACAGCGCGCTACATCATCTACGGGCACACACACCATCAGGAAACCATTCCCCTCGATTACGATGAACACGGCGGCAACCAGATCTACTTCAACTCCGGCACCTGGCACACCTACTTCGACCTTGCCAGAAAGAACCCCAGAGAAAAGAAGTTCGTGCCATACAAAGCCCTCACTTACATCACCTTCTACAAGGACGATGAACACGACGACCGCCGCTTCGAAACCTGGTCCGGCGCCTACGCCTGATCCATCTCACGCGGAACACGACATCCTGATCGTCGGCGGAGGTCCCGGCGGACTCTCCACCGCGCTGCACCTGCATCGGATCGCCCCGCATCTCACTTCCCGAATCCTGATCCTTGAAAAGGGACATTATCCACGCCCCAAACTTTGCGCGGGCGGACTGACGCTCGACACCGAGATCATCCTCGAAAGACTCGACCTCGACGTGAACGAAGTGTCGTACGCGGTTGCAGAGAACATCCACTTCGATTTCAAATCAAAGGGATTGAATGTTCGCGTCCCAAAACGGCACGCCTTGCGTATCATCCGCCGCGATGAATTCGACAACTGGCTGGCAGATAAAACAAGGAACCGAGGAATTGAAATTCGCGAAGGGATCACGGTCAGGAACGTCATTCCCGATGCAGATGGCGTGACCGTCGAAACGGATCAGGGGATTTTTCGCGCGCAGGTGGTCGTCGGCGCGGACGGCTCGAACGGAGTAACAAGACGATGCATATTCCCCCACGCGCCCGTTTACACCGCACGCGTGTTGGAAGTGTTGACCCCCTCCCTGCCTGGGCGGGATGGGGGAGGGCAAGGGAGAGGGTTGGGATCTGCCTATTTCGAATTCTCCCCTGTCCCCGAAAATATCGCAGGGTATGTTTGGGATTTTCCCACGCAAGTTAAAGGTCAAGCCATGCGCTGTTGGGGCATCTACGACACGAACATCCTCGCCAACGGAAAACGCCCGCAACTCAAAGAGCCGCTCGCGCGGGAAATGTCGCGTTTCGGATTCGATTTAAATGATTACGAGATCAAGGGACATCCCATCCGCTGGTTTTCACCGGATAATCAGATGTCCGTGCCGCGTGTGCTGCTGGTTGGAGATGCCGCGGGCGCGGATCCGCTTTTCGGCGAGGGCATCAGTATCGCTTTGGGATACGGTGCGGTGGCGGCGCGAGAAATCGGCGAGTCGTTTCGGCGAGGCGAATTTTCATTTGGCGGATACAGGCGTCGGGTGGTGCGAAGCGCAATGGGCAGGGCGTTGATCGTGCGCTGGGTCACGGCAAACGTCGTTTATTCGTTCAAGTGGACGTGGTTCCAAATCCTACTATGGAGAATTCTCAAGCCGGTCGTCCTCATGGCGGCGTGGCTGCTCATCCTGAACTGGGGCAGGAAATTGGATTGAAAATTTCCTCTTGACAAAACGAATGTATTAGACTATTATCTAATTAGACAATGGTCTAAATGAGATAAGTACCTAACTTCGACGTCCGTCTTTCTCCGAGAGAGGAGGCACCCATGTCACATGTTCATCATGAAATCCAATTCGAGAGCCAAAGCGCATACGAGTATTCGGATGCGACGGCTTCCCTGCCCGCCTCCGCTCGGGAACTCTTCACCCGCCAGACCGGGCAAATCCTCATCGAACTTGGGAATGTGTTGGTCAACGCCATCCCGCTCAGCGACGAGGCAGACCGCAACACCGGGAACATGCTCATCTCCATAGGCAACAAGTTGAAGAGGAAATGACAGGAACGCATCGAGGAAACCATGACCGAAGCCAGCATCCTTTCCCCTGAAATCCACTGGGAGTTTGGAACAGCCTACGAGTTGTTCATCAGCCTGCACGTGCTCCACGAACCGGATCATTATGGGATACGCGCTTCCTGGGCTGCCGGTGTCCGTTCACGGATACCGGCAGTTGAGCGTAAGTTGCTGGAGGACATCATTCCATTGATTGGCGCGCCTCTGGCATGGGTGCATGAATTGCCCACGCCCAGGGACGCCATCAGCGCGCTTTGGGCTTTGAAACAAATCCCTCCTGCCGAGCGGATGATCAAACTCGAGAGGTTGGATAAGCCATTCCCGCCTCATTCCGGCGAAGAGGCGGAGAAGTACAAACAATTCAAGGACACACTCCTGCGGATCGCCTCCTCTGGGATTTGGAAACTGGAGGATGCCGAATTCATTCGAAAATTCTGGGGCAAGAAGGGGATGTCCACAGAAAAGGGCGCGCTCGAACGGGCGTTGGATTGGTGGAGCCGTCCCGAGGAACTTGGCGAGGGCTTCCTTTCCGCGCTTCAAGCATATTATCAGGCGTTCTTCGAGGAGGAGGAGAAACGCTTGGAGCCAGTGCTCAGGGCGGGCTTGGAACGCGCGCAGGAACTCGCCTCGAGGATGCCGCTCGAGGAATTGTTCCTCGAACTCTCGCAGGGCGTAAAAATGGACGATGAATTCCGCGCGAAGAAACTGATCATCGGTCCCGCCTTCTGGACCACGCCCCTGATCTTCTTCGAAAGCCTGGACGCGGACACGATGCTCCTGCTTTTCGGCGCGCGCCCCGCGGAGATGTCCGCCATCCCCGGCGAGTCATTGCCGGACGGGTTGGTGCGGTCGCTCAAAGCCCTTGCCGACCCGACACGGCTGAAAATCCTCTTCTACCTTTCGCATGAAAGCCTCACCCCCTCTGAATTGGCAAAACGCCTGCACCTGCGCGCACCGACCGTCACGCATCACCTGAACGAACTGCGCCTCGCCAGCCTCGTGGAATTGACCTTCAAACAGGAAGAGAAGCGGTATGCTGCGCGCATGCAGGCAATCGAATCCACTTTTGGGAATTTGATCTCCTTCCTGAAAAGCGACATCACAGATCATGGGAGCGCGTAATTGACGTTCTCTAACGTCAAAATAGCGTGCTACGCGATGAGGCACGCTGCGCAGTACGCGAGATTTTCATGATCTACTGAGAACAACAATCACTCAAAAAATGACAAACAAAAATAGAACCCTCAACAAATTCCTGCGCGTGCCCGTGGAATATTCCTCACGCGTGCGCGCGTTCAAGCCCAACGCTCGCTTCTATCTCCTCAACGTCATCGTCACCGGCGCGGCGATAGGCGTTTTCCGTTTAATCTTCAACTTCTATGTGCTGAGTCTCGGCTTCGATGAGGCATTGCTCGGCAATCTCATCACCGCCAGCAGTTTCGTGGCGCTCCTCGCCGCCCTGCCGATGGGCTACCTCGCGGACACGATCGGGCGCAAGGCGTCGCTGGTCATCTCCGCCGCGCTGTTGGGCGCGTCCATCCTGGCGATGGCGATCTGGCAGAGCGAGCCGATGTTCTACGCGATGCTGCCCGACGGCACGCTCGCCTTCGGCTCCGAGCTCAAGGTGCTGATGCAGCACCCGGCGCTCGACCGCCGCATCGACCC
>JABWAU010000016.1 GCA_013360875.1 Anaerolineales bacterium | reverse complement strand
ACGCAACGCGACCACAAAGCGTTGGTTGTCATGCACCATCGAAACGCTGGCATACCCATGAAAATGCGTTGTGCCCGATTTCGGCTGAGAGCGCACAATCTCTTTTTCATCTTCATAACATTCACCATGATACGGGATCAAGGTCAAATGGATGGCGATGTAGTAGGAGCGTTTCCCTTTCTTGACGAAACGCGGCGTTTGAGCGCGTAGAATTGTATTGAGCGCGCGTTGCAATGTTGCGCGATCAGGCAAGGCTTGCGCCAATACTTCGCGTAAACGGTTTGCGGATGGCGCTTCTTTCAACTCATGCGACGCCGCATCCATGCTGATGCGATGAACGCTGGCATAACCCAATACGGCAAGGATGTCTTCTGCTGTAATGCGCGTGTTTTGCAACTCCAGCGGCAAATAGGGACGCACGATTGCAATGAACGCATTCAGCACTTGTTGAGATCGCAAGATTCGATTATTTTTAATGGCAATCTTGGACATGGTGGTTTGGTCTCCTTGGTAAGAGCCAAGTAAACCATGTTCAAGCCTTTTCGTGAACTACTGATAATAGACTGCCAAAAACCGCCAATCTTGAGGAGGGTTGGCGGAGCGCGATGAAAGGGTGGGCAGGAAACTGATCAATTTTCTATCGTGGCTTGGTTTGATCGAAATAACCCAAACCGTTTCGAAGTTCAGCGCAGTGAACCCTGGAATATACCCCCGGTTACATTTATTATAGACACTATTCGTCCGAATGCAATAGGCAAACTTCAAAACAAAAAGAGCAGAGACGACAAGCCGTCTCTGCTCTTCAATCTCTACTCTCTTTTACACCACCGGCGCTTCTTCCTTTTCGGGTGCGGTTTCCGGCTGGCTTGCGCGTTCGAGGATGATCTCCCCGTCCGGGTCGAGCGTGACCAGGATCGAATCGCCGTGACGGAAATCGCCGCTCAGCAATTTATCCGAAAGCGGATCCTCCACCTTCTGCTGGATCACGCGGCGCAACGGACGCGCTCCGAACTCCGTGTCGTAGCCCAAATCTGCCAGCGTTGCGAGGGCTTCGGGCGTGGAAGTCAGGTTCAGGTCGTGTTCCTTGAGGCGGTCGGCGACCTTTGCCAGTTCGAGGGAGACGATCTTCTTGATGTCGTCCTTGCTGAGGGCGCGGAAGATCACGGTCGCATCCAGGCGATTGATGAACTCGGGACGGAAGGCGCGTTTGAGCGAATCGTTCAACTTCTTGCGCATCTCCTCGTAGGAGATGCGCTCCTCCGTGACCTCGTCGCGTTTGAGGGCAAACCCGAGCGCGGTCTGCTTCTTGATCACGTCCGCGCCGATGTTGGAGGTCATCACGATGATCGCATTGCGGAAATCCACCTTGCGTCCCTTCGCGTCGGAGAGGTGTCCCTCCTCCATGATCTGCAATAGCATGTTATGGACTTCGGGATGCGCCTTCTCCACCTCGTCGAATACAACGATCGAATAGGGTCTGCGGCGCAGCGCCTCGGTGAGTTGACCGGCTTCCTCGTAACCGATGTAACCGGGAGGCGCGCCGACCAATCTCGAAGCAGTGTGACGTTCCATGAACTCGGACATGTCCAACTGGATCGCGGCTTCCTCACTGCCGAACATGAATTTGGCAAGCGTCTTCGTGAGCTCGGTCTTGCCGACGCCGGTCGGACCGAGGAACATGAACGAACCGATGGGACGCTTCGGATCCTTCAACCCGGCGCGTGCGCGGCGCACTGCGCGGCTGATCGCCACGATGGCATCCTCCTGCCCGATGATTCCCTTGCGGAGTTCTTCCTCCATCTTCAGCAAGCGCTGGGACTCTTCCTCGGCGAGTTGCATGAGCGGAACGCCGGTCCACATGGAGACGACCTCGGCGATGTCCTCCGCCGAGACGACGGGACTGCTGGCGCGGTCCCAGCCGGTGCGGATGCGTTCGATCTGTTCGCTCAATTCGACCTCGCGTTCCTCCCATTCGCGCACGTCCTCGCTGTTGCCTTCCTCCTGCGCGAGCGTACGGTTCTGGCGCGCCTGCCGCAACTGCCCGAACAGATCCTTTGCCTGTTTTGCGGCGGGACTCTTGTACATGCGCACGCGGGAGGAGGATTCGTCAATCAGGTCAATCGCCTTGTCGGGGAGGAAGCGTTCGGTCACGTACCTCGAAGACAAATGCGCGGCGGCTTCGAGCGCCTCGTCCGAGATCACGAGATGATGATGCTCCTCGTACGCCGGGCGGATTCCCTTGAGGATTTCAATGGTCTCCTCCTCGGTGGGTTCCTCCACCTGGATGGGCTGGAAACGCCTTTCGAGCGCGGCGTCCGACTCGATGTATTTGCGATATTCGTCCATCGTGGTCGCGCCGATGACCTGCAATTCGCCGCGCGATAAAGCGGGCTTGAGGATGTTCGCCGCGTCCACCGAGGAACCGGCGGCGCCCGCGCCGACCAGCATGTGAACCTCGTCAATGAATAGGATCGCCCCGGATTGTTTCAATTCGTCAATGACCCGCTTAAGTCTTTCCTCGAACTGACCGCGATACATCGTGCCTGCGACCAATGAACCCACGTCGAGTTGCAGCAGCCGTTTGTTCATCAAAGGCGCGGGAACGTCGCCCTCCACGATGCGCTGCGCGAGTCCCTCCACGATGGCGGTTTTGCCCACGCCCGGTTCGCCGATCAAAGCCGGGTTGTTCTTCGTGCGGCGCGCCAGGATCTGGATGACGCGCTCGATCTCCATCTGCCGCCCGATGACCGGGTCGAGTTTCTTTTCCTCGGCTTTGGCGGTCAGGTCGGAGGCGAGTTGGTCAACCAGCGGGGTTTTCTGTCCCGGCGCCGCGCCCCGCGCGGGTCCCACGCCGGCAGGCGTCGCCGCGGAGGGGGAAGCGGATTCGTTCAACACGCGGCGGGTCTGCCTGCGGATCTGTTCGGCTGTCACGCCGAGCCTGCGAAGCACCTCCGTCGCCGTGCCTTCCACGCGCACGAGCCCCAGAAGGATGTGTTCAGTGCCGATGTAATGATGCCCGAGGCGCCGCGCTTCCTCCACTGCATGTTCCAGCACCTGTTGCGTTTCGACTGAAAGTTCGACGCGGTTGGGGTCGAAACTGCTCGATGGGCCCGTGACGCGTCGTATCACTTCGCGCACGCGGTCCAGCGTCATGCCAAGTTCGCGCAGGACGCGTCCCGCAACCCCGCCTTCCTCTTCCATCAATCCAAGCAGAAGGTGCTCGGTTCCGATATTGTCATTGCGGGCGCGTTCAGCCTCCTGGTGCGCGATGCTGAGAACACGCCTTGCGCGTTGTGTGAAACGTTCCATGCCTGCCATTGATATTCTCCTGATAAGTGCAAGTATTCTACCAAAAAAGAGAGGGGAGTCCGTATAGGAAAATGATTAGAGTTTGTTTACAGGATTGGTACAATAGTCCGAAAAGCCACGGAAGGCAGATCATGAAATCAATTTGTGTTTTTTGCGGATCGTCGGATTCGGTTCACGCGGACTACATCACTGCCGCGCGGACGATGGGCAGAGTCCTCGCTGAAAGAGGTATTCGCCTCGTCTACGGCGGTGGGAAGACGGGCCTCATGGGCGCGGTGGCGAACGGGGCTGTCGAGGCGGGCGGCGAAGCGATCGGCGTCATCATCTCCTCCATGAACACCCCATCCCTTGCACATGACGGTCTCACCCGCATGGACGTTACCCCAAACATGCACGCCCGCAAGGCAAGGATGCACGAACTGGCGGACGGATACATCGCCCTGCCCGGCGGCTTTGGCACCCTCGACGAACTGTTCGAGACCGTCACTTGGGCGCAAACCGGCGCGCACGAAAAGCCTGTCGGCTTGCTGAATGTGAAAGATTATTACGTCCCGTTGCTTGCTGCGCTCGATCATGCCGTGGCGGAGGGCTTCATCTTCAAGGAACACCGCGAGGCCTTGTTCTGCGACGCCGACCCGAACACATTGATTGACAGAATGTTGGAGTACGAACATCCGCGTCAGGCGGTGAAGAAGTGGTTGCGCGAGGAGTAGGGAAAGGCTGATAGGTGAAGATGAATTAAAAAGGTTGAAGATGAGAAAAGCGATTGCAAATGAATATAACATATCTTGAACTTCTTTCGACAGAGTTGCGGGCGCTGGCGGATTTTTACTCGAACGCGCTCGAATTGCCCGTCAACGCTTCCAGCACGAGGCTGGAGGTGAAGGCAGGCAAGACGGATCTGGTTTTCTTCAAAACGGACGGTTTCGACGGGGCGTATCATTTCGCCTTCAACATTCCCGAAAACCAGATCATCGCCGCCAGGGAATGGCTTGCGCCGCGCGCGCCCTTCCTGAAGGACGAACACGGGAACGATCATTTTCATCACGAGGGCTGGAACGCCGACGCAGTTTATTTCAGGGACCCGGCAGGGAACATTCTCGAATTCATCGCGCGGCACGACCTGAAGAACGCCGTCAAAGGCAGGTTCAACAGCAGACAGATCCTGAACGTGAGCGAGATCGGTCTGCCCTCGCAGGACGTGATCACACTTGCGAACGAACTTTGCTCGCGGCTGAGGCTTTCCGTGTTCAAGGGGGAGCCGAACGCGAACTTTACGCCGGTTGGCGATAACGACGGTCTGTTCATCCTACCCATGGAGAATCGCATCTGGTATCCAGATACGGGCGTGCCGGCGAAGTTACTGCCGGTCACGGTAAAAGGTGAGACGAACGGCAGAGGTTGGAAGGTGCGCGGCGTGCCGTATGAAATTTCAGTCGAGCGTCATTCAGCGTAGATATTTGAGCCTTTTCGTCTCTTGAACGTGAACCAACCGGCGAATAACGCCGCCATGCCGCCCATTGCGGCGAGCCAGAACCAGAGGGGCGGATTCAATCCATACATGCCGATCAACGTGATGCTGATCGCAACAACAGATCGTCCCAGTGCGTTCGCCAGGAGGAAGCGTCGGGCTGAAATGACGCCAAGCCCCGCGACGTAACACATCAGGTCGCTGGGAAAGATGGGGAGGACGAAGGCGAAGAAGTAGAACAAGACGCCCTGATCCCGCGCCATGCCGTCCCAGCGCTGGATGACCCGGGGGGAGGCGAGTTTGTAGATGAGGTTTCTTCCGTAACGCCGCGCGATGAAGAACGCGACCTGGCTACCGAGGACAGTGCTGGCAATAATGACCAACAGACCGGTCACGCCGTAGGCATATCCTGCTGTCACCATCAGGGCGTGGCCCGGGATGACCGCCACGAACACCTGTGCCACCATCAAAATGAAAAGCACCAGTGGACCCCACGCGCCAAATCCTTGCAGGTACGCCGAAACGGCTTCTTGGTCCCCGATGATGCGTAAAAGATCGGAGATGGGCTGACGATAGAGAAAGAGGATCGTGAGGAAAGTTGCCGTGAAGAGGATGTTCCGGGTTTTCATTTGCGCCTCCGATTCATAACCAGGGCGACGCGAGATTACAGGCGTAGGTGATCGCCCTGTCGGTCGCGGAACGACGGAAAAACGCTTCGGGCGTTTGCCGTGGGCTGTGCGCCAGGTCGGAATAGAACGCGCGGCGCAGTTCCCATGCCAGCACCGGGTCGTTGGTTTGCAGGCAGGATTCGAAATTGAGGCGCATCGAGTGAGGGTCAAGATTTGCGGAACCGAGGATCACGTCGCCGTGATCGTTCCAGGCGGCTTTGCTGTGCATGTACTTCCCTTTGTACCGATACACGTTTCCGCCCGCGCAGGCCAGTTTGTGCGCGTGGATGTAGTTCGCGAAATCCACGGGGCGGACGCGCGTCTCGTGTGAGAACAGAATATTGACCTGCACGCCCTGGCGCGCCTGTTCGCAGAGGGCTTTCAACATTTCCTCGTCGGGCAGGAAGTACCAGGTGCGGATGTAGACGGCTTTTTCGGCTTTCAGGATCAATTGCATCAATGCATCGCGGATGTCCTGTCGCTGGCTGGGGAGGGTAAGGAAAAGTTTATCGGTTCCAGCGGGCAGTTCCCTCGTTTCGAATGAACGGGCGGCTGCGTCCTCGCCCTGGGAGTGGGCGAGCAGGAAGTCGTAAACGTTGTGGAACGTCCCGCCGAAGTCCCCATCCACGCGCATGTTCGTGTCCGTCCACGTTGTATAGTAATCGCCGACGTTCGACCCGCCGAGAAATACCGTGCGGCCGTCAATGGCGGCGAACTTGCAGTGCATACGGTTGTTGACGTGCAAAGGGGAAGCGGGGCGGAACACGTTCACCTGCGTGCCATGCGAACGCAGGCGGCGGAACAAGCCGATATTCCGGATGGCGTGACGGGGTTCATCGAGCAACTGACCGAATTCGTCCACCATCAGTCGCACTTTTACGCCCGACAGCGCCCTTGAACAAAGCGCGTCGCCGATCCTGGTTGCCCATTCGCCGCTGTCGAACGAAAGGTAGACCATCGAGATCTCGTCGTGGGCCTCGCCGAGTTTGACGACCAGGTCTGCGTAGTAATCCCGGACGTTCGTGAAGAGCGTGTGTTTGTTCATGTCGTTCTCCTTTGGGTCATTCCCACTTTCGCATTTTGCGACTGCCAAAACCAGAGAACGAACTGCCATAAGACGCCGGAAAACTGCCATTAACCGCCAAACAAAAAGACCCTAAAGGTTTATGAAACCTTTAGGGTCAGCGGGGTTATATCGAAGACTACCGGCCGCCTTTTTCCATCATCAACCTTGCCAGCCCGCGGATGGCGTTGCGCCGCGTGCGATTGAACGTCCCCTCGGAAATGTACAGCCGCGCCATAATCTCGCGGTTCTGCACGCCTTCCACGTACGCGTCGTGCAGGACGGCGTGGTTGTACCAGACGCGCGGCAGCGGTTCGGGCGGGCGTTTCTCTGCGGGCTTCAACAGTTCTATCGAATCCATGAGCAGTTGCTGGAGTTGTTTCCCGCGCTCGACGTGCGTCCCGGCTCGAATCCCCATTCTATCCGCGAGAGGCGATTGCCCCAGCGTGATCGTATCGGGCAGATGTCGCAACGCCTCCTCCACCATCCTGACGAATCCCTCATCGGGATGGGACGAAATCGAATCCAGCATCTCGTTGGTCGCCGATTTCAACTCGTTTGCACCCGCCGGTTCAACCTCCCTGCGCTTCGGTTGCAGGTTGCCTAAGGACACGATTGTGCCGATCTGATCCGCCGCCTCCGCCAGCAGCTCGAGGTTGCCGGTCGAATACTCCAGCCGCGACTCCGATTTTTCGATTCCCACGACCGCCACCTGTGTTTGCCCTTCGAACGAAGGAGCGAGCCAGGCGACCGATGACAACTGCTCTGCCTGTGGACGGGATACGTCCTCGCACGCCACCACGGATGCGGGCAACACGCTTCCCACTGAGACCGAGGACCTGCCCGCCATAACCATGAATTCCTCTCCCCGACGCACCGCCACAAACCCGCCCGGCGCGTCGAGCGTCCGGCACAACAGGTCCAATCCCTCCTGCAAACGGGACTTGAGTTCGTCATCCCCGGCGCTTTCACTTTCGAGTTGACGAAACTGCTTTCGGATGCGGCTCTCGCTGCGGGTGCGCTGGCGTTCCAAAAACTCGCGCGACAGATCGTAAAGCCCGACCGCCAGAATGGCAAAACCGATGACCGCCGAAAGATTTTGCAGGGGCATGCCTCCCCTCCATGCAAAGTAGGCGGCGATGGCGGCAAGCCCCAGTATGGACAAGGTGGTCAGGGGGAAGTCCTGAAGCGTTGTGCGGCGTTCGGTCAGGGTTTGATGACGCGCCACCGAGAGTCCCAGCACGAACACCCCGCAGAAAGCCAGCAGATCCTGGATGATGCGCGGCGCG
Organism: Anaerolineales bacterium; assembly: GCA_013360875.1. Taxonomy (GTDB): domain Bacteria; phylum Chloroflexota; class Anaerolineae; order Anaerolineales; family Villigracilaceae; genus Defluviilinea. The sequence goes on along the minus strand of JABWAU010000016.1, from coordinate 36,519 downwards.
GGATTGGGGCTTCCCAGCGAGATCACGCCATAGACGACGGAAACCACCGGGAAGAGGGAAGTGACCAGGAAATATTTGCCGCGCGGCGTCAAGCCCACGCGGTCGCCGACTAGCAGGTTGAGCATGATCCCAAACGAGACAATGAACTGATACGCCCCGTACACGCGATACGCCCAGCCTTGGGGGTTCATGTGCGCCACGAATAGCGCGTTGCCCTCTTCGTCTATGAACGAGCCGGGTTGCAGGAGCAGGGGGATCGTCGCCGCGCCGAGCGCGTACACACCCCATTCGACGGCTCGATAACGCTTCTGATCGCGTTCGGACATGATGTGGAAGGTCACGCTGTACCAGCCCGCAAGAACGATTACCAGCAGCGCCGCGCGTATCCCCGCGGAACCGGGCTGTTGGACGAAGATATTGTTGTATGCGCCGAAGAAGAAACCCGAAAGCGCCAGCATCACGATGACCACGCGCAAGGTCATCCTGCTGGGAAACCCTCTGGCAAATAAATAAAACCCCATCCAGAGTGTGACCGCCATGGCGAACAACGTCACGACCACCGTGGCTTGGAATAACATACTTCCGCCTTTCGTTTCGTCCCTGAAAACCGGCGCAGGGAGCAGGCGCTCCTGGATTTATAACACCCCTCATTCGGGAATGTTCCGGTCGCGATCGAACCTCGTTTGGCGTATGTCGGCTACGGTATTACTTTGCAAAAACCATCCCCGCCGCGAAGATTCTGCAGCGCGACACGCTTCGCAGTGTCACCTTTGGGTTGCGACTTGAAAGTCGCGCTACGCATTTTTTCAGGCAATCCCGCCGAGAATTTTCAAAATCTCCAACGCCTCCTGCCTGCCTCCATAGCCGTTCTCGCCGCCCGGTCCCACGCACGAGGGACAGCCGTCTTCACACGCGCATTCACTGACCAGTTCATACGCGCGCGCGATCAACTCATCGTGCATCTCGAAAAGTTTTTCGCTGAAGCCGATTCCCGCAGGGACGGAATCGTACAGAACGACGGTCGGTCCGCCGAAGGTCTGGTTATCGACCGGCTCGATGTGCGTCCCCAGATCGGACGGATCGCACATGAGGAATAGCGGCGCGAGGTTGCCCAGGGCATAAGCCAACCCGGCAAGCCCGCTTCTCATGCGGACGTTCTCCTCCACTTTTTTGTGGCAGGAGGGACAGAGCGTGGTCAGGTTTTCGAGGCGGTTTGCTTCTTCTCGTGAAGTGAATGCGCGAAACGGAATCTTGTGATGCACATCGTGTTGGCGCGTGGACTCGGGCGTTCCGCACACCTGGCATTTGTATCCATCGCGCGTGCGGACGCGGTCGCGGGTCTTGTTCCAGTCAGGTCCGTAATCGTTCGGATCGTTGGACCAGGCTCCGGCTGCGCGCAGATGCGTCACTGTTTCTTCGGCGAGAGTCAGCCAGTAGCCGGTGGTCTGAAGTTCGGAGGGGGGCATATCCAACGGTTCCTGTCCGAGGGGTTCGTGCGTGTACCAGCGGCGTTTGAGGAAGGCGGTGACCTGCGTGGTGACTTGCAGTTCGCCCCAGGCTTTGGTATTGTGTCCACTCCGCTTCGCTTCGGGATGATATGTTGCGTAGTGCGTGTCTTGCGAGTCGCTGACGGAGATCAACTCGACACTGGTTTGGCGTAATGGTTCGGTGTAGTAATCGCTGACGATGGGTTTGAGGCGCGCGATGTGATCCTCGAGATTCAACTCTTCCACAAAATATTGCTGGGCTTCGTGCAGGTAGATCGCGCCGGGATGCGTCAGCCAGGCGGCGCTTTCGCCGTCCACAATTCCCACGGTCCACGGTCTACCGTCCTCGGTCATTGCCTGTAACACAACGCTTTGCGGCGAGGCGGAACGCAGCGAAATGTTCGCGGCGGGATACTGGTCTGCCATCCAATAGTATTTTTCGTTCGAGAGATGGGCTTCGCCAGCGGAAAGCAGAAAGTGGAGGAATTCATCAATGGTTTCGCCTGATAATGAGCCGAAGCCTTCGTTTTTTTGGAACGGCAATTCGAACATGGCGCAGCGCAGATGTTCGAGAAGGATCAAAAGATGATCGGGATTGATGAGCGCCCGCTCGGGCGAACGCTCGAAGAAGTATTCGGGATGATGCGCGAGGAACTGGTCAATGGGATTGGCGGAGGCGACCAATATGCTGACGGCGGATTCAAGTCCGCGTCCCGCGCGACCCGCCTGCTGTCTCGCTGAAGCGACGGTTCCCGGGTAGCCGACGAGGATTGCCGCGCCCAGCCCGCCGATATCTATGCCCAGTTCGAGGGCGTTGGTGGCAACGACGGTTTTGATGGTGCCTTCGCGCAATCCCTTTTCGATTTCACGGCGTTGGGAGGGGAGGTAGCCGGAGCGATAGCCCCTGATACGTGTTGCGTGTTGCGTATTGCGTACAGAGGTTGCAGTTTCTGATTGTTGAAGGTAGGTGAGGATGATTTCGACGCTTCTTCGCGAGCGCGCAAAGACAACGGTTTGCACATTCTGATTCAACAAATCCTGCGCGAGCCTGACGCCTTCGAGCAGGGATGATTTTCGCAAGCCGAGGGATGAATCGACAAGCGGCGGATTGTAGATGAGGAAGTAACGCGGTCCGCGCGCCGAGCCGTCGTTATCAATCAGGTGGACGGGTTCTTCGACGAGTCGCTCCGCGAGTTCCTTTGGGTTGCCGATGGTGGCGGAAGCCAAAATGAATTTTGGCGCACTTCCATAAAAGTTTGCCACGCGTTTGAGCCTGCGGATGACGTTTGCCACGTGCGAGCCGAAGACGCCGCGATAGATGTGCGCTTCGTCAATGACGACGAATTTGAGATTGCTAAAGAATTCCAGCCAGTTGGTATGATGCGGCAGGATGCCCGTGTGGAGCATGTCGGGGTTGGTCAACACGATGCGGGCGTTCCTGCGGATGGAGGGGCGGGCGGAAGATGGGGTATCGCCGTCGTAGATGGAGGCGGTGAATGTTGCGTGTTGCGTGTTGTTGGTTGTGTTCTCAATGACTGATAACTGATCACTGATGACCGATAACTGATCCTGCGCCAGCGCCTTTGTTGGAAAAAGATAGAGCGCGCGTGAATTTGGATCTGTAATGAGTTCGGAAATGACTGGCAGGTTGTAGGCGAGGGTCTTGCCCGAGGCGGTGCCGGTGGAGAGGATGAGGTTTTCGCCGGCGCGGACGTGGGTCCACGCTTCGAGTTGGTGGGAGTAGAGGGAATGGATCCCGGCGGCGATCAAGGCTTGGGAAAGGGGGGCAGGCAGGTCGTCTGGAAGGGGATGCGTTTGTGCGGGGCGGGGGGGAAGGGTCTGCCAGGCGGTGATGTTGGGAGCGGTGGCGGGGTCGCGTTTCCAGAGGTCCAGAAGAGAGGCGAGAGGCATTTCAGGCAACCAGGAGATGCAGGGAAGGAGATAAACCGGGGCGGGTCATTGTCTATCGCGGTTGATGAAGCGCAGGGCGAGCGTCCCCACGCCGAGCGGAAACCAAAAGGTGATGCCGCGATAGGCGAGGGTGATGATGACCGCCTGACTCCAGGGAACGCGCAGGGAGGAAAGCGCAAGCGGCATGATGCCCTCGACGATGCCGATGCCGGAGGGAGTGGGGGAGACGATGAGGAACAGATAGGAGATGGCAAAGCCGCCGATGATGGTTCCGGCGCTGAAGGGAACTTGAAAGGAGAGGAAGGCGGCGATGAGAATTCCCATCATCAGGGCTTTGTTGGCGAAGGCAAGCGCCAGAGGTTGCAGCAGGCTGCGCGGGCGCTGCGGGAGGGATTTGAGGTCGGTTGCCATTTCGTGGGCAAATTCGTGTGCGCGGGTTTCGCTCAGGTATTCGCGGTGGATGAATAGGCGGAGGAGGCGGTTGACGAGGCGCGCCATCCATGCCAGGGCGCTGCCAAGCGCGGCAGCCGAGCGCGAGCCGAGGTAGAGCAGGAACGCCAGCACGAAGGCAATGATAAAAATGACCGCCGAAGCGGCGATTTCGGTGGGGTCGAGGTCGTTGCGGCGGAAGAGCACAATCAGCCCGAGCATGAGGACGAACAGGAAGGCAATGTAATCGAATAGCAGGTAGAGCATGTTGACGATGGTCACTTTGCCGGGCGATTGTCCGTTGCGGTTGGCGTCACTGATGAAAACAGCCATGCCGCTCATGCCGGCGCTGGGCGCCACGATGTTGACGAAATTGGCGGCAACCGCCATGAGCGAAAGTTTGAAGACCGTTCCATCCATGCCGAGCACGCGATACAGCGAAAGATAGGTCGAGCCTGCCACGAGAAACCACGCGCCTTGAAAGAGGACGCCAAGCAGGACGAACCAGAGGTTTCCTTTTTGGAGGGTTTCCAGGATGATCTCGATTTCCCCGAAACTGAGATAGACGAACGCGGCGCCGAGGAAAAGGACGAGGATGAACAGGAATTTCCGCATTTGAGGGGATTATACACAAACACCCGCGCATCTCTCGCGGGTGTGGCGAAAAAAAGACTTCGGAAATCTCCGGGACTTCCGAAGTCTTTCGGTTCGAGGTTAATCCCTGCGCCTGCCCAATCCGCCGACGAGGAGGATGTAATAGAGCAGTTGGAGGACTGCGGTGACCAGCGCGGCGACGTAGGTCAGCGCGGCGGCGTTCAATACCTGGTTGACGCCGCGCATCTCCTCTTCGGTGTGGATGATGCCGGTTTGCGCGAGCAGCCGTTTGGCGCGCGCCGAAGCGTTGAATTCCACCGGCAGGGTGGCGAGCGCGAAGAGCGCGCCGCCCGCGAAGAACAGCACTCCAAGCCACGCAAGCCCGATCCCTATATCGGTGGAGCGGAGGAGCAAACCGACCATGATGAGAATCCATCCCAAATTCGAGCCGATGTTGACCGCCGGGACGAGCGCGGCGCGGAAGCGGAGCGGCAGGTACTCCTCCGAATCCTGCATGGCGTGACCGAGTTCGTGCGCGGCGATCGCCACCGAAGCCACCGAGGGGCTGTTCGCCACACCGTTGGAGAGATAAAGGGTCTTGCCGCGCGGGTCGTAGTGATCGGTGAGTTCGCCGCGCGTTCCCTTCACCTCCACGCCATACAGGCTGCCGGTCGAGAGCAGGCGCTGCGCTGCCTGATAACCGGTCAATCCGCTCGAGGCGCGCACGCGGCTCCATTTGTTGTATGCATGCCGCACGTACCAAGAGGTAAGCCCCATCAGGATGAACGCGGGGATCATGAAGATGAGATAGACCGGGTCGAAGAAAAACATTGTGTCTCCTTTCGGTGGCGAAATGAAATTCGCGTTACGAATGTGGCGAGATGAATTTCGTGTTGCGGGTGTGACGAAATCAACTTCGCGTTACGGTTACTGGGTCAATCCCAGCAAAATTTCCACGGCTTTGTCCAGTTGCGGGTCGCGGTTATTGGCGGCGTCCTCCTCGGTCAATTCCACGAGGTAATCGGGAGTGAGACCGACACTTTCGATGGCGCGCCCGTCAGGCGTCAGCCATTTGGCGATGGTCACGCGCGCCGCGCCCTGATCGTTCGAGAGCGGAGCCAGGGTCTGCACGGAACCTTTTCCGTAGGATTGCGTGCCGACCAGTTCGGCGCGTCCGTGATCCTGCAAGGCGCCTGCCACGATTTCAGAAGCGGACGCCGAGCCATCATTGATAAGAATGACGAGAGGCAGGTCGGTTGCCTTTCCATTGCCGAGCGCCCTATACGTGTCACGCGAACCGTCGCCGTATTGTTCGATCAACACCACACCCTCCTCGAGAAACTCGGACGCGACCTCCACGGAGGTGATCAAATAGCCTCCAGGGTTGTAACGCAGGTCAATGACGATGCCCTTCGGGTTTTGTGCCAGGAGTTCGTCCAGTTTCGCGCGCAGTTCGTCCGTGGTGTTATCGCCGAAGGTGTTGATGTCAATGTATGCGATGCCGCCATCGAGCATTTCGCCGGTGACGCTGGGGACAGTGATCTTTGCGCGCACGATGGTGAACTCCAGCGGTTCAGCCTCACCGGCGCGTGCCACTGTCAAAACGACCTTTGTCCCCGCCTCGCCCAACACCCGCTGGCGGGCTTCCTCAGGGGTGTAGCCGGTCATGTCCTCGCCGTCAATGGCGATGATCATATCGCCGGGACGCAGCCCCGCCGCCTCGGCAGGCGATCCCTCGATGGGACTGACAATGGTCAGATAATCTCCTCGCGTATCCACGAAGGCGCCTATGCCTTCGTATTCGCCCGAAAGGGAGGACGATTCGTTCTCATAGACCTGGGGGTCCATGTAATAGGTGTAATCGTCGCCGACCGCCTCCATCATGCCGCGAATGGCGCCCTGCATGAGGAGGGTGTCGTCCACGGGCTGGTTCACGTATTGTTCGTGGACGATGTCCCACGCCTCCCAGAAGGGGACGAAGAGCGTTTGCAATTCGCCTGGAGTCGTGGCGGTTTGCGCCGGCGCGGGCGGGACGGCGGTGGGGGGAAGGACCACATTGGGGATGGGACCGTCGCCGAAGCCCGGAAAGATGCCGGTCTGCGCGAGCGCGTGCCTGGTTACGAAGCCGCCCGCGAACGAACCTGTCAACAGGATGAGCGCCGCGAAGATGCCAAGAACGTATTTTGTTGTTTTCTCCACAAATACCTCCGATAATTGACGGTCACATTCCAATGTGAACGTCAGTACACAATACTATGACGTGATTAGAAGACGATGAATTTTCTCGTATGAAGAGTGTTAGAGCCGTCGTCTCTGTCACTCATTCTTCTTTTCCTCGAGTTCCTCCACCCGCTTACGCAACTCATCCATGGACTTGTTTGCGGAACCCTCGAGCGGTTTGCTGAGGGACTTTCGGAGCGCCTCCATCCAGCGGGCTTCGCCGCCTCTCGTCATGCCGCGTACCACGGCAAAGACGACCGCGTTCGAGATCACGACGAGGAGAAGTATCGCAAGGATGGCGAGAAACGCGCGGTCTGATTCCATAAGATCGTTCGTCCTTCATTCGCGGCGGAGGAAAGCATTCTGCGCCGCGTTAATCGCCCAGCAGTATCGGCAGATCATTCCAATTCTTGAACGCGCCGCTGGCGTCTGCCGTGGGTTCGTCGGTTCCGTATAGGATGCTCGCCATGCCCGCCTCCAGCGCGGCGCGGGTGGTGCGCGGCAGGTCGTCTATCATCACGCACTTACGCGGGTCGGGTTCGTTGGCAAGTTCCTGGGCGATGGCGAAGGATTCGGGCATGGGCTTGCAGTAGGGCGACATCTCGTTCACGTCAACGATGATTTCGAAGAGGTCGTCCAATTCGAGCGCGGCGAGGACGCGTCGGGCGTGGTGAACGTCTGCGTTGGTAAAGATCAGGTTTCGGGTCGGCAGTGAGGCGATGACCCGGCGTTGGATCGGGTCCGGTGTCAGGTAATCCTTGAGCGGAACGTCATGCACGAAGGCGAGGAAATCCTGCGCGTCCACGTTGTGGCGTGCCTGCAAACCGCGCAGGGTCGTGCCGTACATTTTGAAATACTGTTCGCGTAATACGGGGATGTCCTCTTCGGGAATGCCCATGCGGTCGCGCATGTAGAGGTTCATGCGTTCCTTGAGCGCGTTCCACAGCCCGGTCGAGGAAGGATAGAGTGTGTCGTCGAGGTCGAAGAAGATGGTTGTAAATCGCATTGGGCGATTATAATCTCTACATGCCTATCCGTTTGCTCTCCCCCGAGGTCGCGTCGCAGATCGCCGCAGGCGAGGTGATCGAGCGTCCCGCGTCGGTGGTGAAGGAATTGCTGGAAAATTCGCTGGATGCGGGCGCGAAGACCGTGACGATCGCAATCGAGGAGGCCGGGAGGAAGTTGATCGAAGTCGCGGACGATGGAAGCGGCATTGCCTCCTCCGAACTTGAACTCGCCGTCTCGCGTCACGCGACCTCGAAACTGGTCCGCTCCGACGATCTTTTTTCCATTTCCACGCTTGGGTTCCGCGGAGAGGCGCTGGCTTCGATCGGATCGGTGTCGCGGATGACGATCACTTCGCGCGTGGAAAACGAGAAGGAGGGTGCGCGGTTGAAGGTGGAGGGGGGTAGGTCAGAAAGGCCGACTAAAGTCGGTACTACGATTGGGACGACCGTGCGCGTGGAGGATCTGTTCTATAACGTCCCCGCGCGTTTGAAATTTTTGAAGACCGACGTAACCGAGCGACGTGTCATTGATTCGCTGGTCACGCGTTATGCGCTGGCGTACCCCGAGAAACGCTTCAAGTTGACCGATGGAAAGAGCCTCTCCCTGCACACCGCAGGCGACGGCGACCGGCGCGCCATCCTTGCCGCGCTATACGGCGTGGATGTGGCGAAGCAGATGCTCGAAGTGGCGGCAGAGGAGGACGGTTATCGTTTGACCGGTTTCATCAGTCCCATTTCGTTGACCCGTTCCAATCGCAGGGAGATCACGTTCTTCATCAACGGGCGCTGGGTGCACGAGATCGCGCTCAACACCGCCTTGTTGCAGGCATATCATACGATGCTGATGGTGGGACGTTTCCCGCTGACCGCTTTGTTTCTGGAAATGGATCCAAAGGAGGTGGATGTAAACGTCCATCCCGCGAAAGCCGAAGTCCGTTTCAGGGATCAGGATAAGGTCTTTAGTTTTGTGCAGCGATCCATCCGCAAGGCATTGCTGGCGTATTCTCCCGTTCCAAACGTTGCGCCGAGTTTATGGGGGACGACGCGGACCGCGCCATCGGAACCTAGGCAACCTTCCGTTGGGTTGGATTGGAAGATCGGGCATGACGAGATGCCAGAAAGCAGCGATCAGTTATCAGTAAGCAGTGATCGGTTGTCAGTGGACAGCGGGCAGTCAATCGTAAATCGTCAATCGGAAACATTTGCGCCTGGCGCAAGCGCAGGTGTCGAAAATCGTATCCCGCTAATGAGGCTGGTCGGTCAGATCGGAGCGACGTATTTGGCGGCGGAAGGTCCGGACGGACTTTATTTGATAGATCAACATGCCGCGCACGAACGGGTGTTGTTCGAGAAGTTGATGACACAGCACGCGATGAAGAAGGTTCCGTCGCAGGCGTTGTTGAGCCCCGAAGTGTTGACCGTTCCGCCGGAAGCGGCGAAATTACTGATGGAACAATTGCCGGTGTTGAACCGTTTTGGTTTTGACGTGGAGGAGTTCGGTCCAAACACCTTTCGAGTGCGCGCAATGCCGACTCTGTTCGTGGGAAGCGACCCTGCCGCCGCGTTGCGCGCGCTGGTCGAGGATTTCGAAGAGGACGAGATGCCGTTGCAGAATGAGATCGAAGCAAGACTCGCGGCGCGCGTCTGCAAGCGGATGGCGGTCAAGGGCGGACAGGTTTTATCCAACGAAGAACAGCGCGCCCTGCTCACCGACCTTGAAGCCTGCGATTCGCCGCGGACATGCCCGCACGGGAGACCGACAATGATCCATTTATCGGTGGACATGCTCGAACGTCAATTTGGGAGGCGAGGTGCACGCTAATAACGGTCTGGATGAAAGGTGCCGAAAACTTCTGGAAGACTTCAAGAAATTGGAAGTCGAGTATCAAAAGACGAAACGCGCCCTGGAGATCAGGGAGATCGAGGTGCGGGCGATCCTGGCACAGGCGCACGAACTGGCGAACACGGACGTGCTGACCTTCCTGCCGAACCGCCGCAAGATCATTTCCAGCCTGCAGGAGGAGGTCATCCGCTCGAACCGTTATGGCGCTCCGCTCTCGATATCGATTCTTGACATTGATCATTTCAAGAAGGTGAATGACACCTACGGTCACACGGCCGGTGACGAGGTGCTGCGCAACGTCGCCGCGCGCCTGCGGACTCACATCCGCCATCCCGACACGATCGGGCGGTACGGCGGCGAGGAGTTTTTGATCGTCCTGCCGAACAGCCAGATGCAAGCCGCGGCGGAACAAGCCTCGCGCCTGTGCCAGCAGGTTCGGAATCTCCAAATTGACGTAAACGAAAACATCCTGTCCGTGACCATCAGCATCGGGGTCGCGCAGTTCAGGATCGGGCAGGAAAATTGGGAAGAATTTCTTCACCGCGCGGATGAGGCAATGTACCAGGCGAAGGATCAGGGACGGGATCGCTGGGCGGTGGCGGAGTAATAAAGTCGAACAACAAAAACAGGCGACCCGTTGAGAGGTCGCCTGTTTTTTATTGTTACTCCTTTACTTCGCCGTCAATGACGTCGCCGTCGCTGGAGGGCGGAGACGTTGACGGTCGGCCCGGCGCTTCGGGCTGGGGCTGTCCTTGCGCGTAGAGTTGCTGGCTCAGTGCATGGAAGGCTTGCTCGACTTTCTCGGATGCCTGTTTGATGCGGTTGAGGTCGTCCGTCTGCGCGGCGGACTTGAGATCGTTGATCTTGGTTTCGATCTCACCGCGTTCGGCGGAGGGGACCTTGTCGCCCAGGTCGCGCAGCGCTTTTTCGGTCTGATACACGAGGCTGTCGGCGGTGTTCTTTGCGTCAATCAACTCGCGGCGCTTGCGGTCTTCCGCTTCGTGCTGCCGCGCCTCATTGACCATGCGTTCGATGTCGCTCTTGCTCAGGTTCGTGGAAGCCGTAATGGTGACTTTCTGCTCCTTGCCGGTGGCTTTGTCTTTTGCGGTGACGTTCAGGATGCCGTTGGCGTCAATGTCGAATGTCACTTCGATTTGCGGAATGCCGCGCGGCGCGGGCGGGATGCCGTCCAGCCGGAAGCGTCCGAGCGACATATTGTCCGCAGCAAGCGGGCGCTCACCTTGCAGGACGTGGATGTCCACGGCGGTTTGGTTATCTGCGGCGGTGGAGTAGATTTCCGTTTTGCGGACGGGGATGGTGGTGTTGCGTTCGATCATCTTGGTCATCACGCCGCCGAGCGTTTCGACGCCGAGCGAAAGCGGGGTGACATCCAGCAGCAAAATATCCTTGACTTCGCCGCCCAGCACGCCGCCCTGAATGGCTGCGCCGACCGCGACAACCTCATCGGGGTTCACGCCTTTGTTCGGCTCCTTGCCGTTCGTCAACTTGCGCACCAGATCTTGCACCATCGGCATGCGCGTTGCGCCGCCCACGAGAACCACCTCGTCGAGTTTGCTTGCGTCCATGCCCGCATCTCTCAGCGCGTTCTCGAACGGCTTGCGGCAGCGTTCGAGCAGGTCTTCGGTCATTTGCTCGAATTTGGCGCGGGTGAGTTTCAATTGCAGATGTTTCGGTCCGCTGGCATCGGCGGTGATGTAAGGCAGGTTGATCTCCGTTTCCATGACAGAGGAAAGTTCGATCTTGGCTTTCTCCGCCGCCTCGCGCAGACGCTGCAGCGCCTGACGATCCTGACGCAGGTCAATGCCCTGATCCTTCTTGAATTCGTCTGCCGCCCAGTTGACGATGCGCTGATCCCAGTCATCGCCGCCGAGGTGGGTGTCGCCGTTCGTGGCTTTGACTTCGATCACACCTTCGCCGACCTCCAGGATGGACACATCGAACGTGCCGCCGCCCAGGTCGAAGACGAGAATCGTTTCGTCCTTCTTCTTATCGAGACCGTACGCCAGCGCGGACGCCGTCGGCTCGTTGATGATGCGCATCACCTCCAGACCTGCGATCTTGCCCGCGTCCTTGGTGGCTTGTCTCTGACTGTCGTTGAAATACGCCGGGACGGTGATGACCGCCTGCGTGACCGGCTGACCCAGATACGCCTCCGCATCCGCCTTCAACTTGCCCAGCACCATTGCGCTGATCTCCTGCGGGGAGTATTCACGGTTCGTCACGGGAATTTTGACGCGCACGTCGTTGGCGGGTCCCTTCACGACCTCAAAAGAAACCATCTTGCGTTCGACTTCAGTCTCTTCAAAGTGACGGCCGATGAAACGTTTGATGGAATAGATCGTATTCTCCGAGTTGACAACCGCCTGCCGCTTCGCCGTCTGACCGACGAGTCGTTCTCCGTTCTTATTGAAGGCTACAACCGAGGGGCAGAGCCTGCCTCCTTCCGCCGTCGGGATGACGGTCGGCTGTCCGCCTTCCATTACGGCGACAACGGAGTTGGTCGTGCCGAGATCAATGCCAATGATTTTTCCCATATGAAACTCCTTTAGACTTTGGAATCCAGAAGATTGCTTTTGGTGGTCGAACAGCAAACTGTCCGATTCCGTAGTAACAAACTGCTCACATGTTACCCAGCCAATGCAAGAAAATTGTTAACAGTGTATAGAAATTGAATTGGACTTGACCGACTCGCCTTAATTCACCCCTGAAAAAAGGAGAGAGGAACTAAGGTTCGCTGATGGTCACCCAATCGAACACGGCGACGACGGGAACATTTTCGAATGAAGACGCGGCGAGTCCCACTTTCCCTTCGGTGAGTTCGTAACGCGAGATGTCCACGCTGCGAACGAGGACCCCGTTGATGTAAAGTTGAAGAACCGCGCCGGAACAGGTCAGACCGATCTGTTGCGTTTCGCCGCTTTGACCGATCTGTTTGGACGAACCGTCAATGATGGGGAGGTAATCGGCGACACCAACGGAAAGCCATTTTCCGTACAGGACGTTGTACGCGCCGGCGGTGGAGACGTTGTATTCGAACCATCCATCCGTTTCGCTGTAGCGGCAGACCAGGCCGAAGAACGCCGGGCTGAGCGCGCTGTTGACGAATTGCGTCGCCAATCGCACGTCGGCGTAGTCCTGCGCGCCGTACAACGCGTAAAGCCACGTGTGAGGAGAATCCATTTGGAGGCGAAGAGAGTTGTTCTCCGTGGAGACGTTGGGGACCGCCTCGTTCCCCGCCTGGAGGATGACCCAGCCCGCAAGAGACGAGTCAAATTGGTCCGTAAAGAATCGCGGGAATGGAGTCGGGGAAGGCTCGAGAGTTGCCGTCGGTTCGGGGGTCCGGGTGGCAGGTATCGGTGTGGGAGGAAGCGCCGCCGTCGCAGTTGGCGGTGTCACAAGCGTGGGAGGTGGAGTCGCTGTTTGGCAGGCGGTGAGAAGAAGACATCCGATCAGGAATTTTTTCATGCCGCTTCTTATAACACAAATGTCCAACGCGCAGGCTGGACATTTGAACGGGTGCCTTCAAGATTAATCGCAATTTGGAATACCCATAAAACAGGGCCATTGGTCCATGATCAAGCCGACAACGCCTGCTGCGAATAGGAACGAAATTACGACGACGATCATCAGATGGATGGGATGTGCAAACAGGCTGCCTCCAGCCCGCAGGGTGCTGACGATGGGACGCCCGGCAATGATCCCTGCCGAGACGGGGATCGAAATGAGACCGAGGACGATGATCTGACCAGGGACATATAACTGTCCGGGGTTGGGGCCGGTAAGCAGACGGTTTAGGGGTTCCCACCCGATGGAAGTCAGGAAAAAGAGTGTTATGGGGATCAGGAAAAGGGCAATGCTGATGATCGCGGTTGGCTTGGGGCTTGTGAGGAGCGTATTTCCCTGTGCAGGGGGATTCGTCATATTCTGTTTCGCTGTCCGCAAGCCTTGTACGATCGGCAGGAGGATGAGACTGACGGCGAACAGGTTGAGCCACAAGATGAAGAACAGCGCGAAAGGGAAATCTTCATTGTAATTTCGCCTGTTGACGATTTGCATGACCATAAACGGGAGGCTGATGAGCAGGCTGATGAGAGCCGATGATTTTAGATTTGTAAGCATGAGGTTCATTCCCTTCAACAAGAAAATATGCTCCCGGATAATTCCAACGGCTGTTTCGGTAAATGTTCGTATCATGAAACCGACCAGACCTTGTTTCGCCTGCCTCTTCTCGTTGTACAGGTCGTTAAAGGTCTGCTCCATCGGCTCTGCAAGTTGTTCCCTGAATCTGCGCGGGTAAAACTTGAGGAGCCTTCTATAAAGCGCCCTGATCGTCTGCTGTCCTTTCATGTGGAGAATGTCTTCGGATAAAGATTTCGTTCCTGCGCCAGCGTGACGATGCGTTTGTAGCGTTCCAGTTCAGCCGCGAGCGCCTTCATTCCGAGGCTCGTGATGCGGTAGTAGATACGGCGTTCGTCGTCCATTGCTGGATCAATCCGTTTATCGCTCTCCTCCACCAGTCCGGCATCCAGCATCCGCTTGAGCGACCCATAAAGTGTGCCGTTTCCCATTTTGACCTTCCCCTGCGTATCCGCCTCGACTTGCTTCATAATGCCGTAGCCGTGACGTTCTCCGCTGGAGAGAGCCATGAGGATATGGAAAACAGCAGGGGTGAGAGGAGCGATTGGAGATATGACAGCCATGGACATATTATGTCTGTAACGGACATAATTGTCAAGGGGCAAAAAAAGAGTTTGGCCGGCAGTTGCACTGCCGACCAAACATTCAGTGGAGATGCCGGGAATCGAACCCGGGTCCGAAAGATTCGACCCTCGGAAATCTACGAGCGTAGTCGGTCGAGATTCGTCATCGCAGGGGTCTCGTCCGACAGGAACTCCCTGCGACCAGCCGCTGGTCTTTCGCGCATGTAGCGGCGTCGTGCGCGGCACTCCACCTTTGTCTCGCCCGATCCGTCACCCGGTGGAGAGGGGTGCCGGCGGACGCAACATCATCTGTGGATGTTGACCGTTATGGTCTCATCGCTTACGCGGCGAGAGGCATAGCGGCATAGGAAGTGCGGTTGGCACTTGATTTTTTGCGCTGAGTTTACGAGTTCGGCGCCTCTCGGCTCGCATTCCGGGACCAGCCTCTTCCGTCGAAGCCTGTCATCCCCGAAGTAACGCAGGTTGTCATCCTTGATGAAAAAACGCGTTACGATGCGCCGGCATTATAGCATAATCGTGCAGTTGTAATGCGCTTCATCTTGCTCTTGTGACTGCTTTATGCTAGACTGTTGGTCTGGAAGGAACGCTTTTTATGGCTGACAAGATACTCATCGTTGACGACGACCTGGATACTCTGCGGCTGGTGGGGTTGATGCTTCAACGCCAGGGGTATCAGATCAGCGCGGCGACCAACGGGCAGCAGGGGCTGGACAAGGCGTTCGAGGAGGACCCGGACCTGATCCTGCTGGACGTGATGATGCCGGACATGGACGGTTACGAGGTCACGCGCCGCCTGAGGCAGAATCCTTCCACGGCTGAAACGCCCATTTTGATGTTCACGGCGAAGTCGCAACTCGACGACAAGGTGATCGGTTTCGAGGTGGGGGCGAACGATTACCTGACCAAACCGACGCATCCCTCCGAATTGCAGGCGCGCGTGAAAACGCTGCTGGCGCGCGCGGGAGATAGAAAGGAAAAGGTCTCATCCAGCGGGGGGGACGGGAGCCGCGGATACGTGATCGGCATTTTGAGCGCGCGCGGCGGGCTGGGCATCACCACGCTGGCGGCAAACCTGGCAGCGGGGTTGTTGAGCAAGAGCCGGAGCGAGGTGATCGTCGCCGAGATGTTGCCCGGTCAGGGTTCCCTCGCGCTGGAATTGGGATTGAATTCCACGAAGGGACTGGTGGATCTGCTCGGTTTGGGCAGGGTTAGCGAGGTGACGCGCGATAAACTTCGCGAATCGCTCACCCATCACGATTCGGGACTCAAACTGTTGCTTGCCTCGGATCGCCCGCGGGATATGCACCTGATCAACCAGGTGGCGAATTACGAGGCGGTGGTCTCCAAGCTTGCCGCTTTCGCTCGTTTCGTCGTCCTCGATCTGGGTGTGGGCATCCAGCCTTTTGCGACAAAAGTGCTTCCGCGTTGCAATGAAGTGTTGGTGCTGCTCGAGGGCGTTCCCAACACGATCGTCCGCACCCGCGCGCTGATCGAGGATATCGCCTCGTTGGGCATCAACAAGCGGAATATCAACGTCGTCTTGAACAACCGCATCCGTTCGGATACGCAATTGCCCTCCAGCCAGGTGCAGGACAAACTCGAATACGAGGTCATTGGCACGCTGACCCCCGCGCCGGAATTGTTCGTGCAAGCCACGCGCTTACAAACGCCGGCGATCCTGTGCCAGCCCGAAAGCCTGACGGCGCGCCAATTCGGCAAACTGGTTGACTTTATCATGGAGCGAGAGGCATTGCCTCGATGAATCCCTCCCCCCGCACAACCGGGACTGCGCTTGACGATGCGGCGGAGTTGTTCCGCCAAGCCAAACGCGTGGTTGTGTTGACCGGGGCGGGAATCTCCACTCCTTCGGGCATACCGGATTTTCGTTCAGAGGGGACAGGCTTGTGGTCCCGCGATGAACCGCTGGAAGTTGCCTCGCTCAACACGTTCCGCACGCATCCCGAAAGGTTCTTCAAGTGGTTTCGCCCATTGGCGGGGCAGATCTTCAATGCCCAACCCAACGCCGCGCACCTTGCGGTTGCCGAACTGGAGCGCGCGGGGCTGGCGCGGAGCGTCGTCACGCAGAACATAGATGGCTTGCACCAGAAGGCGGGGTCGAAGCGCGTCATTGAATTGCACGGCACCTTGCAGACGTTATCCTGCACGCGCTGTTTCGAAAAGTTCGATTCGAGAGGCTTTATCCAGTCCTTCATTGACGAGGGAACAATCCCTCGCTGCCCGGAGTGCGCCGCGATCCTGAAACCGGACGTGATCCTGTTCGGGGAGCAGTTGCCGCAGACGGCGTGGTTCGAGGCGCAAAGGGAATCGCGCAGCTGCGACCTGATGGTGGTCGCCGGTTCCTCGCTGGAGGTCCTGCCTGTCGCCGGTTTGCCCATGCAGGCTGTGGATCGGGGCGCGCACCTGATCGTTGTCAACAATTCGCCCACCTACATAACTGTACGAGCCGACGTCGTCATCATGGACGATGTTGCCTCGATATTACCTGAAATAGTGAAGCGAGCGCTCCATGGCTGAGATCAAAACCCAGACCCTCGATAGTTACCTGCGTCTGATCGAGATCTCGCGCGACCTGGCGTCCACGTTGGACCTCGATACGCTGTTGAACGATATCGTGCGCGCCGCGGCGGACATCACCCACGCCGAAGCCGCATCCATCCTGTTATACGACGACACGGCGCGTCAACTCTATTTTCAGGTTGCCACCAACATAGACGAACCCACCATGCGCGGACTCGTTGTCCCGCTCGACAAGAGCATTGCGGGCTGGATCGTCACCAACCGGCAAGCCGTCCGCATTGACGACGCGCACAAGGATGCGCGCTTCTTCGGCGACGTGGAACAAAGCGTCGGGTATGCCACCAAATCCCTGCTCGGCATTCCCCTCATCACCAAGAACAAGGTGGTCGGCGTGCTGGAGGTGATCAACAAGAAACGCGGCAGATTCACCGACCCGGATGAATCCATGCTAACCGTGCTGGGGGCACAGGCGGCGGTCGCCATCGAGAACGCGCGTTTGTTCCAGCAATCGGATCTGATCGCGGAATTCGTCCACGAACTCCGCACGCCGCTCGCCTCGCTCAGCACCGCGACGTATCTTCTGCTCCGCCCGGAGATGTCGCTCGAACAGCGCGACCAGATCGTCAACAACATCCATAACGAAACCCTGCGGTTGAATTCGCTGGCATCCTCGTTCCTCGACCTGGCACGGCTCGAATCGGGACGCGTTCAATTCCGCAAGACGCGCTTCAGTTCCGCCGACCTGATCTACGAAGTGCGGGACGTGATGATGACCAAGGCGCAGGAAATGGACATCCAGATCCGCGTGGACGTTCCCGGAGACATGCCGTTGATGGAAGCCGACCGCGACAAGATCAAACAGGTCCTGCTCAACCTGTTGAGCAACGCCATCAAATACAACCGCCCGAACGGTTCCGTGATCATCACCGGCAACTTCAGCGAGAACGAGATATCCGTCGCCGTGCAGGATACCGGCATGGGCATCCCGGAAGATTCCATTCCCCACCTGTTCCAGAAGTTCTACCGCGTGCGCGAACACGAGGGCAAAGCCTCTGGCACCGGGCTGGGACTTTCCATCTGTAAACAGATCATCCAGGGACATAACGGGCGTATCGAGGTCAAAAGCAAGATGGGCGTTGGCACGTCCTTCACCATTTTCCTCCCCCGCTCCCCGCGCGCTTTGCCGCGCAATTAATGTGGGATCGAACTGCCTGCCGTTCGACGCAGGTATGGGAGCTTACTCCCGACTCCAAACTTATGGTCGCGCAACGCCTTCATGGGGTCTTACTTTTATCTAATCTTGGCGATTGGGGTCTGCAAGTATAATCCTTTGCATGAAGAGAAAAGATTTTAACCGTAAGTGGATTTTCCCGATCGTCCTGATACTGGGCATCGTCGTTTTCTATTTGCCGCCGGTGTATTCCCGCCTCATGCCGCGGGTCGAGGCTTTGCAATCCAGCGTCAAATATTGGATCAACCCGCCCGAAGAGGCGGTCTTCCAACCCGCGGGACAGGCTCCCACCGAAACGCCCAGCGGGACATCTTCGACTCGAACGCCTCCGCCCACGCTCACGCAAACTCTCACTCCCACAACAGGTCCTACGCTGACGCCAACGATCACGACTACGCCTTTGCCTGCCTCCGTCAACCTGACCGGATTCCGCTACGAAGACCAGAAGAACCGCTGGAACTATTGCGGTCCCGCCAATTTGAGTATGGCATTGAACTACGTCGGCTGGAACGGCAACCGCGACACGGTCGCCAAATCCATCAAGCCGGGGATTCAAGATCCCAAACTCGACTTCATCCAGCAGGGCAGGAGCGACGTCAACGTCATGCCTTACGAAATGGTGGATTTCGTCAATGACGAGACCGAATTCCGCGCGCTCTCGCGTCTTGGCGGCGATATCGAGATCGCCAAAAAACTGGTCGCGGCGGGTTTTCCTTTAATCGCGGAAAAGGGTTACTACGAAAAGGATTACACCGGCAAGATCGCCTGGCTGGGACATTATCAATTCGTCACCGGCTACGACGACGCGCGCGGGGAATTGATCGTTCAGGATACCTGGAACGACGGTCCCAACTTCCGCATCAGGTATGACGAATTCATGGCGGAGGAAGCCTGGCTTTCATTCGACAATCTCTTTATTGTGGTCTACAAACCCGAACGCGAAGCCGATTTGATGCAGGTCCTCGGTCCGTACGCCGACCCGATGTGGGCGGCGGCATACGCGCTCGGTATGGCGGAGGAAAAAATAGCGGCTACGAGCGGCATTGACCAATACTTTGCCTGGTACGCCAAAGGCACAAGCCACGTTGCCTTGCAGCAATACTCCGACGCCGCGCTCGCCTACGACCAGGCGTTCGTCCTCTATAACTCCCTCGGCAAGGACGATATCCAGCGTCCCTACCGCATGATGTGGTACCAGACGGGTCCCTACTGGGCGTACTTCTACACGGGACGCTATCTGGATGTCATCAACCTCGCCAACGTCACTCTGACCGAGACCATCTCCAAGCCGACCATCGAGGAGAGCATCTACTGGCGCGGACGCGCCAAATACATGATCGGCGACACGCCCGGCGCCATTGCCGATTTCCGCGAAGCGCTTCGCCTGCACCCCAACTGGGCGCCTGCCATTCAAGCGCTTCAGGATTTGGGCATCCAACCGTAAAGGAGAGCCATGCGGGGTGGACGATGCTGCATGTGCTATACTTAATTTATGAGCGAGCAATTCCCCCGCATAGACCGAACGGCATTTTCAGTCGTATCCTTGGATGAAGCCGATGGCGACGAAGTGGAATATTGGCTTTCCAGGACTCCCTACGAACGATTGGATGCGCTGGAAACATTAAGGCAAATCGTTTATGGCTACGATCCGATTACCGCCAGACTTCAGAGAATTTTTGAAATTGCTGAAAGAACATGAAGTTCGGTACCTGTTGATCGGAGCGTATGCCGTCAACTATCATGGCTATGTCCGTTCCACCGGCGGTCTGGATATTTGGATTGCCATCCATCCTGACAATGCAAAAAAGATGGTGAATGTTTTGAAAGCATTTGGGTTCGACCATCCTGATCTAAACGCCGATCTATTCCTGCAAGAAAAGAAAATCATTCGCATGGGTATGCCTCCTGTGCGCCTAGAAATTACAACATCAATTTCTGGAGTGGAGTTTGATGAATGCTATCGAGCGCGGATCGTGGATGAACTGGATGGCGTTGAGGTCAACTTGATTGATCTGGAAAACCTCAAGAAAAACAAAAAAGCAAGCGGAAGACCAAAAGACCTTGTAGATTTCAAGAAACTTACAGAGATAAAGCGCAGAAATTGAGGGGGCTTTTATGAAACTACTCCACTTCGCCGACGCGCATATTGACATGGCAAACTATGGACGCCACGACCCCGAAACGGGACTGCCCCTGCGCGTCCTCGACTTCCTCAAATCGCTGGATACCATCGTGGATGCGGCGATTGCCGAGCGCGTAGACATGGTCATCTTTGCGGGCGACGCCTACAAAGACCGCTCTCCCGCTCCCACCTTCCAGCGCGAGTGGGGCAAACGCATTGTCCGCCTCTCTCAGGCGAAAATCCCAACTTTGCTTTTGGTGGGAAACCACGACCTTTCGCCTGCCGTCGGGCGGGCGCACGCCATTCAGGAATTCGATACCCTGCAGGTGCCGTTCGTCAAGGTGCTGGACAAACCGCAATTCCTGACCCCCGCCGATTTGTGGGACGCGCCGGCTCAGGTCATTGCCATGCCGTGGATTACGCGCTCGGCGCTGATGGCAACCCTCAACATGAGCGCAGCGGAAACCGCCGAAGTCTTCGCCAATCTCGAATCTCGCATCTCTGCGCTCGTCGAAGAATGGATAAACGAAGCGGACAGAAGCCTTCCCCTCGTTCTCACCGCCCATGCTTCTGTCGAAGGCGCGACATTCGGCGCGGAACGGATGGTCATGCTGGGAAGCGATCTGGTGCTGCCGACGTCGCTTGTGAAAGACAAACGCCTCGATTACGTCGCGATGGGACACATCCACAAGCCGCAGGATGTGAACGAAGGGCATCATCCGCCCGTCATCTACCCCGGCTCCATCGAACGCGTGGACTTTGGCGAGGCAAAGGATGACAAGTTCTACATCATCGCGGAGGTGGAACGCGGCTCGGCAAAGGTCGAGTGGAAAAAGATAGAAGGGACGCGTCCGTTTTTGGAAGGGCGGGCAGTTCTACGGTCCAGCGAGAACGTGACTGAGGTGTTGAAGTCTGCATTGCCGAAGAAAATGTCCGGGGCGATTGTCCGGCTGATTGTCGAATATCCCCGTGAATTTGATGCGCTGATTGATGAATCGGCGTTGCGCAAATTTGCAGAGGAGGCGTTCGAGTTTCACCTGGTCAAACGTCCGCAAAGCGAGGCGCGGGTGCGCATCCCGGAGGGACAGGTGGTTAGCAGCATGAGTCCGCTGGACTTGCTGGAGCAGTATTTTGCATCGGCAAAGGTGGAAGACGCCGATGAACTGAAAAAACTGGCGCAGGAAATTATTTCGGAAGATTTGGATGAGGCAGTATAATCGGCGCAATTGTTCAGCAAGCGAAAACCGCCAATCCAAAATCTAAAATCATAAGCCGAGGCGCCATGTCCAGAGAACATTCACGTTACCGCTGGTTTGTCGTTGTTGTGTTCTTTTTCTTTATGCTCCTGCATCAGACCGACAAGTTGATGATTGGCTCTCTGCAGGTGCAGATTACAGATGATTTTGGAATCAGCAACACCCAATGGGGGCTGGTCAATTCGGGAGCGTTGATCGTTGCCACGATTTTGTATCCGATTTGGGGGTATCTCTATGACCGCTTTGCGCGCGCCAAACTGCTTTCGCTGGCTTCGTTCATTTGGGGGGCGACGACCTGGCTGAATGCGCTTGCCCGCAACTTCGGCGTTTTTCTTGTCACACGCGCTTCCACCGGCATTGACGACTCCTCCTACCCCGGCTTGTACACGCTGGTGGCGGACTATTTCGGTCCCAACCTGCGCGGCAAGGTGTACGGGCTTTTGCAGTTGGCGCAACCCATTGGCTACCTGGTCGGCATGATCCTGGCTCTCATGGTCGCGCCGATGATCGGCGGCTGGCGTTCGGTGTTCTTCATCACCGGCGGGCTGGGACTGGTCATTGCCCTGTTCATTTACTTTGGCATAAAAGACATGCCGCGCGGCAAAGCCGAACCCGAGTTCGAGCAGATGGTGGAAATGCAGACTTTCAAGTTCTCGTGGGACGAGGTGAAACAGATCTTCAAAAAACGAACCATGTGGTTCATCTTCCTGCAGGGCTTTGCGGGTGTCTTCCCGTGGAACGTCATCACCTTTTTCTTCTTTGCCTACCTCGAACGTGAGCGCGGCTACGACGCGGACAGCATCCTCTTCACGATGGCGCCCGTCATCCTCATCCTCGCGGGCGGATACTTCCTCGGCGGCGCGCTGGGTGACTTCCTCTTCAAACGCACGCGCAAGGGACGCATCATCATATCCAGCATCGGCGTGTTGATGGGCGCGATCTTCATCGCCCTCGCGCTCAATACCCCCATCGAAGCCCGCACGCAATTCTTCGTGTTCATGTGCCTGACCGCAATCTTCATGCCGCTCTCCTCCGCCAACGTCATCGCCACAGTCTACGATGTCACCGTGCCGGAAGTGCGTTCCACCGCGCAGGCGACCGAATACTTCGTCGAGAACGGCGGCGCGTGGATCGCTCCCGTCCTCACGGGCATCATCGCAGACGCCGTTGACCTCCAAACCGCCATCCTGCTCATCTGTGTCGTAGCGTGGGGATTGTGCTTCTTCTTCTACCTCGGCGCGCTCTTCACGATTGACAAGGATGCACAAGACCTGCGCGGGCAAATGGCCGAACGCGCAAAGGCAATGTAACGCAAAATTAATTTTGCGCTACAACATGCACATCCTCCAACTCGACCTCCAAGACAAAAAACAGGTGGATGATTTCCTCCGCCTGCCATTCTCCATTTACAGGGACATCCCTCAATGGGTGCCGCCCTTGCAAGCGGACGAACGCCTCAGACTTAACCCGAAGCGGTTCCCGTTCTATAAACATTCCCACGCCTCGTTCTTTCTCGCTTACAAGCGAAGCAGTCCTGTGGACGAGGGGACTCGTCCGATTGGCAGGCTCGCCGTCCTCGACAACCGCCGCTTTAATGCTTTCAACAAAACGAAGACCGCCTTCTTCTATCTTTTCGAATGCGAGAATAATCTCGAAGCCGCGACCGCGCTCTTCAACGCAGGCTTCGACTGGGCGCGCTCGCGCGGATTAACCCACATCATTGGTCCGAAGGGGTTCACCCCCCTGGATGGATTCGGCTTGCTCGTCAAAGGATTTGAGCATCGCCCCGCGTTCGGCTTGCCCTACAACCCCGCCTATTACGTGGATTTGGTCGAGGCGCAGGGATTTGTCAAAGAAGGCGAATCGGTTTCAGGGTATCTCGGAGCAAACATTCAGTTCCCGGAACGCATCCATCAACTTGCCGAACGCCTCGCCCAGCGCCGCGGACTCCGCATCCTGCGTTGCAATACACGCGCTGAACTGCGCGCCCTCGTGCCGCATCTCAAGGAACTCTACAACAATTCCCTGGGCGGCACCGAAGGGACGGTCCCGCTCACGGATGAGGAAATCAACTCGATGGCGAATCAACTCATCTGGCTGGCTGACCCGAAACTGGTCAAACTGGTGATGAAAGAGGATAAGGCTGTCGGATTTTTGCTTGCCTACCCCGATATTTCCGCCGCGCTGCAAAAAACACGCGGACGCCTCTTCCCCTTCGGCTGGCTGACCCTGCTCCTCGAACTCCGCCGCACGGACTGGATCAACATCAACGGCGCGGGCTTGCTCCCCGAATACCGCGGCTCGGGCGGGACGGCGATCCTGTATAGTGAGATGTTCAAGTCGGTGAGCGAGAACCCGCACTACAGACATGCGGACGTGGTGCAAATCGGCGTCGAGAACGAGAACATGCAGCGTGAAATGGAAAATTTTGGGATAGATTTTTACAAGATGCACAGGACATACTCCCGCACTTTGTAATATAAAACTGGGTTCTTTTGACAATTTGCCTCCATGCCGAAGGGGAATACAATCATGTCATAGGAGACTACCATGACCATCATCGTCGCTGATACCACGTGTGGTTTGCCGCGCGAACTGTTGAAACAGCGCGGGATTCCGTTCGTTCCGCAGGTTGTCATCTTTGGAGACGAAGCCTATCACGACGATTCCGAACTGGACACCCCCGCATTCCTGCAAAAACTGAAGGAGTCCCCAACCCTGCCGAAGACCGCCGCGCCGGAACCGCCCCTGTACTTCCCGATCTTCGAAGAGGCGAAGAGGCGCGGCGAAAGCGTGGTCGTCGTCGCGCCGACGGGCAAGGCAAGCGGAACCGTCCGTTCGGCGCAGACCGCCGCGCTGGAATTTCCGGGGCTCGATGTCCGTGTGGTGGATACGCAAACCGTTTCGTGCAATCTGGGCTCCATGGTGCTGGTCGCTGACGATATGGCGAAGGCGGGTGCGTCCGCGGATGAGGTGGTGGCAAGACTCAACGACATGATCCCTCGCGGACGGCTGTACTTCCTTGTGGATACGCTCGAATACCTTGCAAAAGGCGGTCGCATTGGCGGCGCGAAGAGACTGCTCGCCGAATTGTTGGAGATCAAGCCGATCCTGCAAGTCAAGGACGGGCAGGTGGAATCCTTTGAACAGCAGAGGACGAAGAAGCGCGCGCTGGCGCGTCTCGTGGAGGTGGTGACGGAACAATGCAAAGGTGGGGACGAAGCTCATTTATGTGTGTTGCAGGTTGAGGCGGAGAAGGAAGCGGAGTCCCTCGTCGAAGAATTGAAGTCGAAGGTCAACGTCTCCCACATCCCGGTTTATGAGTTGCCTCCCGCCATCGTCGTCCACGCGGGACCGAATGCGATGGGAGTTGGTTTTTTCGTCTGACCCCCACCCGCCTTCGGCACCCTCCCCCAAAATCCGACGAACACAAGTCGGATTTTGGGGGAGGGCTGGGGAGGGGGATGGTATAATTTTTTTCAACAAGAAATTTCCCACGAACGTGGTTTACAAGCAAGGAGTTTCCCATGTCCGGTCATTCGAAATGGTCCACCATCAAACGCAAGAAGGGCGCAGCGGACGCGAAACGCGGCGCGCTCTTCACGCGTCTCGCGCGTGAAATTGTGATCGCCGCGCGCGAAGGCGGGGGCGACCCTGAAACCAACTTCCGCCTGCGCCTCGCGGTGGATAAAGCCCGCGCCGAAAACATGCCAAAGGAAAACATCGAGCGCGCCATCCGCCGCGGCACGGGCGAGGATAAGGACGGTGCGGCGTTCGAATCCATCACGTACGAAGGGTACGTCGGTCACGGCGTGGCGGTGATGATCGAAGCCGTCACCGACAATCGCAATCGCACGGTTGCAGATCTTCGCCACGCGCTCACTAAGGCCGGCGGCGGCATGGGCGAACTCGGCTCGGTCGCCTGGCAGTTCGACCGCATCGCGTATTTCTCGTTCCCCGCCAGCGCGATGAACTACGATAAAGCCTTCGAACTCGGCATCGAAGCGGGCGCGAACGACGTGCTCGAAGATAACGGCACGATTGAGATCCTTGCGCCGGTCGAATCGTTCAAACTGATCGCCGACGCACTGCACAAGGCGAACGTCCAGCCCGAGGAGGCGGAACTTCGCATGTCCCCCAAACAGGAAGTGGAACTCGGTCCCGAGGAAACGGTTAGCGTGCTGAAGGCGCTCGAAGCCATCGAGGAACTCGACGACGTGCAGAACGTCTACTCGAACCTCAAGGTTTCGGACGAGGCGCTCGCCGCGCTCGAAGCGGCGTAAGGAATTTTCACCGCAAAGGCGCGAGGGTCGCGAAGCCTTCTTATAAAGAAATCTTCGCGTTCTTCGTTCCTTCGCGGTGAATCATTTAACAACATGACCCTCGCACTGGGAATTGATCCCGGCACTGCCGCCACAGGATACGGACTCGTGCGCCTCACGCGTGATGGGGAACTGGTTGCTGTTTCCTTTGGCATTTTCTCCACCCCAAAGGAGGCGACCGCCTCCGCCCGGCTGGAGATGCTCTACGACGGGACGCGCGATCTCCTCGAGAAATACAAACCCGATACCGCCGCCGTCGAAAAATTATTCTTCTCACGTAACGTGACCACCGCCCTCGCGGTGGGACAGGCGCGCGGCGTGGTCATGCTCGCCTTGCAGCAGGCGGGGATCGAGACCTTCGAATACACCCCGAAGGAGATCAAGAACGCCGTTGCCGGTTACGGCAGCGCGGACAAACGCCAGGTGCAGGACATGGTGCGCGCGCTGCTGCAACTCGACTCCATCCCCAAGCCCGACGATGCCGCCGACGCGCTCGCGGTCGCGATCACGCATTTGAACACAAGACGTTACGAGGAAGAATGAGACTGTTTCGCTTCGACCCCGAAGTTGGGAAATCCATAGACGCTTATGGCAGCGCGGGATTCGTCATTTCAAGAGCGGCTCATTCGTTGGACGAAGCCGTTCTCAATTGCGCCTATCTCGAAGCGAACGGTGTCATCGGTTTTCATCAAGCGACTGTTCCACAACTGTTTTTGGTTGTGCGGGGCGGAGGCTGGGCAAGAGGGATATAATAAGGCAGGAGATTTACCATGACCACTGCAACCGATGATACTCGAATCAAAGATTTGTTCAAGGAAGCTATGCTTGAACTTCTCACTGAACGTCGCGATGATTTCTATGAATTGTTTGCCGAGGCGCTCGAGGATGTTTTACTGGTTTACGCGATTCGCGAAGGAGAGGATAGCGAAGCCGTGAGCAAGGAAGAAGTCCTGCGCGCCCTCGGAGGTGCGGGGTGAAGGTTGAATTCAAAAGCAGTTTCGTCAGGGACTTGAAAAAGGTGAAGGAAAAGCAGTTGCAAAACCAGGTTCTGCAAATTATCGGAAAAGTCGAAAAGTCCGCCGTCATTTCTGAAATCGAGCAGCTCAAGAAACTGCGCGGAGGAGATGTTTATTACCGTATTCGACTTGGCGACTATCGAATCGGCTTGAAAGTTGAAAACGACAAGGTTTATTTCATCCGGTTTCTTCACCGAAAAGACATCTATCGTTACTTTCCCTAACCCATGATAGCAACCCTGCGCGGAGAAATCACCCAAATCGAAGACAGCGCCCTCATCCTCGAAGTGGGCGGGGTGGGATTGCGCGTTTTCGTCCCTGCCACGTTGCGGACAAAACTCAAGGCTGGCGAAGCGGTGTTCTTGTATACCCACCTCGTCGTGCGCGAGGATGCGTTGACGTTGTATGGATTCGAATCCCAGGCGGACCGCGAACTCTTCAACCTCCTGCTCGGCGTGGACGGGGTTGGACCGAAGGTTGCGCTCTCGGTTCTCTCAACCATGACATTGGATGCCGTCCAGCGCGCGGTCTTTGCCGATGAAGCGGACTTGTTGAGCCGCGTCCCCGGCGTGGGGAAGAAGACCGCCCAAAAGATGGCGCTCCATTTGAAGGACAAACTCAAGCCGACCGACGCGCTGGCGAGAGTCGCTGCCATGTCTGACAAGGACAGCGAGGTGCTTGCCGCGTTGACCGCGCTGGGCTACTCGGTGGTGGAGGCGCAAGCCGCCATCCAGTCCATCGCGAAGGACGCGCCCGACGACGTGGAGGAACGTTTGCGATTGGCGTTGCAGTATTTTCAGTAGATCGAACAAACAGACAAAAATCGTTCGGGCGACAGTCACTTTCGACGTGACTGTCACCTTTTTGTTTGCTGCAAATTAACCAAAGAAAACCGCAATTTTTGTGGTATAAAAATTCGCCGGGGTTGAATTCGTTTCAGGGGGGAAGAGAACAGAAAGGAGATGTTTATGACGGAACAAAGAAAAACTGTGGTTGCCGGCGCTTTAGGTGAATGTGTCCACGTGGCGGGCGTGACGAACTTTCTGCGTCTCGCCGAGGCGGCTGGCTGGCGGACGGTGTTCCTCGGTCCGGCTGTGCCGATCGAGGAAGTGATCCGCGTCGCCAAGCGCGAAAAAGCGGATCTGGTGGGAGTCTCTTATCGGTTGACTCCTGAAACGGGCGAGCGTTTATTGGGCGAGTTTGCCGAAGCCGCCTCGGAACTGCACGAGAAGGGAGTCCGCTTTGCGTTTGGAGGGACGCCTCCCGTTGCGGAACGCGTCGAGAAGATCGGCTTCTTCGAGCGGGTCTTTGACGGGAATCAGCCGTCAGAGGCGGTGCTCGCTTATTTGAAAGGGAAACAGGATTCGGGTCGGAGTGAAGCGGATTTTCCCCAATCCACGATAGAAAGAATTAAGTGGAAATCCCCGTATCCGATATTGCGTCATCACTTCGGTCTTCCAACGATGGAGGACACGATCGCAGGCATCGAAAAGATCGCCGAGGCGCAGGCGTTGGATGTGATCTCGCTTGGCATTGACCAGGACGCGCAGGAAAACTTTTTTCATCCCGAACGGCAGGACCCGAGACGAAAGGGCGCGGGCGGCGTGCCTGTGCGTTCGGCGGACGATTACCGCGCGTTGTTTCAGGCAAGCCGCCGCGGAAATTATCCGCTGTTGCGGACGTATTCAGGCACTGACGATTTTATCCGGCTGGCTGAGATGTACAAGGAAACGATCAACATCGCCTGGTGCGCCATCCCGTTGTTTTGGTTCAACCAGATGGACGGACGCGGACCGTGGGATTTGGAGGGTTCGATCCGCGAGCATCAAAGCGTGATGAAGTGGTACGGCGAACATGACATTCCGGTCGAGTTGAACGAGCCGCATCACTGGGGTATGCGCGATTCGTCTGACGTTGTGTTCGTTGTGTCGGCGTATCTTTCGGCGTACAACGCGCGCGCCTTCGGCGTGAAGGATTACATCGCGCAGATGATGTTCAACAGTCCGCCGGGTCTTTCGGACGCGATGGACCTTGCGAAGATGCTGGCGATCATGGACATGGTCGAGCCGCTGCAAAATGAAAATTTCAAAGTGTGGAAACAAACGCGCATCGGTCTGCTCTCACATCCGCTCGACCTCGATGCCGCGCGCGGACATCTTGCGGCGAGCACCTATCTTCAAATGGCAATCCAGCCGCACATCTATCACATCGTCGGTCACACCGAGGCGCATCACGCCGCAACTGCGGACGATATTATCGAAGCCAGCAAGATCGTGCGACGCGCCATCGAGAACGCCTTGGGCGCGCCGGATATGACCGCGGACAAGGCGATCATAAAACGAAGAAAGGAACTGGTGAAGGAAGCGAACGTTTTACTGGAAGCCATCTCGCGTCTCGCGGGACCCGGGGTTGGCGACCCGCTTACGGACGCCGCGACCTTGGCCCGGGCTGTGACCTCCGGTCTCATGGACGCGCCGCAACTGCGTAACAACAAGTTCGGGCGCGGTGAGGTTCGCACGAGCATCGTCAACGGGGCAAGTGTGACTGTTGACTCGAAGGGTAAACCTGTCAGGGAACAGAAACGTATCCTAAAACTCTGGAAATCATAGCATCCTTGAAGGTGTCATTTCTCGTGGCGCCCCTTCGTCTGCGCCCTTCGGGCTCCGCTCAGGATGGCGCGCCACTCGAAAAGGCAATTTCAGGAGTTTCTAACCCAACATCGGAGGCTTCAATGACAAAAAACATCACAGTGATCGGGGCGGGACACGGCGGCAAGGCAATGGCGGCGCACCTGGCGCTGATGGGTTTCCCGGTCACGTTGTATAACCGCACGCCCGAACACGTCGAGATCATCAAAAAGCGCGGCGGCATCGAACTGGACAGCGGCGAAGAGGGCGGTCCGCGCGGATTCGGCAAACTTGCAAAGGTCACTTCGGATATCGGCGAGGCGGTCAAACGCTCGGACGTGATCATGGTCGTCCTGCCCTCCTCCGCCCACGCGGACATCGCCAAAGCCTCCGCGCCGCATTTGCGAGACGGTCATATCGTGATCCTGCATCCGGGCCGCACCTGCGGCGCGCTCGAATTCTCGAAGGTCATACGCGAGAACGGCTGTACGGCAAACGTGACCATCGCCGAGGCGGAAACGTTCATCTACGCCTCGCGCTCCGACGGTCCCGCGCAGGCGCGCATCTTCCGCATCAAGGAGGCAGTCCCCCTGGCGGCTCTTCCCTCCAACAACACGGAAATAGTATTGCAGGTCATCAACGAGGCGTATCCCCAGTTCATTGACGGCGTGGACGTGCTGCATACGGGATTGAACAACATGGGCGCCATCTTCCACCCCGCGCTGACCCTGCTCAACATGGGCTGGATCGAAGCTACGCACGGCGATTATCAGTTCTACATTGACGGCGTATCGCCTTCGGTGGCGCGCATGTTGGAAGTGCTGGACCGCGAGCGCGTGACGGTGGCATCCGCGTTGGGCATCCGCGCCCGCACTGCGCTCGAATGGCTGAAACTCGCCTACGACACGAGCGGGGAGGACCTGCACGAAGCCATCCACAACCAGCCGGGTTACTACGGCATCAAGGCACCTTCCACGTTGAACCACCGTTACCTGTTCGAGGACGTGCCGATGAGCCTCGTGCCGATCGCCTCGCTGGGCAAACGTTACGGCGTCTCCGTGCGCGGCATGGAGAGCATGATCCAGATCGCCAGCATCATCCACCGCACCGATTACTGGCGGCGCGGACGCACGGTCGAAAAACTGGGTCTCTCGGAATGGAGCGTCAGCGAGTTGACGCGCTTCGTGAGGGAAGGGAAGGTGGACTAACTCGTCCTCGAAGCCGTTTTGCCGGGAATTGCGCGCATGAACGCGGATTCAAAATTCCGCTTCGTGAGCATTCGAGAACTTCGCGGCTGAGGCTTGGCAATCGAACTCAAATCAAGATCATAATGTAAAGGAGAAAAATCATGTGTGGAATCGCTGGAGTTTTTCAGGAACCAGCAAGTCAAACTGTCGAAAAAATGATCAAGACCATCTCGCATCGCGGACCGGATGGTCACGGCGTAATGCAAGTCCCCAATGGGACCTTCGGTCATACCCGCCTTGCCATCCTGGACCTGGAAGGCGGACATCAACCGATGGAGTATCAAGGAACAGTCATTGTTTTCAACGGGGAGATCTACAACTATCGCGAACTCAAACGGAAATATCTTCCCGACCTGCGCGTCAAAACGCATTCGGACACCGAAGTACTGCTTCATCTATACCGCAGGCTAGGACCCAAATTTGTAAAACTTTTGGACGGCATGTTCTCGTTCGCCATCGAGCATAAAGGCGAGATCTTCCTGGCGCGCGACCCGCTCGGCATCAAGCCTTTATATTACGGCAGGGGCAACGACGGCAAAAAATTCCTCTTCGCCTCCGAGATCAAGGCTCTGGTCGGGCATGTGGAACGCATCAAGGAGTTTCCCGCCGGGCATTGGTATCACTCGCGGCTCGGCTGGCGCAAATACTACCGACTCGAAGAGACCATCCGCCCGTTCGACGGGAGCGAACTCGACGCGATCCCGGAGATCAAATCTACGCTGCGGAGCGCGGTGTACAAACGCCTGCTTGCCGACGTGCCGGTGGGAGTCAGTCTTAGCGGCGGGCTGGACAGCAGCATTGTCACCGCGTTGGCGCGCGAGGAAGCGGAGAACCTGCATTCGTTCGCGGTGGGAGTCGAAGGGAGTCCCGATCTCGAGGCGGCGCGGCAGATGTCCAGTTATCTCGAGACGGTTCATCACGAATACGTCTACGACACGCGGGAGATGATCGAGGCGCTGCCGGACGTCCTCTATTATCTCGAGTCGTTCGATCCCGCGTTGGTGCGAAGCGCCATCCCGAATTATTTTCTCGCCAAACTTGCCTCCGAACACGTCAAGGTCATCCTCACAGGCGAGGGCGCGGACGAGGTCTACGCGGGGTACGATTATCTCGCGCGGTATGAAACGCCCGACGAGTTGCAGGACGAGATGCTCCACATCACGAACGCGCTTCACAACACCAACCTGCAGCGCGCCGATAGAATGTCCATGGCTTTTGGATTGGAAGCCCGCGTCCCTTTTTTGGACGTGAAATCTGTTTCGCTTGCGATGGGCATTCCCGCCGCCTGGAAACTTCACCACGAACGCGTTCCCAAAGCCCTGCTGCGCCAATCTTTCGCGAATGAACTGCCGCAGGAGATCGTCAATCGCCCCAAGGTAAAGTTCTCGAAAGGCGCCGGTTCCTCCGAGTTGATCGCCCAGGAGGCTGTCGAAAAAATTACGGATGAGGAATTCACCCTCGAGCGCGACCGCCTCAAAAAGGATTGGAACTACAACCTGCAAAACAAGGAGGCGTTGTATTACTACCGTATCCTGCGCGAGTTCTACGACGACGAGTGGATCCTCCCGACCATGGGGAACAGCAGGAGTTTATAGACGATTGCATGCCGCGACACGATTCGCAGTGTCGCATTTTGGGCGCAAGATGAATCCTGCGGTACCGCATCGCTTGAGTTTATAATTGCTTCATGGAAACATTCGATTGGTATACCTGGGTCATCCTGCCATTGATCGTTTTCCTGGCGCGCGTCACAGACGTGACTCTTGGCACCATGCGGATCATCTTCCTCTCGCGCGGCAGGAAAGCGTTGGCTCCCCTCCTCGGTTTTGTGGAAGTGCTGATCTGGATCACGGTCGTTTCGCAGATCGTGGGCGGCGCGCGGAACCTCGCGGCGTATTTCGCCTACGCTGCCGGGTTCGCCGTCGGGAATTTCTTCGGCATGGTGATCGAGGACAAACTCGCCATCGGGACGCTGGTCGTGCGCGCCATCCTCCCCAAGGACGGAAACTCCCTGGTCGAACGACTGCGCGAAGAAGGCTATGGTGTGACCTTTGTGGACGGTCAGGGGGCGAGCGGGGCGGTCATCCTGGTCTATACGGTGGTCATGCGCAGGGAACTCGAACAGGTCATTCGCATCATCCAGGACGTGTCGCCCAAAGCCTTCTTCACAGTGGAGGAATTGCGCTCCGTGCAACAGGGCATTTTCCCCGTACGCTCTTCGGGAATGGGGGAGGAATTCTTCAGGAGAAAGAGAAAGTGAGTCCAGGGCGAGGCGTGACGGAATGTGCAGCCATGAGAGACGACGGCTCGGCGGCGCCGGGATGAGTCATTGATGAACATGGGAATTTTCCATTCCATCGGACTCCTGTCCTCAACGGAGGGCGAAACTTCCAGCCTGTTGCCGTTGCTTCTGGCGCTGGCGATTCTGATTGCCAGCGCCAAACTTGCGGGCGCGCTGGCTGTGAAGATCGGTCAACCTGCCGTGCTGGGCGAACTCATGGCGGGTCTTTTGCTGGGTCCCACCGCGTTGGACCTGTTCCGTCTCCCTTTTCTGTACGATCCATCCGGCGCCACGGAGAGGACCATCCTGCAATTGGCGCAACTGGGCGTGATATTTCTGATGTTCTCCGCCGGACTGGAGACCGAATTGAACGACCTCCGCAAGAGTGGGCGTCCCGCTTTCCTGGCCGGTTTGTTCGGCATGATACTGCCCATTCTTTTGACGGCGTTCGCCGCGTTGCCCTTTGTTGACTCGAAGAATTCATCCATCCTGCTGGGAATTGTCCTGGCGGCGACGAGCGTGAGCATCTCTGTGCAGACCCTCATCGAGTTGAAACGGATGCGCACTCCCGAAGGCATGGCTTTGCTCGGAGCCGCAGTGGTTGACGACGTGCTGGTCATTCTCTCGCTTTCCATTTTCGTCAGCGTCGTGGGGGGAGGAGGGGAAAACCTGGGGGTGGTGATCCTGCGAATGATCCTGACCCTTTTGGCGTCGGGCTTGATCGGCTATCTGATCCTGCCTCGCATTGCGGAATGGGCAAATCGTCTTCCGATCAGCCAGGGCATGATGGCGTTGGTGATCGTCTCCGCCCTGCTCTTTTCCTGGAGCGCGGAATTCGTGGGCGGCATCGCCGCGATCACGGGAGCCTTCATCGCGGGCGTCGGATTGGGGCAGACCCACTGGCGGGAAGAAATTACGCGCGATCTGCAAACCATGAACTACGCCTTTTTTGTGCCTCTGTTTCTGGTGGGCGTGGGCTTGCAGGCGAACGTCAGGGACCTGGGGGTGTCCGTTATACTCCTCGCGGCGGTTCTGATCGTAGTTGCCATCGCGTCGAAGATCATTGGATGCGGGCTGGGAGCGCGCCTGGGGGGATTTTCCAACCGCCAGGCGCTGCGCGTGGGCGTGGGCATGATCTCGCGCGGCGAGGTCGGCTTGATCGTTGCGGGTGTTGGACAGGGAATGGGTTTGCTTACCGCGCAAAAATTCACGGTGATCGTATTGGTGGTATTGGTTACAACGCTTATTACTCCACCCCTGTTGAGATGGGCTTTTGGGAAGGAAGGATCCTATGAGTAAAATGATCATTCTCGTTCTGGCGGATGGAGGGAAGGCAATGGCGACGCTCGAAGCCTGGGCGCGTGTGGGCGTCACGGGAGCCACCATCCTGGATAGCAGCGGCATCGGCCGGCAATTGGCGGGACACGACAACCTGCCCCTGATCCCCTCCATCCGCACGGTGTTGCGCACGCAGGAGCGCACGCATCGCACAATCTTCAGCGTGGTCCCCGACGATTTCGACATCCCCAAACTGATTCGTGCCACCGAAACGATTACCGGTCCCCTGGAGGCGCCTCATACCGGCATCCTGATCGTGCTTCCTGTGCTTGAGGTGCACGGTCTGCGCGAGAACGAGACCTTATTTGCCGAATAATTCGTCGAACCGCTTGTCTCATCGCCGGTATCCTGTATACTATCCTACAAACGGTCTTTTTGGAGGTCGTATGGATGTTTCCAAAATCAAACTGTTGATGCTTGCCGTCGTCCAGGAGCAGGACCGGGATGAGGCGACCCGCGCATTGGAAAAATTGGACCAGCCTGTGGTGTACCTTTTCAGCGCGGGCGGTTTTCTTGGTCGCCGCAACGCCACCCTCTTGATCGGTCTGCAGGAAGGCAGGGAGGAGGAGGCGATTCGAGTTTTGCGGGAAACGTGCAAACAACACATCGAGTACCTGACCATGCCGCTGGAGGGCTCGCCTCTTCCCATGCCGACGCCTGTTCCTGTGACCGTGGGCGGCGCGACCATTTTTGCCCTGCCGGTCGAACATTTCGAGGAAATCTAACCTTTCGCGCTGAGCGGCGCTGAAAGCGCCGCGAAGTCGAAGCGCGATCTGTCTGAAGGAGCATTATTATGAAAATGGTCATTCTCATCGTCAAAGACAACGACGCGGACGACGTCCTCCAGGCGCTGACCGCGGACAAATACCGCGTCACGCGCGTCGCCTCCACCGGCGGATTCCTGCGAAGCGGCGTGGTCACGCTTCTGCTTGGCGTGAGGGACGAACGCCTCGAGTCTGCCCTGGAATTGATCCGCGCAAAATTGACCCCCCTGCCTTCGGGCGAAAGGCGCGCCACGCTTTTTGTCGTCCCGGTGGAACGGTTCGAGCAGGTGTAACATTTTCTCCTGCATTGCCGGGATGCGGAAACGCTGGGAATATAAATCTCAGCGACTCCATGTTTCGGCGCTTCATCCTCCCCTCGAGGCGTCCATGAAGAAAGGTATTCGTTCTCTTATTGGTTACATTACCCTGGTGTTTGCCGTTCTGGCTTGCTCCCTGCCTGCGAACAGCGACACGGAACAGATTCCATCAGACCAGGTGGCAACCGTCGTCGCCGCGACGATGCAAGCGCTGACCCCGGACTCTTCGAGCAGCGCGACTCCGGAATCTGAATCCCCCTCCATCCTGCTCCCGCGCAGTCTGTATTACTTGGGCAGCGACGATGCCGGCCTCGCGCAGGTCTTTCGCATGGAAAACGACGGGGAAACGATCGCACAACTCACCTTCGAGCCTGACCCGGTCGAATACTATGACGTTTCCTCCCTTGACGGGAGCGTTGTTTACCTTTCGAACAATCAAATGCTCCTCATCCAGGCGGACGGTTCCGACAGGCGCATACTTGGGGACGGCGGCGCGGTGGATGAGAATAATCCATACCTGAGCAAGATTAGCAATCCCGTTTTTTCGCCGGACGGACAAACGATCGCATACAGCCACAAGGGGTTGAATCTGTACTCCGTCTTGACCGGTGCAAGCAACCTCGTGATCGAGGACCAATGGAACGACGTCGGCGGCGGGCTGTTCATTCCATCCGAACTGTACTGGCCCGAAGGATACTCCCTCGATGGAAGCAAACTGCTCGTCACGCTCGGCTATTACGAAGGCGCCTCCACCGCCGTCTATTACCCCGCCTCGAACGCATTGACCCGCTTGAGCGGAGGCGAAGGCGCGATCATCTGTTGCGGCGATTACCACCTCAGCGACGATGGCTCCGTTCTATATGCCGCCAGCCCACACATGGGCATGTTCAACGCCGGTCTCTGGCGCGTGGACATCGCCAGCGGCGTCGTCACCGCGCTGCTCTCCGCTGATTTCGATTCCAACCCGGCCGAGGTCGCCGACAATCCCTTCCTTGCGCCCGATGGGCAATTATATTTCTTTTACGCAAGCGTCCCGAACACAGAGGGATTTATTGACCGCGCCCCACTGCAAATTGTTCGCTCCGCGCCGGACGGCGTCACCGGCAGAGTCGTCCTGCGCCCTGAGACCTTCCCGAACATGTGGGAGGCATTGTGGGCTCCCGACGCCGGTTTCGTGATCGTGACCATATCCAAAGAGGATTTTCAGGGACGTGAGGCGCAATTGGT